>NZ_DATCVQ010000501.1:0-7368 GCF_036566765.1 Streptomyces sp.
GCTCTTCCGATCTATCGATCCGAATGAGGTCGAGCGCATCGGGCCCTGACCCGCAGGCTCCCCCCTCACGAGCAGAGCAAGACGCGTTTGCGAGCCTACGACGGAGGTCGGACTCCCGGCGTACCCACCGGCTCAGCGGACTCGGTCGACAGGACCACCTTCTCCGTGTCGACCAGCCACTTCGCGTACCCGCAATCAGTCCACCGTGGCGCTCCTGAACGAGCGGATCGACACCGCTCATCGCTACCGGCCACCCTGCTCGAGGGCCTGCGAGCCCCATCACCGAACGCGTGAGGCGTGTCCCGGTCGCCCCAACGCCGTCATGCGGCGTGTTCGGCGCACAGGCACCCGACGCCCCGCTCGATCCACTCCCGGCCGACCCACTCGGGATGCCGCTCGATCAGCAGCGCCCGGACCTCGGCGACGATCTCGGCCTCGCCCATCGCGGAGTCGCGCCGCCGCCAGGTCTCGTCGCGCAGTTCGCGCAGGTAGTCGCGGACGTCGGTGAGCACCTGCGGGCCGCCGAGTTCGCCGTGGCCGGGGACCACCGCCCGGGGTCCGGTGGCGGCCAGTCGGTCCATCACCGCCAGCCAGCGCACGCCGGACACGTCCATGTCGTACGGCGGGAACCACGGGAAGATCGCGAACTGCCCGGTCTCGGCGAGATCCCCGGTGAACAGCACGCCGGCGTCCGGGACTTCGACCACCTGGTCGCCCTTCGTGTGGCCCCGACCGGTGGGCCGCAGCCGTACGGTCCGGCCCCCGAGGTCCAGGTCGTACCCGTCGTCGTACACCACGTCGGGGGTGGGCGCCCGTACGCCGGCCAGGCGCTCGGCGACCGGGCCGCCGAAGCCCCGGAACATCTCCAGGTAGCCCGGCCCCTTCGCCTTCAGGTCGTCCGACTGTGCGCGGTTGACCACGTACGTGGTGGCGTGGTCGGCGAACATGTGGGCGCCGAAGGCGTGCTCGGGGTGGAAGTGCGTCGTGGTCAGGTACAGGCGGCGACCCTTGGCCACCTCGGACGCGAGGGCGAGGACCTGCTCGGCGTTGGCGGTGCCGAGGCCCGTCTCGACGACCAGGACGGCCCGGGAGCCGCCGATGATGCCGATATTGGGTACCAGCCCGACCCCGTGGTTCGGGATCACGAGCAGGTCGGAGGCGATCTCCTGGACGCCGGCGACCTGAACGACGGGGTCGGGCAGCTGACCAGGGTCGGGCATCTCGTGGGGAATCTGTTCGTCCGTCATGTTCCGATTCCATTGCCGGAGCGCTATGCCGTCCAAGACCTGTCCTGCCGCGCCCATACCGTACGGGTATCGTCGCCGGTCATGGAGCTACGCACCCTCCGCTACTTCGTGGCAGTCGCCGAGGAACTCCACTTCGGCCGGGCCGCGGCCCGGCTGCACATGAGCCAGCCGCCGCTGAGCCGGGCGATCAAGCAGCTGGAGGCCGACCTCGGCGCGGCCCTGCTGCACCGCTCCGCCGCGGGCGTCACGCTCACCCCGGCCGGGGCGGTCCTGCTCGACGAGGCGCGTGCCCTGCTCGACCAGGCCGACCAGGTGCGCGTACGCGTGGCCTCGGCGGCCGGCGCCGCCACCCTCACCGTCGGCATTCTGGCCGACAGCACCGACCGGGGCGGTACACGGCTGGCCGCGGCGTTCCGCCGACGGCACCTGGGTGTCGAGGTCCGCGTCCGGGAGACCGACCTGACCGATCCAACGTGCGGAGTGCGCACCGGACTTGTCGACATCGCCGTGACCCGCGTGCCCTTCGACGAGACCGGCCTGACGGTGCACGAACTGCGCGCCGACCCGGTGGGCGCGGTGCTGCGGGCCGACGATCCGCTGGCCCGCCGCGATCGGCTGACGCTGGCGGACCTGGCCGAGCGGCGTTGGTTCCGGTTCCCGGAAGGTACCGATCCGATGTGGCAGTCGTACTGGAGCGGCGGCGAGCCGCGCGAGGGCCCGGTGGTGCGCGCCGTCCAGGAGTGCATCCAGGCCGTGCTGTGGAACGGGACGGTCGGGATCGCCCCGCTCGGGGACGACCTCTCCGCGGAGCTGGCCGTCGTACCGCTGACCGACATGGCGCCGAGCCGCGTGGTGGCGGCCTGGCGCGCGGGCGGCACGAACCCGCTGATCCGGTCGTTCGTCGAGATCGCGACGGCCGCCTACCGCGACTGAGCTCCTGCCGCATGCACCGCGAGGCAGCCCGGAGCGGCGGACTCAGCGAGGCATGATGGGATGCGCGCGGCGGTTCAGGCCGCCCAACGACTGGAGCCTCGAAGCATGCTGGACCACGTCCCCTCTGCCCTCTGCCGCGTGCTGGCGGCGGTGACCCTGTGCGGTGTGCTCGCGGTGTCGGCGGGAGGGTGCGCCGCGTCCGGCGACGAGGACGCCGAGACGCCGGACCGGTCCTCCGCCGCCCCGCCGACCGCCTCCGGCAGAGTGGTGCTTCCCGAGCCGGGCGTCGCCTTCGACTACCAGATCGGGGGCGCGTACCCGCCGCCGCCCGGGGTACGCGCGGTCTCCCGCGACCGCACCGCGAAGCCCGCGCCCGGGCAGTACAACGTCTGTTACGTCAACGCCTTCCAGGCCCAGCCGGACGCCACTGCCTGGTGGCAGGCCCACCATCCCGACCTGCTGCTCCGCGACGGCTCCGGCGCGCTGGTCATCGACCAGGATTGGGACGAGGCCCTGCTGGACGTCTCCACCCCTGCCAAACGCACGCAGCTCGCCGGGATCGTGGGCGAGTGGATCGACGGCTGCGCCGCGGCCGGCTACCAGGCGATCGAGGCCGACAACCTCGACTCGCACGAGCGGTCCGGCGGGCTCCTCACCGCCGAACACGACCTGGCCTTCGGCAAGTTGCTCGTCGAACGGGCCCACGCGGCGGGTCTCGCAATGGGCCAGAAGAACGCCGCCGGCTTGGTGGAGCGAGGCCGGAGCCTCGGGTTCGACTTCGCCGTCGCCGAGGAGTGTGGACAGTACGACGAATGCGGCGCCTACGCCGACGCGTACGACGACCGGGTCTTCGTCATCGAGTACGAGCCGGCGGGCCTCGCCGCCGCCTGCGCCGCGTGGGGCGACCGGCTCTCCATCGTTCTCCGCGACCTGGACGTGGCCCCGGCCGGGGAGGCCGGGTACGTCCGCCGCACCTGCTGACAGGACTCCCCCAGCCGAGCTCGGCGCGCAGCACCCCTGGTCAGTCGAGGACCGCGGTGGCTTCGATCTCGACCAAGTGCTCGGGGACGTCCAGTGCCGCAACGCCCAGCAGGCTGGCGGGCGGGGCCGTGGTGACGCCGAGCTTCGTGGCCGCCCGAGTGAGCCCCTCCATGAGCAGGGGCATCTTGTCGGGGGTCCAGTCGACGACGTAGACGGTCAGTTTCGCCACGTCGTCGAAAGAGCCACCGGCCTCGGCCAGGGCGGTGCCGATGTTGAGGTAGCACCGCTCGACCTGAGCGGCGAGGTCCCCTTCGCCGACCGTGACCCCGTCTGCGTCCCAGGCGACCTGCCCGGCGATGAAGACCAGCTTCGATCCGGTCGCGATCGACACCTGCCGGTACGCGCCGACCTCCGGAAGTCCGCTCGGGTTCACCAGGGTGATGGCCATGATGTCTGCCTCCTCGTCATGAGCGCCCGTGACTCGCTGCCGCCGAACCAGGGCACCCGTGGTCTCTTGTGGTTACCAAGGAACCGTAGGAGAGTGGCTGCTGACATGGAAGAACGCACTTTTGAGTGACTGGGGAACCTGATGGTGACCAAGCAGTTCAGCGGCTCGCCCGAGGACGCGGACCTGAGGCGGGCGGACTCTCTGGCACGGGAGATCTTCTCCGACGTCGCCAACAAGTGGGCGCTCCTGATCATCGAGGCTCTCGGCGAGCGGACCCTGCGCTTCAGCGAGCTGAGGAACGAGATCGAGGGCATCAGCCACAAGATGCTCACGCAGAACCTGCGCATGCTGGAGCGCTACGGGCTGCTCGAGCGGACGGTTCACCCGACGGTGCCGCCGCGGGTCGAGTACACCCTCACCGAACCGGGCCAAGCCCTGCGAGCGACCATCGACGGCCTGTGCGACTGGACCCACCGGTACCTCGGTCACATCGAGTCGTCCCGCCGCCGCTTCGACTCCTGACTGAGACCGAGGTCGGCCGGAAGTCGTGCCGCACGGTATGGGACGGCAGGGCGCCGACCGCGGGACGCGATCAGGCGTCCACGACCGTGAGGACGATCTTGCCCCGGGTGCGGCCCGTCTCGCCCAGGCGGTGGGCGTCTGCGGCGCGCTCCAGCGGGAGGACGGTCTCCACCACGGGGCGCAGTTTGCCCTGTGCGGCCAGGTCGGCCAGGGCTCGCATGCCGGTGGAGTCGGGTTCCACCAGGGTGAAGCCGGTGCGGATGCCGCGAGGTGCGCTTTCGGTGGTGGGCGGGACCTCGTCGGGCGAGGGCAGGGTGATCAGCGTGCCGCCGTCCCGCAGTACCTTCAGGGACCGGGTTCCGTAGTCGCCGCCGATCGAGTCCAGGACGATGTCCACCTCACGGCCGGCGAGCGCTTCCGCGAAGTCCTGCCGGGTGTAGTCGATCAGCTCGTGGGCGCCCAGCTCCTTGAGCAGGGCGTGCTTGCCCTCCCGCGCGGTGCCGATGACGTGCGCGCCGTGGGCCGCGGCGATCTGCACGGCGAGGTGGCCGACGCCGCCCGCCGCCGCGTGGATCAGGACGCGCCGGCCTTCGGTGAGCTGCGCCGTCTCCAGCAGCGACTGCCAGGCGGTGAGGCCGGCCAGCGGCAGCGCCGCGGCCTCGACATGGCTGAGGGCCTCGGGCTTCGGCGCGAAGTGTCGGGCGGGGCCGACGGCGTACTCGGCGTAACCGCCGGCCTGGCGCGGGAACTCGGGCATGCCGAACACCTCGTCGCCCGGCCGGTAGAGCGTGACGCCCAGGCCGACGGCCTCGACGACGCCGGAGACGTCGTAGCCCAGCACCGGCGGGTCGTTGTGCATCCCGAAGCCTCCGGTGGCCCTGGTCTTCCAGTCGACCGGGTTGACGCCCGCCGCATGCACCCTGACCAGGATCTCCGTCGGTCCCGGAACGGGCCGGGCGAGGGTCACCGCGGTGAGCACCTCGGGGCCGCCCCAGGAGGTCGGGCTGATCGCGCGCATCGTGGTGTCGTTCATGAAAAGTCCCTTTTCCTTCGTTCGCGTTTTTCCTGCGTTCCTGCGGTACGTCTCCACGATCGGTGCTTGCCCGGCCGCCCGGAACTGGCCAGATGGCCATGATGTGACAGAATCTAGCCATGACCGATGGACAGCGAGCCATGATCGGCGGCCAGCGACCGGGCCAGCCCCTGGAGTGGAACCCGCTCGACGGCTGCGTCGCCCCGCCCGGCCCGGAGGCGCACCGGGTGGCGGTGCTCGCGCTCGACGGCGTCATGACCTTCGAGCTCGGCATCCCTTCCCGGATCTTCGGCAGCGCCCGGGCGGTGGACGGCACCGCCCTGTACGAAGTGGCCGTCTGCACCCCGGATGGCCGGCCGGTGCGGACCGAGGCGGGCTTCTCGATCGACGTGGAGCACGGCCCCGAGGCGCTGGCCCACGCGGATACGGTGATCATCGCGCCGACGCACCGGCTCGGCGTCGTCAGCGAGCGGGGCGTACTCCCCCAGCAGCTCGCCGACGCCCTCGCCCGGATCCGGCCGGGGACCCGGGTCGTCTCGGTCTGCACCGGCGCGTTCGTCCTCGCGGCGGCCGGACTGCTGGACGGCCGACCCGCGACCACGCACTGGGCGGAGGCGGACCACTTCCGCCGCCTGTTCCCGCGCGTGCGGTTCGACGAGAACGTCCTCTTCGTCGACGACGGCGACCTGCTCACGGCCGCCGGTGCCGCAGCCGGCGTGGACGTCTGCCTGCACCTCGTACGGCGCGACCACGGCAGCGCGCTCGCCAACCAGGTGGCCCGGCGGTGCGTCGTACCGCCCTGGCGCGACGGCGGCCAGGCCCAGTACATCGAGCGACCCGTCCCCGCCCCCACCACCGCCACCACCGCGCCGACCCGGGCCTGGGCCCTGGAACGGCTCCACCGACCGCTGTCCCTGGGCGAACTGGCCGCCCACGCCCGGATGAGCGTGCGGACCTTCACCCGACGCTTCCGCGACGAAGCGGGCCTCACCCCCGGTCAATGGCTCACCGCCCAACGCATCGAAGTCGCCAAGCAGCTACTGGAGTCCAGCGACCTCTCCATCGACCTCGTCGCGGACCGCGCCGGATTCGGCAGCGCCAACTCCCTGCGCCAGCACATGCGCGAACTGGTCGGCGTCTCCCCCGCCGCCTACCGGCGCACCTTCCACACCGCGGCCCCTGGGGGCCGCACCGACGACCCGACGCCCGCGACATAGCGAGAGGGTCGAGTCGAATCATCGTGTGAGCTGCGCCTTCACGATCCCGCCGTCAGCGGAGTGCGCTGGGTGATGAAAACTGTGGGCATGGAGTTCTTCTGCTATCACCGCGATCGGCCCAGCTCCCTGGAACTGCGCATGGAGCTGCTGGAGGACCACTGGTCCTACATGGACGGGTACGGGGCGGAGATGATCGCCCGCGGCCCGACCTTCAGCAGCGACGGCGAGGCGCCCACCGGCAGCGTGCACATCGTCGACCTGCCGGACCCCGCTGCCGCCCGCGCGTTCGCCTTCGGCGAGCCCGGCTATCAGGCGGGCGTGTACCGCGACGTGATGCTGCGCCGGTGGCGCAACCTGTTGGGGCGCACCATGTGGGACTTCCCCGGTGGGCGGACCGACGGCAACCGGTACCTCGTGCTCGGCCTCGGCTCGGGGCAGGCCGCCGACCTCGACGTGCCGCGCGACCAGGACGAGCTGATCACGTACGGGCCGCTGCTCTCCGACGACGGCGCCACCTGGCTGGGAACGGCGGTTCTGATGCGGGCACCGGATCCGGACGCCGCCCGCGCCGTCCTCACCGCGTCCCGCTACGCCGACATCGAGGTGCACGACTGGGAGTTCGGCGGGCGTCGGTAGTCACGCTTGTCGTGACGCGTGACGCCTGCATTCACGCCGGAAATGTTTTCCTGATTGCTGTCACATCTGCGTGGGCCGATCCGTCAGTGCTGTGTAGACGCCGAGCAGGCCACGTCGGCCGATGTGAAGGAGAACAGCAGCCATGACGAAGACCCCGATCTCCCGGATGCAGGACCCCACCCAGTTCGTGCCCGAGCTGAAGGACGTCACCGCCGCGCTGTTCCGGGCCACCGGCAACCAGTCGGTGCCCCGGACCACGATGAGCCTCGTGCACCTGCGGGCCGGGCAGATCGTCCAGAACACCTACCTGACGACCCTGAACACCGGGTTCCTGCGCAAGGCCAAGGAGAC
>NZ_DATCVQ010000502.1:0-4010 GCF_036566765.1 Streptomyces sp.
GCCCGCTGGGCGTGGCGCTGCTCAGCCGGGCCGCCGCCGAGGCCCCCGGCCCGCTGCGCGCCTCGCTCACCCCCGCCGCCCTGCTCGACCTGACCGTGGAGCTGCGCGAGGACAGCCCGCCGGTCCCGGTCGCCCGCACCCTGCTGAAGGAGCTGCTTCCGCACGTCCGGCGCGGCCCGTTCGCGGTGCTGGCCGCCGCGCACGACGAGGAGTCGGCCCGGATGCTCGCCCGGACCCGGCTGCGCGCCGAGGCCCCGGACGGCGACCTGGCGCTGCGGGTCCGCGACCTGCTGCGCGCCGAGGACTGGCCGGAGGGCCCGGAGCACTTCGTCGCCGACCCGCTGCTGCGCGCCCTGCTGCTGCACCGGCTGCGCTTCCACGATGGCGACCGGCCCGCGTACGCCTCCTGGCGCGCCGTCCACGAGACCCTGCGCCAGTACTACGGCCCCGCGCCCGACCCGTACCGGCTCCACCACGATCTGGCGCTCGGCGGGACCGAGGAAGCCGTGACGCATCTGCGGCTCACCTTCCCCGCGCCGGACGTGCTCGGCTGGCTGGGCCGGCTGCGGTTCCTCGCCTCCGCGCCGTACCCGCGCGAGCAGCACCGCGCCGGGCCCGACCCGCGCCGCGCGGTCGCGCTCGGCCGGCAGGCCGTCGCCCTGCCGCCCGGGCTCGACGACGAGGACGCCGAACTGCACCTGTGCCTCGGGCGGCTGCTGCACGCGCTGTGGCTGCTCACCGACCCGCTCGCGCTGCCCGACGACGACGTCGTCGAGAAGCTGGCGCACGAGCTGCGCCAGCTGTCCGGCCGGCATCTGACCGGCAACAGTCCGCTGTGGGACGCGGCCACCCACTGGCCGAGGGACATCCGTGCCTGGCAGGGGATCACCGTCCCGCCGGGCCGGGAGGACGGAGTCTGACGACCATGGCCAACCAGCTGCGCTACCGCGTCTTCTACACCACCCGGCAGAAGATCGTCACGTCGGTGATCGCGCTGGCCCTCCTGGCCGCGGCCGTCGTGTACGTCGTCGACCGGGTCACCACCCCGGAGGACCGTTCCTGCGCCGCGGGCGTCGAGCGGCCCGAGGGCAGCGCCGAATGCGTCGGCGTCAACGGCGACGGGCACGACTTCGGCGTCCCCGCGCTGGCCGAGGTCGCCGCCGCGATCGCCCGCGAGAACAGGGCCCTGAAGCCCGGCACGTACGCGACGGTCGCCCTGCTGCTGCCGCTGACCTCGCCCGACGCCGGGATGCGGATCAAGGTGCTGCACGAGGTGCAGGGCGCGTACGCCCAGCAGTACCGCGCCAACCACGCCTCCAACGACCAGACCCCGAAGATCCGGCTGGTACTCGCCAACGCCGGCCGCGGCAGCGCGCACTGGCGGGCCGCCGTCGACCGGCTCAAGACGATGACCGGCGCCCCGGACCGGCTGCGCGCGGTCTCCGGCGTCGCGACCAGCTCCACCCCGGTACGGGAGGCGGTGACCGAGCTGACCCGCGCCGGCATCGCGGTCGTCGGCACCACGATCACCGCCGACGACATCGCCAACGGCCCGGGCCCCGGCCAGAACCGTTTCCCGGGCCTGGCCAGGGTCTCCCCCACCAACACCGACGAGGCCAAGGCGCTGGGCCACTTCGGCAAGGTCGACGCCGCGAAGGCGCTCCTGGTCCAGGACACCCGCTCCGGCGACCACTACACCGACACCCTGAAGTCCGCGTTCGCCGCGTCCCTGAAGGGCGCCCCGTACGAGCCGCAGCTCTTCACCTCGCCGCCCGACGCGAGCGACGAGGGCACCACCGCGAACACCTTCCGCCAGATCACCCACCTGATCTGCGACACCCGCGCCGAGACGCTCTTCTTCGCCGGCCGGCACACCCAGCTGCGCCAGTTCATCAACGCGCTCGGCGACCGCGGCTGCACCGAGCGCCGGTTCACCGTGCTGACCGGCGACGAGGGCTCGTACCTGGGCGCGGACGGCCGGCTCGACCGGGACGCGCTGAAGGCCCGGCTGACCGTGCGGTACGCCTCGCTGGCGCACCCGGACGCCTGGAAGCCGGCGGGCGGCCGTACGGTCCCGGCGGCGGGCGGCTCGACGGCCGACTACGACCGGTTCCTGGCCGACCTCGCGGCCGCGTCCAAGGAGCCGGTGGCCCTGGAGGACGGGCAGGCGATCGTCGCGTACGACGCGATGGCGACGGCCGTGCACGCCATACGGCAGGCCACCGGCGAGGGGAAGCAGTACCCGGCGCTCGCTGACGTGGTCACGCAGTGGCCGCAGGTGAAGGGCTCGCTGCGGGTGCGCGGCGCGAGCGGCTGGATCTGCCTGGACAACTACGGCAACCCGTACAACAAGGCGGTCCCGATCGTGGAGCTCGCCGCTGACGGCACCCAGCGCTTCGTGCAGATCGCCTGGCCGGAGGGGCGCCCGCCGGCCGCGGACTGCCTGCCGCCGAAGCGGGGGTGACGGCCTTGGGGGTGTCTGACGATTCCCAGGGGTGTCTGACGATTCCCCGCGGCGGGGAATCGTCAGGCGCCCCCTAGGGCTCCCACTTGGGCCAGGGCGCGTCTTCCCGCTCGTACATGTCCCGCAGGTGCTGCCAGCGCTCGGCGGTCCAGAGCCGCCAGTCCGTCGGCCGGCCGTCCAGGGCGGCGGCCAGCCGCTCGAAGTGGTCGTGCCAGCCCGCCAGGGTGTCCAGCTTCGCGTCGTGCGAGCCGTGGAAGACGTTGGTGAAACGCAGCACGGTCGACCCGCCGCCGGGGCCGCCCGGCTCCAGATGGAACCGGATCCTCTCGTGCGGCGGATCGACCGTGTACTCGGCCACCACTTCCGGGTCCCAGGCGGTCACCCGCCCCGAGACCACCGTGTTCCCGTTGAGCCAGCGCAGGGTCACCGCGCCGCCGAGCCTCGGCTCCAGCGGGTCCGCCGCGCACAGCCACTGCGGCAGACCCTCCGGCGTCGCGACGGCCGCCCACACCGCGATCCGCGGATGCGGCAGCTCCAGTACGAATCTCAGGGTGTGCGCGTCGCCGTCGTGCGTCGTGCCGATGCCGTGAGAGATCGTCTCGGTCATACCTCCAGCGTGGCCCCGCGGCCCGCGGGACGCGAGCCAAGGAGCACGTCAGACGCCGGCGTACGAGTGCTTGGAGGTGACGAAGATGTTGACGCCGTAGTAGTTGAACAGGAAGCAGGCGAACGCGATGAGCGCGATGTACGCCGCCTTGCGGCCCTTCCAGCCGGCCGTGGCACGGGCGTGCAGGTACGCCGCGTAGCCGACCCACGTGATGAAGGACCAGACCTCCTTGGCGTCCCAGCCCCAGTAGCGGCCCCAGGCGTCGCCCGCCCAGATCGCGCCCGCGATGATCGTGAAGGTCCACAGCGGGAAGATCGCCGCGTTGACCCGGTACGCGAACTTGTCCAGGGAGGCCGCGGCGGGCAGCCGCTCCAGGACGGAGCGGGCGAAGGCGCCCGGCTCGCCGCCGTCGGCGAGCTTGTTCTCGTACGAGTCGCGGAACAGGTACAGCAGGGTGGCGACGGCGCCCAGGTAGAACACCGCGCCGCAGAAGATCGCGGTGGAGACGTGGATCCACAGCCAGTACGAGTGCAGCGCCGGGACCAGCTGGTCGCTGTCGGTGTACAGCCAGGTGGTGGCCACGCCAAGGTCGAGCAGGACGGTGGTGACCAGCGGCAGGCCCATCCAGCGGACGTTCTTCCGCGCGACGAGGAAGCCCAGGTACGCGCCGACGGCCACCGTGGAGAAGGTGATCGAGAACTCGTACATGTTGCCCCACGGGGCACGCTGCACGGACAGCGCGCGGGCGACGACCCCGCCGGCCTCGACGAGGAAGGCGAGCACGGTCATCGAGACCGCGATCCGCCCCCAGAGATCGCCCTTGAACGTGCCGCCGGCGGCGCCGGGCCCGTCCGGGACATCGCGTGAACCGGCGGCGGAACGCGTAATGATCTTCGGTCGCTCCAGTACGGCGGTGGCGCCGCCCTTCTGCGCGACCTG
>NZ_DATCVQ010000503.1:0-16569 GCF_036566765.1 Streptomyces sp.
CGGAGCGCTGCGCCTCGGCGACGGTGCTCGGGCTGGCGGCCCGGCTCGCGGAGACGGGGGCGGGCCCGGGGGCCGGCGCGCACTGGCCGCCGGCGCTCCACGACCTGGACGAGCAGGTCGCCCGGGCGGGGCTGCGACCGGACGGTTCGGGCCGGGTGGCCTGCCCGTTCGGGTACGCGGACCTGGACAGCGCGGTCCGCGGCCTGATGTCGACGGGCGTCTTCGACCCGGCGGCCTCGGCGACCGACGCGTCCCAGGTCGAGAAGGAGCTCGCGGAGGCCCTGCACCCGTACATCCGCCGCGACGGCACGGTCTGGATGCCGAACGTCTTCCGGTATGTGATCGCCCGGGTGCCGTAGCCGGACCGGGGCGGCAAGCCCTCGCCCGGATCCCGCAGCTGGTGCCGTGAGCCTGCACGCGCCTTCAGGCCCCCTCGCCGGGCGCGGGATCAGTCCTCCTTCGTCAGCCGCGCAATGCCCGCCACCCGGTACGCGTCCGCCTCCTCCAGCGTCTCGTGCTCCAGCAGCGCCGCGGCCAGGGCGTCGAGCTGGTCGCGGTGGTCGCGCAGCTGGCGCACGGCGCTCTCGTAGCACTCGTCCACGACGCGGCGCATCTCGTGCTCGACCGCGTCCAGGGTCGCCGGGGCGGCGGAGAGCCCGTACGCCTGTTGGGCGTCGCTCGGGATCGCGGTGAGCCTGCCCACCCGCTCGCTCATGCCCCAACGGCCGACCATGCCGCGCGCGATGTTGGTGACCTGCTCCAGGTCGCTCTCCGCGCCCGTCGTGATCACGCCGAAGACCACCTGCTCGGCCGCCATCCCGCCGAGCGCGCCGATGATCCGGCCGCGCAGGTACTCCTCGGTGTACGCGTACTTGTCCCGCTCCGGCGTCGAGAGCGTGACGCCCAGCGCGCGGCCGCGCGGCACGATGGTGATCTTGCGGACCGGGTCCGCGCCCGGCTGGAGCATGCCGAGCAGCGCGTGGCCGCTCTCGTGATACGCGGTGCGGCGACGCTCCTCCTCCGGCATGACCAGCGGCCGCTCCGCGCCGAGCTGCACCTTCTCCAGCGCGTCCGAGAGATCCGACTGGGTGACGGCCTGCTGCCGGCGCTTGACCGCGAGCAGCGCGGCCTCGTTGGCGAGGTTGGCCAGCTCCGCGCCGGTCATGCCCGGGGTCGTACGGGCCACCTGGGCCAGGTCGACGCCAGCGGCGAGCGGGATCTCCCGGGTGTGGATCTTCAGGATGGCTTCGCGGCCGCCCAGGTCCGGCGAGTGAACGTGCACCACGCGGTCGAAGCGGCCGGGCCGGGTCAGCGCCGGGTCGAGCACGTCGGCGCGGTTGGTGGCGGCCAGCACGATGACGCCCTCGGAGCCGGTGAAGCCGTCCATCTCGGTGAGGATCTGGTTGAGCGTCTGTTCCCGCTCGTCGTGACCGCCCATGCCCGCTCCGCCCCCGCGGGCCCGGCCGATGGTGTCGATCTCGTCGATGAAGATGATCGCCGGGGCGACCTTCCGCGCCTCCGCGAAGAGTTCGCGCACCCGGGACGCGCCCACGCCCACGATCATCTCGATGAACTCGGAGGCGGACGCGGAGAAGAACGGCACCCCGGCCTCCCCCGCCACCGCCCGCGCGAGCAGCGTCTTGCCCGTTCCGGGCGGACCGGCGAGCAGCACGCCGCGCGGCATCTTGGCGCCCATCGCCCGGTACCCGTCGGGGTTCTTGAGGAAGTCGACGACGTCGTTGAGCTCGCCCTCGACCTCGTCGATGCCGGCCACGTCCTCGAAGGTGGTGCGCTTGCCGCCCTCCAGCTCGACCGGCTTCGGCGGGGCCTTGCGGCCGAGCATGCCGCCCGCGCCGCCCAGGCCGGTGCTCATCCGACGGGCGACGAACACCCACAGGAGGACCAGCAGCACCATCGGGGCCAGGGAGATGAGGAGATTGGCGAGGAAGCTGCGTTCCTGCACGACCGGCTTGGCGGTGACGGTGACCTTCTGCCGCGTCAGTTCGCTCCAGAGCTCGTCGTCGGCGAAGGCCGGTCGCTGGGTCTTGAACCGGGTGTAGTCGCCCTCGCCACCGTCGGGCATGGGTTGCTTGTTCTTCAGCTGCCCCTGGATGGCGTCGCCCTTGGAGTAGATCTTGGTGACATTGCCCGAGGTGACCTGCTTGCTGAACTCGGTGTACGAGATCGTCGGCTCGTCGCCCTCGTTGAAGAACGAGAGCACGAGGTTGGTGATGAGGTAGACGATCAGCGCGGCGAGGATGAGTCCGCCCCAGCCGCCCGGCATCTTCTTCTTCGTCGGCGGCGGCGGAGGGGCCCCCTCCGAGCGCCACGGCTGGTCGGTGCGGTCGCGCGGGGGTACGGGATTGGCCACGCTGCTCTCCTCGGGGCGACGACAGGCCCATTATTGGAGAGCGGTACATTCCCGGCATTACGGGTGAGGCATCGGGATGCCGGACGGTACGGCGGCGAGCGGGCCGTACGGGTGCGTAGGGGCGGCACGAGCCCCGGGATCACGCCCGAGTACGACGAAGGGCCCGGAGGCGCATCGCGCGCCGCCCGGGCCCTTCGTCGTACGGGCTCGATCAGCCCATGAACTTCTTGAACTCGTCCGGCAGCTCGAAGTCCTGGCCGCCCTGGCCGCCCGCCGGCAGCCCGAACGCGCCGCCCTGCTCGCGGCGCTCCGCAGCGGCCTGCTCCTCGGCCTTCCGCTTCATCGGGTTGCCGCTCTTGCGCTTGCCCTTGGCCTGCTTGACCTGCTTCTTCTGCCGGCCCGGGCCACCGCCCATGCCCGGCATCCCCGGCATGCCCGGCATGCCGCCGCCCTGGGCCATGCGGGACATCATCTTGCGGGCGTCGAAGAACCGCTCGACCAGGCCCTTCACCGCGCTGACCTCGGAGCCGGAACCCTTGGCGATACGGGCGCGCCGGGAGCCGTTGATGATCGTCGGGTCCTGGCGCTCGGCCGGCGTCATCGACTTGATGATCGCGGCCGTGCGGTCGACGTCCCGCTCGTCGATGTTGTTGATCTGCTCCTTCATCTGCGCCATGCCCGGCAGCATGCCGAGCAGCTTGCTGATGGAGCCCATCTTGCGGACCTGCTCCATCTGGGCGAGGAAGTCGTCGAGCGTGAAGTCCTGGCCCTTCTTGGAGGCCAGCTTCGAGGCGACCTTGGCCGCCTCCTCCTGGGTGAAGGTCTGCTCGGCCTTCTCGATGAGCGACATGATGTCGCCCATGCCGAGGATGCGGGACGCCATACGGTCCGGGTGGAACGCGTCGAAGTCGTCCAGCTTCTCGCCGTTCGAGGCGAACATGATCTGCTTGCCGGTGACGTGCGCGATGGAGAGCGCGGCGCCACCGCGGGCGTCGCCGTCGAGCTTCGACAGCACGACGCCGTCGAAGCCGACGCCGTCCCGGAAGGCCTCGGCGGTGTTGACCGCGTCCTGACCGATCATGGCGTCGACGACGAAGAGCACCTCGTCGGGGCTGACGGCGTCGCGGATGTCCGCGGCCTGCTGCATCAGCTCCTGGTCGATGCCGAGGCGACCGGCGGTGTCGACGATCACGACGTCGAACAGCTTGGTCTGCGCGTACGCGATCGAGTCCTTGGCGACCTGGACCGGGTCGCCGACCCCGTTGCCCGGCTGCGGCCCGTAGAAGCCGACGCCGGCGCGCTCGGCGACGACCGAGAGCTGCGTGACGGCGTTCGGGCGCTGGAGGTCACAGGCGACGAGCAGCGGGGTGTGGCCCTGGCTCTTGAGCCAGACGCCGAGCTTTCCGGCGAGGGTGGTCTTACCGGCGCCCTGGAGACCGGCGAGCATGATCACGGTCGGCCCGGACTTGGCGAACCGCAGGCGACGGGTCTCGCCACCGAGGATGGAGACCAGTTCCTCGTTGACGATCTTGATGATCTGCTGGGAAGGGTTGAGGGCCTTGGAGACCTCGACGCCGAGGGACCGCTCCTTGACGTTCTTGATGAACGCCCGGACGACCGGCAGCGCGACGTCGGCCTCGAGCAGGGCGATACGGATCTCGCGCGCGGTTGCGTCGATGTCCGCCTCAGTGAGGCGCCCCTTGCCGCGGAGATTCTTGAACGTTGCTGCAAGGCGATCGGAGAGGGTATCGAACACGGCGGTCGCGGATCCTCAATGTCGGGGGCGGGCGGACGGACTGCCCTCCAGAGTATCCGGCCGTTCAAAGTGCATGCCCTCGCCCGCCGAATCCGGCGGGCGAGGGCACCAGCACACACATCCGAGACAGGCACGGGAGTGCCTGCGGGTCACTCCCTCACCCCAGCGCCCCCTCCAGCGCCCGAGCCACGTCCACCGCCTCCTCGTCCGACAGGGGCGAGCCGTCCGGACGCGTCACATACAGCGTGTCCACCGCGTTCGCGCCCAGGGTCGACACGTGGGCGCTGCGGACTCGTACCGCCGCGCCCTCCAGCGCCCGGCCGATTCTGTGCAGCAGCCCTGGGGCGTCCTGGGCGCGGACTTCGATGACCGTGGCGTGGTGGGAGGCGGCGGGGGCGACGGTGACGCGGGGCGGCGGGGCCTGGATGCCGCGCCGCCTCGGGTACGCGGCCTCGCGTTCGGCGAGGCGGGCCGGGATGTCCAGGGAGCCGTCCAGCGCGCGGAGCAGGTCGGCGCGGAGCCGGGCGGCCTGCGGCAGGGAGCCGTACTCGGCGGCCACCCGCCAGCTCAGCAGCAGGACGGCCGCGCCCGTGCCGCCGAGCTCCGTCGGCAGCTCCACGGCGCGCAGGTCGGCGGCGCGGACGGTCAGCCGGTGCAGGGCGAGGACGCCGGCGGCGGCGGGCAGGACGCCAGGCTGGTCGGGCAGGGCGATGAGCAGCTCGACGCCGACCGGCTCGGGCTCTTCGGACTTCTCGGCCGCGGGCTCCGGCTGCGCGTGGAGCGTGAGCACGGGCTCACCGGTGCGCAGCGCCTCGATCGCCAGGCGTTCCTGCTCGGCGCTGGGTGCGGCCGGTTCGGGCTCCGCGACCGGCTCCCCCGCCAGGACGCCGGCGACCCGTTTGACCAGGTCGGCGACGAGCGAGCCGCGCCAGGAGGACCAGGCGGCGGGCCCGGTGGCCAGGGCGTCGGCCTCGGTGAGGGCGTGCAGCAGCTCCAGGGTGGGGAGCGTGCCGACGGCCTTCGCGACGGACGCGACGGTGGCGGGGTCGTCCAGGTCGCGCCGGGTCGCGGTCTCGATGAGCAGCAGGTGGTGGCGTACGGCGGTGGCGATGACGCCCACGTCGGCGCGGTCGAAGCCGATCCGGGCGGCGAGGTCGCGGGCGATGGTCTCGCCGGCGACGGAGTGGTCGCCGGGCCAGCCCTTGCCGATGTCGTGCAGGAGGGCGGCGACGAGCAGCAGGTCGGGGCGGCCGACGCGGCGGGTGAGGGACGAGGCGCGGACGGCGGTCTCGACGAGGTGGCGGTCGACGGTCCAGGTGTGGACGGGGTTGCGCTGGGGGCGGCAGCGGACGCGCTCCCAGTCGGGCAGCAGCCTGGTGATCAGCCCCTCGGCCTCCAGGGCCTCCCAGACGGGCACGGTGGCCTCGCCCGCGCCGAGCAGGGTGACGAGTTCCTCGCGGGCCTCGGCGGGCCAGGGCACGGGCAGCGGTTTGGCCGCGGCGGCGAGGCGGCGGACGGCGTGCAGGGAGATCGGCAGCCCGGACTGGGCCGCGGCGGCGGCCGCGCGCAGCGGCAGCACCGGGTCGCGTTCGGGTTTGGCGGTGCGGGCGAGGACGGCTTCGCCGTCCATCTCGACGACGCCCTCGGCGAGCGGGGTGCGCTCCACGGGCGGCTTTCCGCCGCCGGCCCTGCCGAGGAGGCCGCGGAGCCGGGGGCGGGCGGAGCGGGCCTTGAGGACCCGGTTGACCTCGCGCCAGGTGACGTCGGAGGCGTACGAGACGACGCGGGCGGCCTCGTACACCTCGCGGAGCAGGGTGTCGGCGTCGAGCAGGCCGAGTTCCTCGGCGACGGCGTCCTGTTCCTGGAGGGCGAGTCGGTCGGTGGCGCGGCCGGTGGCCAGGTGGAGGCCGTCGCGGGCGTCGAGGAGGCGGCGGCGGGCCTGGTCGAGGCCTTCGCGGGGGGCGTCGGCGAGCCAGGAGGCGGCGACGGCGCGCAGTGCGGTGGCGTCCCGCAGTCCGCCCCTGGCCTCCTTGAGGTCGGGTTCGAGGAGGAACTGGAGCTCGCCCATCCGCTCGGCCCGTTCGCGGCAGAGCGCGTCGAGTTCGGGGAGCCGTTTGGGGGCCTGGTTGCGCCAGTCGGCGAGGACGGCGGTGCGCAGTCCGGCGGCGAGGGCGTGGTCGCCGGCGACGGGCCGGGCGTCGAGGAGGCCGAGCTGGACCTTGAGGTCCTCGCCGGCGGTCTTGCGGGCTTCCGCGGGGGTGCGGACGGAGTGGTCGAGGGCGATGCCGAGGTCCCAGACCGGGTACCAGATCCGGTCGGCGAGTGCGGCGATCGCGGCCGGGCCGGCGCTGCCGTCGTGCAGGAGCAGCAGGTCGAGGTCGCTGCGCGGGGAGAGTTCGCCGCGTCCGTAGCCGCCGACGGCGACGAGCGCCGCCCCGCGGGGCGCTCCGGCCGCGGCGAACAGGGCGGCCAGCCAGTCGTCGGTGAGCCGGGCCAGGGCGGCACGGCGCGGCGGCCCGGACTGCGCCTTCTCTCCGAGGAGGCGCAGCCGGGCCGCCGCGTAGTCGCTGGGTCCCGAGTCTTCCGTTTCCGTGCTCGCTTCGAGGCTCGTCACCCAGCAGCTCCTATCCGTGTTGCCTACAGTGCGTCCGGACCGCGCTCGCCGGTGCGGACCCGTACGGCGGTCTCGACCGGCACGCTCCACACCTTGCCGTCTCCGATCTTGCCGGTTCGGGCGGCTTTGACCACGACGTCGATGAGCTGTTCGGCGTCCTCGTCCTCCACCAGGACCTCGATGCGGATCTTGGGGACGAGGTCGACGGTGTACTCGGCGCCGCGGTAGACCTCGGTGTGGCCGCGCTGGCGGCCGTATCCGCTGGCCTCGGTGACGGTCAGCCCCTGGACGCCGAAGGCCTGCAGGGCCTCCTTGATCTCGTCCAGCCGATGCGGCTTCACGACTGCGGTGATGAGCTTCATGCGTCCACCTTCTTGGTCTCCTGTGCGGCCGGGGCGGGGGCGGCGGTGGAGCGCGAGGACGCGCCGCCGCCGGCTCCGCTGAAGTCGTACGCGGTCTCGGCATGCTCGACCTGGTCGATGCCGGAGACCTCGTCGTCCTCGCTGACCCGCATGCCGATCGTCTTGTCGAGGATCAGCGCGAGGATCGCAGAGGCGATCAGAGAGTAGGCGAGGACGGAGAAGACGCCGATGGCCTGCTTGACGAGCTGGTCCGCGTTGCCGCCGTAGAGGAGACCCTGGGCCTTGGACTGGACGCCGCCGGTGGCGAAGAAGCCGACGAGCAGGGAGCCGACGACACCGCCGACGAGGTGGACGCCGACGACGTCGAGGGAGTCGTCGTAGCCGAACTTGTACTTGAGGCCGACGGCCATGGCGCAGAGCAGGCCGGCGATGGCGCCGATGCCGATCGCACCGAGCGGGGAGCAGGAGCCGCCGGAGGGGGTGATGGCGACGAGGCCGGCGACCGCGCCGGAGGCGGCGCCGAGGGTGGTGAAGGCGCCGTGCCGGATCTTCTCGTAGAGCAGCCAGGCGAGCATGGCGGCGGCGGTGGCGACCTGGGTGTTGACGAACATGACCGCGCCGACGCCGTCGTCGTTGCCGAGCCAGGAGCCGGCGTTGAAGCCGAACCAGCCGAACCAGAGCAGGCCCGCGCCGAGCATGACCAGCGGGAGGCTGTGCGGGCGCATCGGGTCCTTCTTGAAGCCGACGCGCTTGCCGATGACGAGGATGACGCCGAGGGCCGCGGCGCCGGCGTTGATGTGCACGGCGGTGCCGCCAGCGAAGTCGATGACGCCCATCTCGAAGAGCCAGCCGCCGGTGCCCCAGACCCAGTGGGCGACGGGGAAGTAGACGATCGTGACCCACAGGGCGATGAACAGGGCCCAGGCGGTGAACTTGACGCGGTCCGCGAGGGCGCCGCTGATCAGGGCCGGGGTGATGATCGCGAACATCAGCTGGAAGACGGCGAAGACGTACACCGGGATGGTGTAGCCGTCCCAGAGTTCGGTGATGCCGATGCCGCTGAGGCCGACGTACTCGGAGGACCAGCCGACGATGGAGCCCGAGTCGGTGCCGAAGGCCATGCTGAATCCGTAGAGCACCCACAGGATCGTGACGATCCCGAGGCTGATGAAGCTCATCATCAGCATGTTGAGGGTGGACTTGACGCGGACCATGCCTCCGTAGAAGAAGGCCAGCGCGGGGGTCATCAGCATGACCAGGGCGGAGCAGATGAGCATGAACCCGGTGTTGGCGGCGGACAGCTCGGGGGCGTCTGCGGCCAGGGTCATGATGGCTGGTGCCATCGGCGTCTCCTCGTCGTCGGTGCGGCCTGTGCGGGGCGGTGGCCGGGAGCGGCTCGGCCAGTGAGGGGTGGCCGGTTATGGGCCAGAGGTTGGCGCAGCGCCGTTTCACGTGATGCCGCTCGATGTTTCGCCGCAGTGACGAAGGGGTGGGGCGTGTTACGTGACTGTGAACCGCAGGGTCACGGGAATGTAACGGACGTACCCTCCGGGCCGGGGTCGCGGGGCCCGGAAACACCGAACCGGCCGCGTCGTCGTCCCTGTGACCTGGCGGCGGGGGAGCCGAGTCGGGCAGTGAGGGTCGTACGGCGCGGCCGGAGCCTGGGGTGTCCCCCGTACGGGGGGTCAGACCGCTTCGGCGGTCTCGGGGAGGAGCTGGGTGAGCCGGTCGGTGAGCTGGACGACTTCGGCGACGTCGCCGAAGTCGCGGGCGGCGGTGTCGACGGTCTTGCGGAGCCTGGTGTTGACGCGCTCGGAGCGGACGCTGCGGGCGACGCGCAGGGCCTTCTCGGCGAGGGCGACGGACTCCTCGGGTTCGCGCTTGAGGAGGTGCACGGTCGCCAGGCCGATGAGGTTGAGTGCGTACGACCGCTGGTGCTCGTGGTCGTTCGAGAAGAGCTCGACGGCCCGCTGCATGACGGGTTCGGCGAGGGAGGCGTAGGTCGGGGAGCGGCCGGCGACGTAGGCGAGGTCGCGGTACGAGTGGGAGTTCTCGCCGTTGAGCTCGGCCTCGGAGAAGAAGCGGATCCAGTCGGGCTCGGGCTCGCCGTCGAGGCCGACGTCGGCGAAGGTGTCCTCGGCCATCCGGACGGCGCGCTTGCACTTGCTGGGCTGGCCCATGTTGGCGTAGGCGCGGGCCTCCATCGCATACAGCATGGCCTGGGTGCGCGGGGTGGCGCAGTCGCGGCTGCCGTACTGGGCGAGGTGGATGAGCTCCAGGGCGTCGTCGGGCCGACCGAGGTGGATCATCTGGCGGCTCATCGAGGAGAGGACGTACGAGCCGAGGGGCTTGTCGCCGGCCTCCTTGGCGGCGTGCAGGGCGAGTACGAAGTACTTCTGGGCGGTGGGCTGGAGGCCCACGTCGTAGCTCATCCACCCGGCGAGCTCGGCGAGTTCGGCCGCGCAGCGGAACAGGCGGCGCGCGGTGGCGCCGGGCTGCGGCTCCTGGAGGAGGTCGGTGACCTCGTGGAGCTGGCCGACGACGGCCTTGCGGCGCAGTCCGCCGCCGCACTGGGCGTCCCACTGACGGAACATCACGGTGGTGGATTCGAGCAGGTCGAGCTCGGGCTGGGAGAGCCGGGAGGGGCGGGAGGAGGCGGCGGCCGGCTGGGCCGGTCCGAGGTCGGCGGCGGGGGTGGGCACCAGCCAGCGCTGCATGGGTTCGATGAGGGCGGGGCCCGCGGCGAGGGTGAGCGAGCTACCGAGGAAGCCGCGCCGGGCGAGCATCAGGTCGCTGCGGGAGAACTCGCTGAGCAGGGAGACCGTCTGGGGGCCGGCCCACGGGAGGTCGACGCCGGACACGGAGGGCGACTGGTGGGCGGCGCGCAGGCCGAGGTCCTCGACGGCGACGACGGAGCCGAAGCGCTCGGAGAACAGCTCGGAGAGGATCCGCGGGATCGGCTCGCGCGGCTGCTCCCCGTCGAGCCAGCGGCGCACCCGGGAGGTGTCGGTGCTGATGTGGTGCGCGCCCATCTGGCGTGCCCTGCGGTTCACTTGCCGCGCCAGCTCGCCCTTCGACCAGCCGCTGCGCACGAACCACGAGCTCAGCTGCTCGTTGGGGCGCTTGCCGGCAGTCGTACCGTCTGCGCCGTTGCCGCCCACTGGAACGCCCCCATCCATTTTCATGCCCTCGGTGCCTTTGTCGCGTGAACTCTCCCCAGGATGCCGTGAATCACGGCTTCCGTCTGGAGGTCGTCCCCCTTCGAACAGGAAACCGACTTGCCTCCGGCATACCCACGAGTGCGACAAAACCCTGAGCTCGTGTACCGAAAGTAATCCTACGATCACCCGGTCGGCCATGGCGATTCAAGAAACGCCACCATTCGCCACCCCTTCGAATGAACTCGCCGGGCGCGGAACACGATTCACTTGACATGCGACGATCCGGGGCCGATGCACGGTTGCGCACGGCAGCGTGCGCCACGCTCCGCACCACCCCTCCCGCTACCGCGCGCCAGGCGTACCCGGACGAGTTCGGGTCCGGGGGCGACGGAGCGTCATGGGGGCGCTCCGGGTCGTAACCACCGGCGAGTTCGACCCGTTGGAGGGGGCATGGGCTTCACCATCGGCGGCATGCGTGAGATGCGGTCCGGCTCACGGCGGCGCGGCCGCACGACAGAGTGCACAGCGGTGGCCGAGTACACCGGACTGTGGGGCTGGGACGTGGTCCCGGGGGCGCGGGCCGCGGCAGGCAGGTGCTCCTGCGGCGATCCCGCCTGTACGGCGCCGGGGGCGCATCCGCTGCCGTACGCGCAGGCGGTCCCGGCGGGCGCGGGTCTGGACGACGCGACCAAGGCCTGGTCGGAGTACCCCGGGGCGGCGCTGCTGCTGCCGGTGGGCCGGGCCTTCGACGTGATCGAGGTGGCCGAGGCGGCCGGTCGGCGGGCGCTGGTGCGGCTGGAGCGGATGGGGCTGCCGCTGGGTCCGGTCTGCGCGACGCCGACCGGGCGGGCGCAGTTCTTCGTCGCGCCGGGCGCGGCGGCGGAGCTGCCGCGGCTGCTGTACCGGATGGGCTGGGACGACGCGGATCTGGACCTGCACTGCCTCGGCCCGGGGGCGCACATCACGGCGCCGCCGTCGGACCTCGGGGGCCTGGGCCCGGTGCGCTGGCTGCGTCCGCCGGCCCTGGACACGGCGGGCGCGCCGCCGCAGGCGCGGCTGCTGGTGGGCACGCTGGCGTACATCTGCCACCGCAGCCACGTTTAGCGCGCGGACGGCCACGAACGAGACGTCCACGAATGCGAGGGGCCCCGCCGATCCGGCGGGACCCCTCGCACGTGTGCTCCGTGGAGCGTCAGTCGCCGATCAGGGCGTCGACGAAGGCCCCGGGCTCGAAGGGGGCCAGGTCGTCCGGGCCCTCGCCCAGGCCGATCAGCTTGACGGGGACGCCGAGCTCGCGCTGGACGGCGACGACGATGCCGCCCTTGGCGGTGCCGTCGAGCTTGGTGAGCACGATGCCGGTGATGTCGACGACCTCGGCGAAGACACGGGCCTGGACCAGGCCGTTCTGGCCGGTGGTGGCGTCGAGGACGAGCAGCACCTCGTCCAGCGGGCCGTGCTTCTCGACGACGCGCTTGACCTTGCCGAGCTCGTCCATCAGGCCGGTCTTGGTGTGCAGCCGGCCGGCGGTGTCGATGAGGACGACGTCGGCGTTCTCGGCGATGCCCTCCTTGACCGCGTCGAAGGCGATCGACGCCGGGTCGCCGCCCTCCGGGCCGCGCACGGTCCGGGCGCCGACCCGCTCGCCCCAGGTCTGGAGCTGGTCGGCGGCGGCTGCGCGGAAGGTGTCGGCGGCGCCGAGGACGACGGACTTGCCGTCGGCGACGAGGACCCGGGCGAGCTTGCCGGTGGTGGTGGTCTTGCCGGTGCCGTTGACGCCGACGACCATGACGACGCCGGGGGTGCCGGGGTCGCTCTCGGTCTTCACCGAGCGGTCGAAGTCGGGGCCGAGGAGGGCGATCAGCTCCTCGCGGAGCAGGCCGCGGAGCTCCTCGGGGGTGCGGGTGCCGAGGACCCTGACGCGCTCGCGCAGCCGCTCGACCAACTCCTGGGTGGGGGTGACGCCGACGTCGGCGACGAGGAGGGTCTCCTCGATCTCCTCCCAGGTGTCCTCGTCGAGGTGCTCGCGGGACAGCAGCGTGAGCAGCCCCTTGCCGAGCGAGTTCTGCGAGCGGGCGAGCCGGGCCCGGAGCCGTACGAGACGCCCGGCGGTCGGCTCGGGCACCTCGATCTCGGGCGCGAGCGGCTCCTCGACGACGACCGGGGCCTCCGCCTCGGCGGTCGGGAGGTCGACCTCCTCGATGGTGCGGCGTGGTTCTTCCCGCGGCGCCTCCGCCTCCTCGCCGACGTGCGGTTCGGCGGGCGGGGCGGTGATGGTGGGTGTGGTGGACGGCGCCTCGGCCCGCGGCAGCTGCTTCTTCTTGCGGCCGCTGATCACGAGTCCGCTGGTCACGGCGACCGCGACGACCAGAGCGATGACTACAGCAAGGATGAGTTCCATAACCTCTCCAGTATGGCGTGACCTCGCCGGGCTCCCCTCGTTCCGGGCGGGGGCGCGTCCGGAGCGTCACCGGGCGTCACGGGCGTTCCAGGGCGTTCCCATCTGACGGAACGTCAGCTACCGTCCCCCTCGCCGGCTCCTTACCGCGGAGGGGATCGTCCATGCCGTTCACCGTCGTCCGGTTCAATCTCGTCGATCCGCACGCCACCCCCGAGTCCCTCGCGGACCGCTACCGCGCCGCCCTGGACATGGCCGCGTACGCGGACGAGCACGGCGTCGACACCGTGCAGACGGAGGAGCACCACGGGGCCGAGAACAACTGGCTGCCCTCCCCCTTCGCCTTCGCCGCCGGGGTCTTCGGGGCCACGAAGCGCATCGCCGTGACCGTCTCCGCGATCATCGGGCCGCTGCACGACCCGCTGCGGCTCGCGGAGGAGATCGCCGTCCTGGACCTGATGAGCCGGGGCCGGCTGGTCACGGTCGCCGGGATCGGGTACCGGCCGGAGGAGTACGAGGCGCACGGCGTCGACTGGGGGCGGCGCGGCAAGCTGCAGGACCTGCTCCTGGAGACGCTGCTGCAGGCCTGGTCGGGCGAGCCGTTCACGTACCAGGGGCGTACGGTGCGGGTCACGCCGCGCCCGTACACGCGGCCGAACCCGCTGCTGCTGGTCGGCGGCTCCTCGCGGGCCGCTGCCCGCCGGGCGGCGCGGCTCGGGCTCCCGTTCTTCCCCAGCGCGCACCTGCCGGAGCTGGAGACCTACTACACGGAGCGGTGCGCGGAGTACGGGACCGAGGGCTGGACGATGATGCCCGGCGTCGAGACCCCGCTGCTCCATTTGTCGCAGGACCCGGATCAAACCTGGGCCGAGTACGGCGAGCACTTCCTGCAC
Source organism: Streptomyces sp. (assembly GCF_036566765.1). Lineage (GTDB taxonomy): Bacteria > Actinomycetota > Actinomycetes > Streptomycetales > Streptomycetaceae > Streptomyces. The sequence goes on from NZ_DATCVQ010000503.1 coordinate 13,553, forward strand.
GAGGCGCGGACGTACGCGTCCTGGCAGTCGAAGGACATCCGCTCGGCGGTGCGGTCGGCGGCGACGACGGTGGCGCAGCTGCGCGCGGAGGGCGTGTACCGGATCGTCACGCCGGACGAGTGCGTGGCGCTCGGGCAGCGCCTGGAGAGCCTGGTGTTCCATCCGCTGTGCGGCGGGATGCCGGTCGAGGAGGGCTGGCGCAGTCTGCGGCTGCTCTGCGAGAGCGCACTGCCCCGGCTCAAGGCATCGGGCCATGAGCCGGGGCGGTGAGAGGTTCGAGGAGAGGGGCAGCGGGGATTAGCCCATCTCCTCCAACGCCTTGCCCTTCGTCTCCTTGACGTACCGCAGCACGAAGGGGATCGAGAGCACGGCGAAGATCGTGTAGATCACGTAGGTGCCGGAGAGGTTCCAGTCCGCCAGGGACGGGAAGCTGGCGGTGATGGCCCAATTGGCGATCCACTGGGCGGAGGCGGCGACGCCGAGGGCGGCGGCGCGGATCCGGTTGGGGAACATCTCGCCGAGGAAGACCCAGACCACCACGCCCCACGAGAGGGCGAAGAAGAGCACGAAGACGTGGGCGGCGACGAGCGCCACGACGCCCTGAGTGTTGGGCAGCTTGCCGTCGACCAGGTCGGCGGAGAACGCCCAGGCCTCGAAGGCGAGCGCGATCGCCATGCCGACGGAGCCGACGAGCGCGAGCGGCCTGCGGCCCACCCGGTCGACCAGCACCATCGCGATCACTGTGCCGATGATGTTGATGATCGACGTGGTGAACGAGTAGAAGAACGAGCTCGACGGGTCGATGCCGACGGACTGCCAGAGCGTCGAGGAGTAGTAGAAGGCGACGTTGATGCCGACGAGCTGCTGGAAGACCGACAGACCGATGCCGACCCAGACGATGGGCAGCAGCTTGAAGCGGCCGCCGGCGACGAGCAGGTCCTTGAAGGTGGACTTGTGCTCGCTGCGCATGGCCCGGTCGATCTCGGCGACACGGTGGTCGAGGTCGACCCCGTGGCCCTCGACCTCGGAGAGGACCTCCTTGGCCCGGTCGATCTTCCCGACGGAGATGAGGAAGCGGGGCGACTCGGGGATGGCGAAGGAGAGCATGCCGTAGAGGACGGCGGGGACGACCATCACGCCGAGCATCCACTGCCAGGCTTCCAGGCCACCGATCTCGCCGCGCTGGTCGCCGTCGGCGAGCTGCAGGATGCCGTAGTTGACCAGCTGCGAGATCGCGATGCCGATGACGATGGCGGCCTGCTGGAAGGAGCCGAGCCGGCCGCGGTAGGCGGCGGGGGCGACCTCGGCGATGTACGCGGGGCCGATCACCGAGGCCATGCCGATGGCGAAGCCGCCGATGATCCGCCAGAACGCGAGGTCCCACAGGGCGAAGGGGAGCGCCGAGCCGACGGCGCTGATCGAGAACAGCACGGCGGAGATCTGCATGCAGCGGATGCGGCCGATGCGGTCGGCGATCCGGCCGGCGGTCGCGGCGCCGATGGCGCAGCCGATCAGGGCGACGGCGATGACCTGGGCGAGCGTGCCCGAGCCGATGTCGTACCGGTCGCGGATCGCCTCGACGGCGCCGTTGATGACCGAGCTGTCGTACCCGAAGAGGAAGCCGCCCATGGCCGCGGACGCGGTGATGAAGATGACGTGTCCGAGGTGGTCCGGATGGGCCGTTCGGCCCTCGGAGGGCGGCGGCGTGGGCGCCTTCGCGGTGCTGGTCACATGGACTCCTGGGGGCCCGGGCGGCGGCGCCGGGGTGGGGGACGAGCCCTTCAAGTGGCGCACAGGTGCACGCCGCCCACCACTTGAAGGTAAGAGCAACGTTGCAGAGACTATGCCTTCAAGTTTCGAAGTCAATATCGGGGTATGGACTTGAGAAGCGACGCGAGGAGGGGGTTGATGTTCAAGTCTTGAACTTGCTAGGAGGCTCAGCGCAGACGCTGGCTGATGACCTTCGAGACGCCGTCGCCCTGCATGGAGACGCCGTACAGCGCGTCCGCGACCTCCATCGTCCGCTTCTGGTGCGTGATCACGATCAGCTGCGAGGACTCCTGGAGCTCCTGCATGATCCGGATCAGCCGCTGAAGGTTGGTGTCGTCGAGCGCGGCCTCGACCTCGTCCATCACGTAGAACGGGCTGGGGCGGGCCTTGAAGATCGAGACCAGCAGCGCCACGGCGGTCAGCGAGCGCTCGCCGCCGGAGAGCAGCGAGAGCCGCTTGACCTTCTTGCCGGGCGGGCGGGCCTCCACGTCGACGCCGGTGGTGAGCATGTTGTCGGGGTCCGTCAGGACGAGCCGGCCCTCTCCGCCGGGGAAGAGCCGGGAGAACACGCCCTCGAACTCGCGGGCGGTGTCCCGGTACGCCTCGGTGAAGACCTGCTCGACGCGCTCGTCGACCTCCTTGATGACCTGGAGGAGGTCGATCCGGGTCTTCTTCAGGTCTTCGAGCTGCTCGGAGAGGAACTTGTGGCGTTCCTCCAGTGCCGCGAACTCCTCCAGGGCGAGCGGGTTCACCTTTCCGAGCTGCTGGTACGCCCGTTCGGCGGCCTTGAGCCGCTTCTCCTGCTCCGCGCGGACGAAGGGGCGGGGCTGGTTGCGCGGGTGCTCGGGGTCCTCGGGGAGCTCCTCGCCCTCGGCGGGCGGGGACGGCGGTACGAGCTGGTCGGGGCCGTACTCGGAGATCAGGCCGGCGGGCTCGACGCCGAGCTCTTCGAGGGCCTTGGTCTCCAGCTGCTCGATGCGGAGCCGCTTCTCGGCGCCGAGGACCTCGCCGCGGTGGACGGAGTCCGTGAGCTTGTCGAGCTCGGCCTTCAGGTCGCGGCCCTGTGCACGGGCGGCGGCGAGGCCCTGCTCTCGGGCGGCCTTCGCAGCCTCGGCGAGGCTCCGCTCCTGTTCGGCGCGGACGACGGAGACCTCGACGTGCGCGAGCAGGGTACGGGCGCCGGCGGCGACGGCCGCCGCGACCTCGGCCTCGCGGCGGAGCCGGGCGCGGCGCTGCTCGGCGCGGGC
>NZ_DATCVQ010000504.1:0-23451 GCF_036566765.1 Streptomyces sp.
CGCCCGCGAGGCAGCCGCCCTCCTCAAGCCCTGACCCGCCCTTCGCACACGCGAAACGGCCAGGGCCGCGCAGGGCCTGGGCCTGGAACTCGGCCCGGCATTCAGGGCCGGAGTGCCCCAGCCCGTCAGGACGAGTCGTCCAGCACCTGCAGTAGCCGGGCTGTCGCGATCACCAGCGACAGGGCCCTCTCACTGCCGGCTTGCGCTAGTTCCTTGATGCCGGGGCTTCGATGTATCGCGGGCGTATCGAAATTCGCAGACGCCACCGCAACAGTCTTCCGTCTTCAGTGGAGGCATGGACCGCAGCAGACCTGCAACGGTCGGTTCGTCGATGGGGAAAGGATCGTGATCATGGACTCGGATTCCGTACGTGGTATCGGCCGGCGCCGGATGCTCGGGTGGGGCGGGTTGGCGGCCGCCGGCGTGGTGGCAGCCGGCGCGCCGCTGGTGGGCGCCCGACCCGGCCATGCCGGAGCTGCGGGACAGCACCGTCCGGCCCCAACCGACCCCGACATCCCACCGGGCACCCGTCCCGGCGGAGCCTACGACCGGTACGTGGCGAAGCTGGCCGCCGAGGGCAAGTTCTCCGGCGTGGTGCTGTTGTCGCACCACGGCCGGACGGTGCTGTCGCGCAGCTACGGCATGGCCGACGAGGAGAAGGGGATCCGCAATCACGAGGGCGTCGCGTTCAGCCTCAGTTCGGCGGGCAAGCCGTTCTGCGCGGTGGCCATCTTGCAGTTGGCGCAGCAGGGCAGGGTGAAGCTGTCGGACACGGTGGGCACCCATCTGAAGGGCTTCGCCAAGGACATCGCCGAGCAGGTGACCATCCACCACCTGCTCTCCGGCACCTCCGGGCTGTCCAGCCCGGATGAGGACGTGCAACGCGTCTTCCAGAGCCGGGATGAGGTGCACAAGTACTACGAGCAGCGGGCCCTGCAGGCGAGACTGGTGGGCGTCCCGGGCGCCCCCGGCACCGCTCACGCGGAGGCGGAGGTCACCATTTCCGCGCTGATCGTGGAGGCCGTGGCCGGCACGACGTACTGGGACTACGTCGAGGAACACATCTTCAAGCGCTGCGGCATGACCGGCACGGCGTTCTACACCAGGCCGCAGTGGCTCACCGACAAGCACATCGCGCACCCGTACATGACGCTGCCCGACGGCAGCCAGATGGACGCCGTCCGCAATCTGGACAAGGGCAGCCCGAACCCGAACGTACTCGGCAAGAATCCGGGCCGCGCCTTCATCGATGCCCCCGGGGACGGTGGCTTCGCCACCGCGCCGGATCTGGTCCGGTTCGCGCGCGCGCTGCGCGACGGCACGCTCCTGGACCGGCCCTGGGCCGACGTGCTCACCGCGGCCAAGATCCCCCGCAGACCGGCCTCGTTCGGCGCGTACGGGATTCCGGTCTCCATCGTCAACGGCCAGTGGCAGTACCAGCGCGCCGGAGGCAACCCCGGTGTCGCCGCCAACTGGACCATCTACCCCTACACCGGCTGGGTCGGCGTCATCCTCGGCAACATCGACGGCGTGCCGCTGCAGGACATGGGCGAGCGGGAGACACAGGCCATCACCGGGGCTACGCCCGGCGGCGGGTCAGGTGGCTGAGGTGATCCGGCGGCTGACACGATGAGAAGGGATCTCTGCCTGCCGGGCGTGCGGTGTGGATGCGGTCGCGGTTCGCCTCCCCGGCCCGGGCCTGCCCGCCTTCGCCTCCCCAGGCCCCGCCGGGTGGCCGCTCTCCTCGCCCCTGTCCCGCGCACCTGGCCCGCGGCCCGCAGCCGGCCGTCCTCACCACCCTGTTCGCCGCCGCCGGGACCGCAGCCTCCGCAGCCTCCGCCGTCTCCGCCCTCTCCGTCCTGAACCCAGCCGTCGCCCTGCCGCCGATCCTCGAAGTCACCACCCCGCTCCGACCGCCCGGCAGGGGACTCGACCGGTGGCGGTGAGCCCGGACGGGTGCAATTCGGCGTGGGACCGGGGAGCATCCGTCAGGATCGGGCCGCCGACACGTTGCATGAGCCTGCGTCTCCGCCCCGGGGCGTACCGGCGCTCCTTCCCCCGGGAGCTGCCGGCCTCGACAAACGACGGGGACCACATGGCACACCGAAACTCCCCCAAGTCCACCGGCCACCGGGCACTGCTCCGCGGGCTCGTCGGCGTCGTGCTCGGTGCGATCGTGACGGCGACCGCGGTCGTGCCCGGGCACGGAGCCGCACTCCCGCCCGGCACACAGTTCACCCCGCTCACCGCAGCGGTGCTGACCAAGCCCGCGCCGGTCGATGCCACTGACGGCAAGGTGCACCTCTCGTACGAGCTGCTCACCACCAGTTCTCTGCCCAGCAGTTCTCAGGTGCGACTCGACCGGGTGGAAATCCAGGACGCGAAAACCCACCGGGTCATCGGCTCTCTGAGCGGACAGGCACTGGGCGCGGCCGCCAACCCGGTGGGTGACCCCCTGCCCGGGGCGGACGGGTATACGCCGCCGCCACCACCGCCGACGCCGACCGTCATCCAGGGCTCCCAGCAGTGGATCATCTGGATCGACCTGGCCCTCGACCACGGGCAGCGCGTGCCCGAGGTCCTCGAACACCACCTGGTGGGCGCCATCCTGAACGCGTCGGGCGCCTCGCCGTTCGAGGAGACGGTGCAGTCCACCCCGACCGCCCGCACAGCTCCGCTCGACCTGCACCCGCCGGTTCTCCCGGGCACCTGGTACGCCAGCGAGTCGTGCTGCGGCAACACCCACCACCGGCGCGGCTTCGCGCCGATCAACGGCCGCTTCTACGTGCCGCAGCGCTTCGCGATCGACTGGTACCGGGTCGGAGGACAGGGACAGACCTGGGAGGGCGACCCCACGCAGCTCGCCAGCTACTTGAGCTACCGCCAGCCGGTCGTGGCATCGACGCGCGGCCGGGTTGTGGAGGTCCAGGACGGCATCCCGGACAACCGGCCGCCGGTGTCACCCCCCGTCCCGCCGATCGCGGACACCGTGGGCAACCACATCACGCTGGAGGTCGCACCCGGCAAGTACCTCCTCTACGGCCACTTGGCTCCCGGTTCGCTGAAGGTGCGGGAGGGGGACTGCGTCGAACCCGGCCAGACCCTCGGACTGATCGGTAACAGCGGCAATTCCACCACCCCTCACCTGCACTTCCAGGTGATGACGACGGCCGAGTTCTTCCCGACCGACAGCCCTCCCTTCACCTTCCGGGAGTTCCGGGTCGCCGGATACGTCGCGCCCCGGCTGTGGGACGACAATCTCGGCCTGCAACCGACCGGCGTCCTGCCAATCCAGCCCTCGCCGCACGACGGCGTGCACCGGTCGAAGTACCCGCTGGACCGCGAGGTGATCGACTTCTGACCGTCGGCCGCCGCTCTGCCGCGCGCCTCGCCGTTGCCGCTCGCAGGCCCGCCCCTCCCGCCCAGGGCCTGTGAGATGCGGGACGCTGCGCGAGGTCGACGTCTGAGCGCCGGAGCCCGGCCTGCTCCTCGGGCCGGGTGGGACCGTAGGCGGCGGGCCGGCGGGCCAGTGACCGTGACAACTCCAGCCCAAAGCCGCTCCCCGGGCGGTACGTTCCGGGGTCATGGACTCAACGAGCGCCGACCGTCCGCAGCGGCTCCGCACGTTCACGAGCAACTTGCTCCATGTCGCAGGACGTCCTGTGCTGATCGTCTGGATCGTGGCTCTCGTGGCTCTCGTGGCGCTCTCGGCTGTGGTCCAGTGGCGGCTTCCGCAGTCCTGGTCACTCATGGCTACCGTCTTGATCCTGGCCGCGGCCGTCTTCCCATTGCTCCGGAGCATCGACCGGAGTCATCCGAACCAGGAAGATCCTGCCGAGAGCTAGCCGCGTGCCCCCTGGTGTGCCCGATCAGCGGGAGACAAGCGGGGAACCACGGGGAACCACGGGGAACCACGGATGGCTGGGCACTCCCACGCAGGTCAGCAGCCCCGCAGGTCAGGACGCATCCACATACGGCATCTTCCGAACTGGGTACCTTTGAGCGGCGCTCGGTCACCGAATCAGGGCGACGACTGCTGCCTCGATGGGTTCGATGTCCGGATCACCATCATCTGAGGTATCGACTTCAAGGACGGCATCGACTCCACCCGGCGGAGCGAAAATCGACCGCTTCATCTCGCCTCGCAGGAACTGAGATGAGAGCTGTCGGTCGACTGCCCCGCCTTCGGCCGCCCGGGCACGGAGGCGCTCGTCGATGACCGGATCGCGGGCGACGACGTGAACAGCGAGCACTCGCGCGTCACACGCGAGTAGCGCGTCTAGCAGCTCGCGCGACAACACGGAGGACTCCACGACGAAGCTGACCCCTGAGGAGGCGAGCAGCCGGGCTGTGTCGACCATCACGGCCTCAGCGCGGAGGCTCATAGGACCACCGGCTATGTGGAAGTCCGGGTTGAGCTGAACACCGCCGTCCTTGGCGACGGAAGCGGAGGACAGCCCAAGACCGGCTTTGATCTCATCCCGGGTCAGGAACGGCACACCGAGGCGGCGCGCTGTTGCGCAGGCAACGGTGGTCTTTCCGGCCCCCGGGGACCCGCATACGGCGACCACCACTGGCCGTTCCCACCTCAACATCCGCCGATCCTGCCGGATCTCGACGGTGCTGTCCACGGGCCGATCATGGTCAGCCGAGCAACTCTCAGCGACCGCACCGCGCGTAGTTCGCATGGAGGGAGCCAAAGGGAGCCCCTGAGCTTGGCAGAACGCACCGAGCTCGCCGGTACGGACACGACCTACCCTCGGGCCAACGGCCGTATCGGCTACGTCGACCTCGGCAGCAACCCACTGGACCTGTCCCAGCTGGTACTGAAGGACGTCGGCGAGGGCTGGGTCGTGACCGAACTGCGCTGACGAACCGGGATATCCGGTGCCGTGAAATCCCGGGGCTCCTCCGGGGCCGGGTCGCCTACGCTGCGACGGTGACCACTCCCGCCCAGCCCTCGCGTCGCGCCTTCATCGCGTTGATCGCGTCGACCGTCATAGCCCTCGCCGCCTTCGGAGCATGGCGGTGGTGGGACCGCACGCAGGACGGCGAGTTCAGCGCCGATCCGAGCTTCTGCCGGCTCGTCACCCCCGAGACGATCCACCGGCTCGTGCCCGAGTCGTACGGCGGCCGCGAGGACACGGCGTCCTGCACCTGGTCCGCCCCGCGCGAGAAGGGGAAGTACCGTGCCAACGTCCATCTCTTCGCCAGCCGCCTCGATGTCGAACTGGCCCAAAAGGACATGCGCGAGCAGCGCGGCGGCGGCGAACTGGGCTGGGAGAAGGGCACCCAGGAAGACCTGATCGGCCTCGGCGACGAAGCCTTCCTCCGCTTCCAGCCACCCACCCCCGGCAAGAACATCACCGCGCAGGTCGTCTTCCGCCGCAGCAACGTGGTGATCTCCCTCGCCTATGCCCGCAGCGACGACGACCGGCAGGCCGCCCGCGCCGGAGCCATCGACGCCGCCCGCGAGGCAGCCGCCCTCCTCAAGCCCTGACATAGATTCCCAAGCTCATAGCGCGGGTTCGATTCCCGTCATCCGCTCTTGAACGAAGGCCCAGGTCAACGACCTGGGCCTGCTTCGTTGTCCAGGCCTCTCCGGGCACCTTCGTCGCGTACGACTCGCCGCTCACCAGGGAGCGCTGTCTCGCCTGCCGTTCCACCCCGGGGGCGCCTAGGATCGCGAGCATGGCCCTGATCATGAGTGACGTGGACCGGTTCGAGACTGCCAGGCCCCGACTGGAGGCCATTGCCTACCGGCTGCTCGGCTCGGCGAGTGAGGCGGAGGATGCCGTACAGGAGACGTTCCTGCGCTGGCAGGCGGCCGACGTCGAGCGGATAGAGGTGCCCGAGGCCTGGCTGACGAAGGTCCTCACCAACTGGTGCCTCAATATGCTCACTTCGGCACGTGCCCGGCGCGAGACGTACGTGGGGAGGTGGCTACCCGAGCCGCTGCTCGCCGGGGACCCGATGCTCGGCCCGGCCGACACCGCCGAGCAGCGCGAGTCGGTGTCGTACGCCGTCCTCGTCCTGCTGGAGCGCCTGTCGCCGGGCGAGCGGGCGGTGTACGTGCTGCGCGAGGCCTTCGACCACCCGCACCGGGAGATCGCCGAGATCCTGGAGATCACCGAGGCCGCCAGCCAGCAGATCTACCACCGGGCCAAGAAGCACATCGCGGACGGCAAGGCGCGCACCGAGATCGACGAGGCCGCCGCCCAGCGGATCGTCGAGGAGTTCCTGGCCGCGGCGACCAGCGGCCGTACCGAACCCCTCGTACGCCTGCTCACCCAGGACGCCTTCTCGGTGGGTGACGGCGGCGGGAAGGTCCCGGCCCGCGCGAAGGGGTTCGAGGGCGCGCTCGCGGTCGCCACGTTCCTGCGCGGCCTGTTCAAGCCCAGCGAGGCCAAGCGGGCCATCGTCGGCGGCACGCCCGAGGTCTACGCCGCGACCGCGAACGGCGGGCCCGCCCTCGTGGTGGTCGTGGACGGCCGGGTCGTCGCGATCAGCTGCCTGGAGGTCACCGCGGAGGGCATCGCCGCGGTGAGCCACCAGGTCAACCCCGACAAGCTCGTCCGCGCGACCGAGCAGTGGGCCGCGGCGGACCACGGGGAGGGACCGCTCGTCACCCTCTGAACCCTCACCGAAGGAGTGTGACGCAGGTCACGTTCGGATCCTGTCAGGGATCGGGGGGCTGTCCGGTTCAAGGGGCGACACCACGCCGGACAACGGCGGCCACCGCCCAGACAGGAGCACGGACATGCAGCACCGAATCGTCGTCCTCGGAGCCGGCTACACCGGTGCCGTCGCCGCCGGCCGCCTCGCCAAGCGGCTGCACCGCGAGGACGTCGCCATCACCCTCGTCAACCCCGAGCCCGACTTCGTCGAGCGCGTCCGGCTGCACCAGCTCGCGGCCGGCCAGGACCTCAAGCCCCGGCCGTTCGGCGAGATGTTCGCGGACACGGGCGTGGAGCTGAAGCTCGCGAGGGTCACCGCCGTGGACGTGGACCGCAAGACGGTGACGGTCGCCGCCGCGAACGGCCCCGAGCGGGAGGAACTGGAGTACGACACTCTGGTCTACGCCCTCGGCAGCGGCTGGAACGACAGGGGCGTCCCCGGCACCGCCGAACACGCCCACGAGATCTCCAGCCGCCCCGGCGCCCTCCGCCTCCGCGATCGCCTGGCCGCCCTGGACGCCGGCCGACCCGTGGTCGTGGTCGGCGGCGGCCTGACAGGCCTGGAGGCCGCGACCGAGATCGCCGAGGCCCGCCCGGACCTCGACGTCGCCCTGGCCGCCCACGGCGCCCTCGGCGACTGGCTCTCGGAGAAGGGCCGCTCCCACCTGCGGAAGGTGGTGGACAAGCTCGGCATCACGGTCCACGAACACACCGCGGTCAACACCGTGGAGGCGGACCGCGTGACGACCGCCGACGGCCGGACCCTCCCCGCCGAGGTCACGGTCTGGACCACCGGCTTCGCCGTCCACCCGATCGCCGGGGCCACCACCCTGGAGCTCGGCGAAGGCGGCCGGATCGTGGTCGACGCCACGATGCGCTCGGTCTCGCACCCGGACGTGTACGCCGTGGGCGACGCGGCGCTGGCGAACGGCCCGGGCGACAAGCCCCTGCGCATGTCCTGCGCCTCGGGCGTCCCCATGGCCTGGCAGGCCGCCGACGCCATCGCCGCGCGCCTCACCGGTACCGACGTCCCCCACGTGGCCATCCACTATTCGAAGCAGTGCATCTCCCTCGGCCGCACGGAGGGTCTGATCCAGTTCGTGACCGCCGACGACCACGCGGTCGAGAAAGTCATGACGGGCCGCAAGGCCACCCTCTTCAAGGAGCTGATCTGCAAGGCCGCGGCCTGGAGCGTCGCCAAGCCGACCATGGGCATGCCGTCCCGGCGCCGGCGTGTCGTACGGCAGGAGACCCGGAGCCGCGCACGGGCGGAGGCAGCGGCCTGACCTCGCCACGGCCGAACTGCGGGTATCGGCAGACGGGGTGCGCTGCATCGCAGGTGCGCGTGCCCCGAGCAGGAAGCGCCCGGGGAACTGTCGAGTTCGCCTGCCCAGATGCCGATGGCAGTCCCAAGCCGGGGCCTCTGGTCGCTCACGCGCCCGGCGCCTCTCCCTGCCGGGCGTCCAGGAACGCCGCGATCCGGGCGGCGCCGGTTCGCTCCAGCCAGGTACGGAAGTCCATGGCGGCCGGGTGGATCCGCCGCATGGCGGCGACGTCGGCGCGGTAGCCGCGCTCGTTGAGCCACTCGTGGGCGAACGCGAACCGCTCGTCGACCGCGCGGATCACTTCCATCGGGATCCGTTCGTACGGAAGCGGGCGCCCGATGGCCTTCTCGATGTGCGCGGCGATCTGGACCGGGGTCAGTTCGTCGCCGGCCAGGGCCGCCGCCCGCCCGATCCACTCCTGAGGCCGGGAGAAAGCCAGTGCCGTGACGAAGCCGACGTCGTCCACGGCCATGATCTGCAGCGGGACGTCGGGGGCGATGCCCGACACCATCCTGCCGCCCTGCAGGGCGTACTCGCCGGTGTAGTTCTCCATGAAGGAGACCGGTCGCAGAATCGTCGCGGGCAGGCCGAGCTTCGCGAGATGCTGCTCGATCCGCCACTTGCTGATCAGGTTCTCCGGCAGCGCCTCGCTCTCATGGCGGTCCGCGCCGGCCACCGAGCTGAAGACGAGATGCGTGATGCCGACGGCCTGAGAGGCCTCGGCGATGTTCATTCCCCAACGGACCTCGTCCTCGGCGGAGAAATCCGGGGCAGTACCCGGGGAACCCACCGTGGGCTGGACGCTGAAGAGGCCATGTGCGCCTTCGGCAGCGGCGATGAGCGAGGAGATGTCGTCCATCTCCGCGCGCACGATCCGCGCCCCGGCCCTCTTCAAGTCCTTCGCCGGTTCCCCGTCCGGATGACGTGTGAGCGCGCGCACCTGCCAGCCCGCGTCGAGCAGATGCCTCGTCACCGCCCGACCCTGCACGCCCGTCGCACCCGTCACCACGATGGTCTTGTCGGTCGTCTCCACTGTCGCTCCTGGATTTCAGACACACCGGGAAAGGGCGCACCCGACAACTGGGGTGCCACCCCGTTTAATGATCGATACGATATGGAGGACCACCCCGGTTAGCAAGACGTCAGGAGCTCCCGTGTCCCAGGACGCCACCCCGGCGGCCTCACCGAAGAGGCCCATGCGCGCCGATGCGCGGCGCAACTACGAGCGGATCCTGGCCGCCGCCGGGGAGGCGATCGCCCAGCACGGCGCCGATGCCTCTCTGGAGGAGATCGCCCGGCACGCCGGGGTCGGATCCGCCACACTGCACCGGCATTTCCCGTCCCGTCAGGCACTGCTGGAGTCCGTGTTCAGGGACCGGGTGGAGAGCCTCTGCGCCAAGGCACGCGACCTGGCCGCCACGACCGGTCCGGAGGCCGCGCTCGTCACGTGGCTCCACGCCGTCGGCACACACGCCGTCACCAACAAGGGATTGGGGGCAGCCCTGATGCCTGGTACCGGCGAAGGCGATCCGGCGCTGGGAAACGACTGCCACACGATGATCGTGAACGCCGGCGGCGAACTCCTCGCTCGCGCCCACCAGGCGGGCGCCGTACGCCCCGAGGTCGCGATCACCCAACTGCTCAAGCTCGTCGGAGCCATCGCGCTGGCCACCGAGCACGACGCTGACGGCGCGGCCGAGACCGACCGCCTGCTGACCCTCGTCATCGACGGGGTGCGCCCGCGCGGGGTGACGCGGAGCGGATCCTCCGACGCGTCGGGCGAGGACGACAGGCAACGCAGGCCGCTGACGCCTCCAATGCCGCGTGAGTGAACAATGACGCCGTGGAGCCAACCGATCGAATCATCGTCGCCCTGGATTTCGACAACCGGCGAGCGGCTGATGAAGTCGTCGACCGGCTCGGTGAGGAGTGTCGTTTCTACAAGGTCGGGATCGAGCTGCTCACGGCAGCCGGGCCGGGCCTGATCGAGCATCTCGTAGCCAAGGGCAAGGAGGTCTTCCTGGATCTCAAGCTCTTCGAGATCCCGAACTCCGTGGCCGGCGCGGTCCGCGCCGCCGGCGCTCTGGGTGTCTCCATGGTGACCGTCCACAGCATGGGTGGCACCGGCATCATGTCCGCCGCGGTCGAAGCGGCCCGCGACTTTCCACGCCTTCGCGTGCTGGGTCTGACCGTCGTCACCAGCATGACGAGGTCCGATCTGGCCGACATCGGCGTCACCGACCCGACCTCGACCGAGGAGCAGGTGCTGCGGCTGGCCCGATTGGCGGAAGGCGCTGGGTGCCACGGCGTGGTCGCATCGCCGCAGGAAGCCGGGCCATTGCGTGGTGTGCTGGGAGCCGGCGCCCTGATCGTTACGCCGGGAGTCGCGCTTCCCGGTGAGTCCCCGGGTGAGCACGCTCGGCCCGGTACACCGCGCGCCGCCGTCGCCGCCGGTGCGTCACATGTCGTCGTGGGCCGGGGGGTCACCCGTGCCGCAGACCCGGCGGCCGCCTTCCGGCTCGTCCGCACCGACCTGGAGCCGTGAGCGGAAACGATCACTGCGGCGACGGCGTCCAGGTGCTCGCGGGTGTGGACCGCGAGGTCGGTCCCCTTCGGGAAGTACTGCCGCAGCAGGCCGTTCGTGTTCTCGTTCGCGCCGCGCTGCCAGGGGCCGGCCTGGTCGCAGAAGTAGACCAGGACGTCCGGGGCGACGGTGAACGCCTGGTGCGAGGCCGTCTCCGAACCCTGGTCCCAGGTCAAAGACCGCTTCAGGCGCGGCGGAAGCGACGTGACGGCCTCGACCAGGGCGTCACGGGTGCTGCCCGCGCTGTGGTCGTCGGGCAGCGGGGCGAGCATCACGATTCAGATCAAGTGGTGGGTGTCGTTGAGGGTTTGCAGCGTGGCGGTGCCGGTCTCGTCGTAGGTCAGGGTCGACAGGGAGGCTGGTGCGACTTCCATGCGGAACAGGGTGTGCGGTGGGGCCTGGAGGGCTAGGCGGATCAGGGTTCTGATCGGTACGACGTGGGAGACGAGCAGGACTGTGGCGCCGGCGTACCGGGTCAGGAGGCCGTCTCGTACGGCGGCGGTCCTGCGGGTGAGCTGTTGCATGGTCTCGCCTGCGCCCGTGGGGGGCGCCTCGGGCGAGGCCAGCCAGGCGGTCAGGTCGTCCGGGTAGCGGTCGCGGACTTCGGCGAAGGTCAGGCCCTCCCACGCGCCGAAGTCCGCTTCCCGCAGGTCCTCGTCCAGCTGGACGCTCAGGCCGAGGCGCTCGGCCACGGGCCGAGCGGTCTCCTGACAGCGCCGCATCGGTGACGTGACGACCGCCTCGATGTCGCCGCGGTGGGCGAGGGCGTCCGCCGTCGCCTGGGCCTGGCGGCGGCCGGCCGGGGAGAGTCCCGGGTTGGAGCCTCCGCTGCCGGAGAGCCGCCGCCCTGGGGTGAGCAGGGTTTCGCCGTGCCGCAGGAGAACGAGCGTCGTCACGTCGGTCAGTTCGCGGTCTTCGCGAAGTGGTCGCGTACGGCGTCGGTCTGCTTCTCCATGACGTCGATGATGGCCTCGACCACCTTCAGGTCGGCGTCCTCGGCGATCTCCAGGACCCGCGACCAGTCGAAGAAACTGCGGGCCGGGTCGTTGGTGATGGGGAATACGCGGATGGTGGCCTCGTACTTGGCGACTCCGCTGGTGGGGGCGATGGCGCGGTAGGACTGGGTCTTGTTGATCTCGTCCCGGGCGGCGATCTCCTGCTGGACGAGGCGGCCGTTGAGCGTGAGCTTGAAGTCGTAGCGGGCCGGGACCGTGTCGACCGAGCCGCCTTCCACCCAGCTGACGTCCCGGTGGATGTCCAGGTCGCCCGGGGACACGATGTCCAGGATCTGCATGGCGTCGCGGACGGTCGCCCACACGGTGTCCGGGTCGGCGTCGAGGATGGTGGAGTGGTACATGGTGTGCTTGCGCTGGATCTGGATCGGCACAGGGTGCTCCTTCGCTATGAGGTGGTTTCCGAGGATCAGGTAGTCGATCTCGGTGCCCAGGAAGCAGTTCAGGGCGTCGGTCGGCGTGCAGACGATGGGTTCGCCGGCGACGTTGAACGAGGTGTTGATCAGACACGGGGTGTCGGTGAGTTCGGTGAACCTCCGCAGCAGCGCCGTGAGCCGTGGCGTTCCCTCGTCCGTCAGGGTCTGGATGCGGGAGGTGCCGTCCACGTGTACGGCGCCGGGGATGCGGTCCTTGTACTCGTCGCGGACGGGGAAGACGAACGTCATGTACGGGGAGCTGGTCTTGCGCCCCATGTCGAAGATCTTCGGCGCCTGCTCCTCGAGGACGAGCGGAGCGAACGGGCGGAACGGCTCGCGGTGCTTGACCCGGGTGTTGATGATGTCCTTGATGTCGCTGAAGCCGGGGTTGGCGATGATGCTGCGGTGCCCCAGCGCGCGCGGCCCGTGCTCGACTCGGCCTTCGAACCAGCCGATGACGACCTTCTCGGTGAGCAGCTTCGCCACCGTCTCGACGACCTCGTCGTCGTTCAGGCGCTTGACGCTGACGCGGCCGGTGAAAGCCTCCAGGGCCTCCTCGATCGCGGCGTCGTCGTACGACGGGCCCAGGTAGGGCGTGACGGGTTCGGCGGCGGCGGCTCGGATGCTCGCGGGGGCGGTGCCGGGGTCGTTGAGCCAGGCGTGGGCTGCGGCGCCGATGGTGATGCCGGTGTCGGAGGCCCCGAAGCTGACCTGCATGTCCTCGAAGCGGGAGCCTTCGAACAGCGGGGTGTTGTTCAGGCAGTTCAGGGCGACGCCGCCTTCGAACAACAGCCGGTCGAGATCCGTCCTCGCCTCCAGGTGGCGGACCTGGTGGGCCGTGGCGACGTTCAGCATCTGCTGCGCTGCGGCGGCGACGCGGGCCTTGTACTCGAGGGTGTCCTCGAAGGGTCCGAAGTACTCCTCGAACAGGGCGTCGTGACTGTGCAGGTCGTCGGTCTGCAGGGGCTTGGTGAAGGTGTACCGGCCGTCGTCGTGCAGCGTCAGAAGGTGCTCGAGGAACGGGTTCGGAGTCGGCGGGGCGGTGTATCCGGCCAGGCCCATCACCTTGTACTCGTCGTTGTTGGGGACGAAGCCGAGGAAGCGGGTGATGGAGGAGAACAGGGTGCCGATGGAGTACTCGGAGCCGGTGACCGTGTCGTCGAAGACGGTGATCCGGCCGTCGCGGAACTCGCCCGTCAAGGTCGAGAAGCGTTCGGCGCGGCCGTCGCTGACGAGGAACGCGGAGTCCTTCATGCCGGCGAGGTAGTAGCCGGTCGTGGCATGGGCCAGGTGGTGAGGGACGAAGCGGACCTTGGCCGGGTCGGGGCGGTGTCCGGTACGGGCCTCGAAGTCCGCGAGGATGGCTTCGTGGCTGACGACCTGGTCGAACAGGGCGGATATGTTGCCCATGAGCTCGGTCTTCGCGGCCTGCGGCGCCGGCGAGGTGCGGATGGCCTCCAGCGTCTCGTCCCGGATCCGGGTGGACCAGTTCCAGGGGAAGGCGAACAGGTCGACGTCGTCGAACGTGATCCCGGCTTCCTTCAGGCACCAGTCGATCGCGTTCGCAGGGAAGTCGGTGGTCTTCTTCTCCCGGTTGAGGCGTTCCTCCTCCACCGCGGCGACCAGGCGGCCGTCCACCAGGAGTGCGGCGGCGGCGTCGTGGCCTAAGAGGTAGTGCTTGTTGATGCCGGTCGCACCGAGGCGTTCGGAGAAGAACTCCGATACTCGGCTGAAGCCGTTGCATCCCAGAACAATCACGGTATTCCTTCCTGTCATGGGGCTACTTGACCGTCAGACCGTCAGCAGGTCGCGGAGCCTCTCCCCGGCCGCGGGCGCCTGGCACAGCCCCGCGCCGGTGAATCCGGCCGCGTACAGGAAGCGGCGGGTGGGGTGTGCGCCGATGAAGGCGGTGTTGTCGGGGCTGGCGTCGAAGTCGCCGCTCCACGCCCGATGCAGGCCGATGCCGTTCAAGGCGGGGAACAGGGCGCCGAGATGGCCGGCGATGCGGCCGAGCCAGGCTTCGCGTGTCTCGCCGGCCTTGGGTGCGCCCATGGCGAGGAGGATGCGGTCCTTCCATGAGCGGATCCGCAGGCCGGATGCGGCGTGCATCGTCATGGGCATCTCGCCGTGCGGGGAGCCCGGGAGGTCGGTGAGCGGGGAGCCCGGGACGTCGGTGAACAGCATCTCGATCGCGTGGGGTGTCAGCGGCAGGTCGACCGATGCCATGGAGGCCACCTCGCCGGACCAGGGCCCGGCCGTGCACACGATGCTGTCCGCCTTGATGCTGCCCTGCGGGGTGTGGACGATGTTGTCGTCGTCGATGCGTGTGACGGGTGTGTGGGTGAACAGGCGGGCGCCGTGATTGCGGGCGCCGGCGGCGTAGCCGCGGACGATGTCGAGGCCGTCCACGTGGTACGCCTCGGGAGACCAGGCGGCGGCCAGGACGGCGCGTTCGTCGATCAGCGGGTTGAGTCCGGACGCCTCGCGGGCGCTGATCAGGTCGACCTGGACGCCGGCGGCCCGCTGGGCCTGCTGGGTGGTCTCGAACTCGGCGATCTGCTGCTCGTCGGTGAACAGCACCATGAACCCGAGCCGCTTCAGGCCGAGGGGGGCTCCGGTGTGACGGGCGAAGTCGCGGTAGGCGTTGAGGCTGCGTACGGCCATCTGCCCCGTGTGGGGATTGCCGGGGAAGTAGGTGCGGACCATGCCCGCGGTGTGCGCGGACGCCCCGCCGCCGAGGCTTCCGCGTTCCAGCAGCACGGTGTCCACGCCGGCTTCGGCGAGGTGGTAGGCGGCGGAGGTTCCGATCACTCCCCCACCGATGACGACGGCGTCGGCGCGGGCGGGCAGAGCACTCGAGGCCACGGCTACGCGACTTCCTGGGCGCCCTGCTGGCGCAGGTGGTCTCCGGTCTCCCACGGGTAGAGCTGGAGGTTCCACCCGCCGAGGCAGTTGACGTAGAGGGCCATCTGGCTGGCGACGGCGTAGAAGTCGTCCCGGTCCAGGTCGTCCAGGACGGCGAGGAAGCGCTGGGTGAACGCCCACAGCTTCTCCAGGCCGCAGTAGCCCAGGAACTCGGCGGGGACGCCGACCAGGAGGCGGGTCATGTGGACGAGGGACTCCATGGGCATGCCCTGGACGGCGGCGCGGACGATTCCGCCGTACGCGGCGTAACCCAGCGGCCGCGTCTCGCCGTTGACGAACAGCAGGGTCGGAAGGACCGTGCCGAAGTTGCCCGCCTGGGAGGGGATGACGCCCTGGTGGAGGCCGTCCAGCTCGACCGGGGGTGCGAGCCAGATCTTCTCCGTCTCGGCGAAGATGTCGGCGATCAGCCGGTCGGCGGCCGTGTCGGCGGCGTGGAGCATCGGGATGCGGTGGCCGCCCGGCTCGCCCGCACGGCGGACCTCGGCGACGATCTGCTTCTTCGTGGAGTAGACGGCGTCCCAGATCGCGGCCCCGGCCTCCAGCAGGGCGGGCATGTCCGCTTCACGGATCTGGCCGACGGGGGTGGCTCCCATCGGCTCGGTCAGGGTGCCGTACTTGATGCCCAGGTGCTGCAGGCCGGAGCAGAACACGGTCCCGTCGGGGGCCTCGCGCCGGTCGGGGATCCGGGTGTCGTGCGGCGTGTGCAGCAGGGTGGGTATCGGCGCCACGTGGTAGAGGTGCTCGCCCGCGATGAGGGCGTGTCCCTGGAGGCTCTGGTAGGGCAGCGACTCCCACAGGGCGTCGGCGAGCGCCGGGTTGCGGTCATCCAGGTCAGCGGTGACCGCGATGCCTAAGTCGGCCCAGGAGATCTCGATCTGACGGCCAGGCAGCTGCTCGGACAAGGCTTTCCCCGTTCATTTGTTCGGCTGGTCCAAGGAGTACATCGTCAACGGGCCGGTACGAGGCAGGCGTTGAAACCATGAAACTTGATCACCCTGAGACCCTCGTAGTTCGTGTCTTCTACGGGAACTGCAGCTCAGGCTCGCCGCGCGGAGGGCTCTGACAGCGGCTGACAGGTGTTGGCGGATGCTGTCAGCGGGTTGGCCGCCTCTGCGCAGCCCCAGGTCATCGACCTGGGGCTGTGTCGTCATCGGTCCAGGAGTGCGGGGAGGTCGGTGCGGGAGGCGATGCCCAGTTTGGGGAAGGCGCGGTAGAGGTGGTGGCCCACTGTGCGGGGGCTCAGGAAGAGCTGGGCGGCTATCTGGCGGTTGGTGGCGCCTGTGGCGGCCAGGCGGACGACCTCGCGCTCCTGGGGGCTCAGGCGGTCGAGCAAGGTGTTCGCGTGGCTGTCGGGGGTGGTGACGGGCTCGCCGGTGGCCTGGAGTTCGGTGCGGGCCCTTGACGCCCAGGGCGCGGCGTCCAGCTGCTCGAACGTCTCCAGTGCGGCGCGCAGCTGGTGACGGGCGTCGGTGCGGCGGCGGTCCCGGCGGAGTCGTTCGCCGTAGAGCAGCTCGGTGCGGGCTCGTTCGAAGGGCTGGGCAGGGGCCTCGTCGTGCAGGTGCAGGGCCGCCTTGAAATGCGCCTCGGCCTCGTCGTCAGGGGCCGTCAGCGCCTGACAGCGGCGGGCGAGGGCTTGGGCCGTGGGGGCGCCTGCGGCCTGTGCCCATTGTGCGAGGAGCGCCGCGGGCTCCGTCGCGCTCTCCCGCTTCCCCGCGCGTATCGCCGCCTCCACCAGGTCCGGGAGGAGGAAGGCTGCGAGGAGCGGGTGTCCCACCCTCGCTCTCGCCGCCTCCAGGTGGGTGAGGGCGCTCTCGGCGTCGCCCAGGGCCAGGTCCAGCAGGCCCAGGGCCCGCTGCGCGCGGGCGGCGGCCAGTTCGATGCCGTGGGCTGCGGCGTATTCCAGCGTCGCTTCGCCCTGGCCGGTGCACTCCTCCTCGTTCCCCTGGAGCGCGGCCAGGGTCGCCAGGGTCGCGCGCAGGTACGTCGCCCGGTGACGGCGGTCGTACTGGTCGGCGACCGCGAGGCCCTCCGTGGCGGCGGCGCGGGCCTCCTCGTACAGCCCGAGCGACAGTTGGGCCTCGGCGAGCAGGTGCAGCGAGGTGTGCAGCCATCCGACCATGTCCTGGGCCCGGCAGTCGCGTACGCAGGCGGCGGCGGTGTCGAGGGCGGTGCGGTGGTCGGCGAAGAGCTGGCTGCACGTCCCCTCAAGGATTCGCTCCGCGAATCCGCCGTCGCCGGTGTCCCCGGCGTCCTCGCCGTCCCCAGCGGACGGCGGTCGCCGCAGCGAGCGTGCCACCGTCGCCAGGGAGGCCGTCATCGCTCTCGCCGTCTCGTACTCCGGCGACGCCGGGAGCCGGGCCGCCACTTCCTCCATCAGGGTCCCGTCGCCCGCGGACTGCGCCGTGTGAACGGCCTCGGTCAGCACCGGACCCAGGTCCGCCGAGGAGCCCAGCCGGTCCGCGCAGTCGAGGAGGATGCGGGCGGCTGCGCGCGGCGATCCCCGGTCCAGCTCGACGATGGCGCGGACGCGGGCGAAGTCGGCGAGCGTCCCCGGGTCCAGGGCCAGGGCGTTGATGTGGTCGGTGAGGGCCGCGGTGCGGGCGAACTGGCCGGCCTCGGCCGAGGTGATGGCCGCGGCGGCCAGGAGCTGGGCGCGTGCGGCGGGGGCCGCGGTGAGCTGCGCCGCGCGTTCGTACGCGGCCGAGGCCGAGGCCGTGCCCTGCCGGCCGCCCGCCCTTTGCGCGACGGCCACCATCTCGGCGGCGACCTCCTCGTCGGCGCCGGTCGTGGCGGCCGCCAGATGCCAGGCGCGGCGGTCGGCGTGCTTGCCGTCGCCGTCCAGCGCGTCGGCCAGCGCCCGGTGGGCCGCGAGGCGGCGGGCCAGGGGGGCGTCCTGGTAGGTGGCCGACCTGATGAGGGGGTGGCGGAAGGACAGGGTGTTCTCGGTCAGCAGGACGAGCGTGGCGTGTTCGGCCGGCTCCAGGTCGTCCAGCGTGGCGCCGAACCGGGTCGACGCCCTCAGTACGAGGTCGAGGTCGCCGGAGTCGTCGGCGGCGGCCACCAGCAGCATCGCCCGAGTGCTGTCGGGCAGCCGGCGGATCTGCTCCTGGAAGGTCTCCTGGATACGGCTGGACGGCGAGGACAGCCCGGCGGGCAGGGTGACCGGGTTCAGCTGGCCGGCGCGCTGTTCGGCGCTGAGCGCCGCGGGCAGTTCGAGGAGCGCCAGCGGGTTGCCCTGCGACTGCTCGACGATCTGGTCCCGGGCGTAGGGCGACAGGTCGGCCGCGCGGTCGGTGAGGAGCGCGTCGACGGCCGCGGGGTCCAGGCCGTGCAGCTTCAGCTGCGGCAGGCCGGTGATCTGGCCTCCCGGGACACCGTCCCGGACGCCGAACAGCATCACCACGCCCTCGGCGTGCAGCCGGCGGGCCGCGAACGTCAGGGCGTCCAGGGATGCCCGGTCCAGCCACTGGGCGTCGTCGATCAGACAGAGGAGGGGGCCGCCGCTTGCGGCCTCCGCCAGCGCGGTCAGGACCGCCGTGCCCAGGGTGAAGCGGTCTCGTACCGGCTCGCCCGACAGCCCGAACGCCGCGTTCAGGGCGGCGGCCTGGGGTTCGGGCAGCCGGTCCAGGTGCTCGGTGACGGGGCGCAGAAGCTGGTGCAGGCCACCGAAGGCCAGCTCCATCTCCGACTCGATGCCCACGGTCCGCAGCACCCGCCCGGGGCCCGCGAGCTCGGCCGCGTACTCCAGCAGTGCCGTCTTGCCGATTCCGGCCTCGCCGTGGATCACCAGCGCACTGCTCGCGGACGCGCCACCCGCATCTCCCGCACCGTCATCGGCGCGCGAAAGCATCCGGTGTATCTGGTCCTGCTCGGTCCCCCGCCCGTACAGCATGACGTAAACCTACCTAACGCCTCCGACGTACCGATCGACGCATTAAGTCATGGCGACCGATGTGGCGGGTGGTCACTCCCTCATACGTTTCAGGTCGTTCGGTCGAGCCGATCGAACAGAACGAACCGAGCAACACCAACCACAGGGGTCATCGCCTTGCCCGAGCACATCAACGTCCTTCCGCTCCACCACGTCACCGCCACCGACGCCGCCGCCTGGCACCAGGTCGTCGCCGCCTCCATGGCCCATGACCTGCCCGGCGTACCGCCGCCCGGACCCGGGCAGATCCACGCCCAACTCACCAAGCCCGCCCTGGACAGCCACCGGCTGACCTGGCTGGCCGCCGGGGCCGACGGCGTCCCGGTCGGCGTCGCGGGGCTGCGGCTGTTCACCTCCGAGGGGAGGGATCACCTCGCCGAACTGGAACTCCACGTCCACCCCGCACACCGGCGCCGCGGAGCCGCGTCCCGCCTGCTGTCGGCGGTCGTGGCGGCCTGCCGCACCGAGAGCCGGCGCAGCCTGATCGTCGCGGCTGCGGCCGACAGCCCGGGCGAAGCCTTCTGCGAGCGGTGGGGTTTCCGCCTCGCGCTGGCCCTGGATCACCTGATCCTGCCCCTCGACGAGGTGGACGAGGCCGTCCTGCTCAAGATCGACGCCGTCGAGCGCCCCGGATACCGGCTGACCAGCTGGACCGGAACCGTTCCCGACGACCTCGCCGACGCCTTCGCCGGCGCCAAGAACGCGATGAACGACATGCCCGTCGGGGACCTGGACTTCGGCAGCGTGGCCTGGGACGCCGACCGCGTCCGCGCCATGGCCAAGGTGGTCGCCGACCGCGGCGACACGCTGCTGACCATCGCCGCCGTCCACGACGACGGCAGCATGGCCGGCTACACCGAGATCCTGCTGCCCCAGGGCTCCGGGCCGCGTGCCCAGCAGTACGACACGGCGGTCGTGCCGGCGCACCGCGGCCACGGGCTCGGGCTGTGGGTCAAGGCCGCCATGGTGCGCCGGCTGCGTGCCGAGCACCCCGACGTCGTCGAGATCGAGACCGACAACGCCGACTTCAACGTCCACATGCTCGCCGTCAACCGAGAGCTCGGATTCCGCTCCTACCGGCGCACCTGCGAATTCCAACTCGACCTGCACACTGCCTGATCCGTTCCACCGCACACCCACATCTCCGAGGAGCTGCCGTGAACGTCTCTGCCTCCACCCTCTCCCTGACCGTCGCCGACGTGGACGCCTCCCGTGACTTCCTCTGCACCCACCTCGGCTACGAAGTGGCCATGGCCCAGGACGGCTTCGCCTCCCTGACCCGCGGGGACGCCGCCGTCGACGTCGTCCTGCTCCGCAGGGGCACCGAAGTCCTCCCCGCCGAGCAGCGCGACCGGGAGGCGACCGGCCTGATCCTCGCGCTCACGGTCACCGACCTCGACGCCGAGGAGGCCCGGCTGCGCGCGGCGGGCGCCCCCATCACCATGCCGCTGCGCGAAGAGCCCTGGGGCGAGCGGCTGTTCCAGCTGACCGACCCGAACGGGGTCGTCGTCCAGCTCGTTGAATGGACCACGTCAGATCACCCCGCCGAGCCGAACGAGGACACCGCCGTACACGTGATCACCCCTTCGCCCGAGACCGTCACCGTCTCTCCGAACGCCAGCATGACCGGCCTTGCGGCCCCGAGCCGCGGCAGCACGGAACTCAGCACCTGGACCGTCGCGATGGACGCCGGCGCGTCCGGACCCGAGCACTCCATCAGCCGTGAACAGGTCTGGACCGTCACCGCGGGCGCCCTGGAAGTGACCTGCGACGGCCGTACGGAGAAGGTCGTGGCCGGACAGACGCTGATTCTGCCTCCGGACCGGGTCCGCCGGATCCACGCCCCGGTGGCCGCGGAGGCCCACGTCTCGATGCGCTCCGACGGCGTAGCCTCCGTCCCCGACACCGAGGGCACGCGCGAACTGCCCTGGGCCCTCTGATCCCGCTGATCACGACCGCCCGACACGAACCCGCCCCGAGGGGCCTGAGGCAAGACCCGGATGAGCGGGTCCTGCTTTCCGCTGGACCATGTGAATCTTGGGACATCGAACGAATGTCCCCCATGCCCGCCAGGCGCAGCGGTTGACCGCACTTGGCCGAGTGACGCGTTCCGCGCACGAAGACGCCCCCGTAGAGGGGGCCGGTGTGCCGTGGACGTGACCCGTTTCTCGGCCCCGAGTCGGCTCGCCCGCGCCGGGGCCCGTCACGGCCGACGCCGAACCGCGGCGGCCGGAAAGTGAGTACACAGGTGCAACCGACTTTCGTGCTGGTGCACGGAGCCTTCGCGAACTCCTTCTCCTTCGCGCCCCTTCAGGCCGAACTCGGCCTCCTGGGGCACCGTTCGGTCGCCGTCGACCTGCCTGGGCACGGGTTCCAGGCGACCTTCACCCGCGCCTATCAGTCACCGCAGGACCCCGAGGGGCTCGCCACCGCGCCCGGCTCGATCAAGGGTGTCACGCTCGCCGACAACGTCGCGCACCTGATCGGGATCCTGGAACGGGCCAAGCGGAACGGCCCCGTGATCCTCGTCGCCCACAGCCGGGGCGGTGCCACGGTCACGGCCGCGGCCAACGCACGCCCGGATCTGATCGACCGCATCGTCTACGTCTCGGCCTGGTGCCCGGTACGGCTCGACGTCGGTGACTACTACTCCGAGCCGGAGATGGACGGGGTCGACCCCGCCGCCTTCGTTTCGGCGCTGGCCGGGAACCCTGCCGACCTAGGCCTGCTCCGCGTCAACTTCCGCACCGCGAAGCCGGACGCGCTCGCGGCGTTCAAGGCGGCCTTCTTCGCCGACGGCACCGACGAGCAGTTCCTCACCTTCCTGAACACCTTCCAGCCCGACGAGAACCTGGACGTCGGCGGCTCCGCCGACCGGGCGCAGGCAGCGACCTGGGGCCGCATCCCCAAGACCTACATCCGCCTGGCCGACGACACAAGCCTGCCTCCCGCCATACAAGACCGCCTGATCCGCGAGGGCAACGAGCTGACGCCCGACAACCCGTACGACGTCCACACCCTTGAGGGCAGCCACCTGAAGTGGCTGGCCGACCCCGCGCCCGCGGCCCGCGTCCTGGGCGAACTCGCCACGCTCCTGGCTCCGTCCGCTCAGGCGTGATCGTCATCTACAGTTGCAATCTGATTGTCTGTTGATGACATCGTGCATCGTATGGGGGATTTGAATGTCAATACTCAAGCGTTCCATTGCTTTGGGCAGTACTGTCGCCGCCGCGATTGCGCTGGCGGTTGTTCCCACTTCGGCTTCCGCCGCAACGTCTTACTGGGAGCTGGTCAACTACGGCAGCGGTAAGTGTCTTGAGGTCGCGGACTGGAGCACCGCCAATGGTGCGGTGGTGCGGCAGTGGGACTGCACGAGGGGCGCCAATCAGCAGTGGGCGTACAGCAATGGCTCCTGGGTCAACCAGAACAGCGGCAAGTGCCTTGAGATTGGCGACTGGAGCACTGCATGGGGTGCTGGCGCCAGGCAGTGGGACTGCACGGGTGGCGCCAACCAGCGCTGGAATAATCCTTTCCTGACCCCGGGCAAGTCTGCACTTCTGAGGAACGAGCACAGCGGCCTCGTTGTTGAAATCGGAGGATGGAGCACCGCGAACGGTGTCCAGGCCACGCAGTGGGGTTTCAATGACGGCGACAACCAGAAGTGGAACATCAAGCCCAGCTGGTAGCCGCGCTGGCGGTTGCACGCGCTGACCGGTACCGCCCAAGGCTGTCATTTCTGCCAGCAGCAAGCGGATCGGGCCGGTCCTGAAGGCGAAGCCGGAAGTGCCTGTTCCGGTGGAGCGCAGCGAAGCCCGAACCTTCCGAAGCGAGGCGCAGGACCCCGGCCGGCAGGATCGGCCATGGCTCGGCGAAGCCGAGCCATGGCCGCGCGTCGTTCCCGGGGATGGCATCCCTGCGCTTGATGTGCGCGGAGTGGCCGGCGGCCAGGGTGGACGCCGTGATCGACGTACAGGAACTCACCGCACTGTCAGACCTGCCTGGGATGCTCCGAGCATGGAGATGACAGTGCAGCTGACGATCGATTGCTCCGATCCGCAGAGAATGGTGACCTTCTGGGCCGAGGCCCTGGGCTACGTGCCTGAGCCTCCGCCGGGCGGGCACGCCACGTGGCGTGCTTACTGGGCGGCGGTGGGAGTGCCCGAGGAAGAGTTGCCGGCCGGTGCCGGGGATATTCCGGAGTCCATCATCGATCCCGCGGGACGTGGACCGAGGGTGTGGTTCCAGCAGGTTCCGGAGCCGAAGATCGCGAAGAACCGATGGCACTTCGACCTGAAGGTCGGTGGGGGCCGTGACGTCCCACTGGACGTCCGCGCACAGCGGGTCAAGGCTACGGTGGAACGGCTGGTCAAAGCTGGTGCCACCGTGCTGCGGATCAAGGATGAGCCGGACATGGGGCTCTACGCCGCCGCCATGCAGGACCCCGAGGGCAACGAATTCGACGTCGTCTGAGGGCCGTTGCGACGGTGCTGGTCACAGCCACTCGTTCACGGCTGCGACCAGCACAGTCGCCTCGTAGCGGACGAAGAGCTTGTCGTCGGACCCGGAACGCGCTGTCCGCA
>NZ_DATCVQ010000505.1:0-8041 GCF_036566765.1 Streptomyces sp.
GTAACTGACACCAACACCAAGATTCAGGTCGTCAAGGAGCCGCTGAACGGCCAGACGGTCACCGTCCAGGTGGGTCCGTCGACCAAGTAACTCGCATCACCGCAGGTCAAAGCGTGATCGGCCGTCGCCCTCTAGCGGGCGGCGGCCGATCGTGTTTAGGTGCGTCTGACCGAGTTCTTATTGACAGCCAGCTCACGGGGGAGTGGTTCCGCATGCCCGGCGGAGGGTTTCACAAGTTGCCGAACGGAAGTGTGGTCGTCGCGATCGGGCTGCCCAGCCCGGCCGGGGACGGGCGCACGGTCCGCTTCCTGGTCCACGCCGCGAACCGGGCCCGCGCCCTGACCAGGCTGCGGAACCTGGGCCTGCGGACCGTCTACCTCCGCGGCAACGCGGAGCCCCCGACCCCGGACGAGATCACCGCAGTCCTCCACCACCCGGACGGCCTCCTGTGGCGCTCGACGCCGGCGGAGCTGTGGCACTCGATACGCACACTCCCGAAGGAGCCGGTGGCCGCCGTCGTGGGCACACGTCCACTGCCCCAGGACCCTGTTGCGGGCACGCGTTCACTGCCCCATGACCCCGTTGTGGGCATACGTTCCGCAGGGGCGGAACGGGTGGGCACAACCCACGGCCCCGGTGCCGTAACAGCTCCCTAGGGCCTGTCCGGGCCCTAGGCCACGACCGGCTTCCCGGTCAGCTCGACCCCGGCCCCCCGCAGCTCCTCCAGCGCCCGATCCGTCGTCTCCTTGGAGACCCCCGCGGTCAGGTCCAGCAGGACCTGAGTGCGGAACCCCTCCGCCGCCGCATCCAGCGCCGTCGCCCGCACGCAGTGATCCGTCGCGATCCCCACCACGTCCACCTCCGTGACCCCCCGGTCCCGGAGCCACTGCGCGAGCGTCTCGCCGTTCTCGTCCAGGCCCTCGAAGCCGCTGTACGCGGCCTCGTACGCGCCCTTGTCGAAGACGGCGTCGATCGCGCCGGACGCCACCGCCGGAGCGAAGTTCGGGTGGAAGCCCACGCCCTCCGTGCCCGCCACGCAGTGCGCCGGCCAGGAGTCGACGTAGTCGGGGTGGGCGGAGAAGTGCTCGCCCGGGTCGATGTGGTGGTCCCGGGTGGCCACGACGTGCCGGTACACGGCCCCCGCGGCCTCGCCGACCAGGTCGGTGACCGCGGCGGCGACGTCCGCGCCGCCCGCCACCGCGAGGCTGCCGCCCTCGCAGAAGTCGTTCTGAACATCCACGACGATCAATGCGCGGTGCATGGCGGTTGTCCTTCGATGGGGGGAGGCGACGGGGTCGGTCGGGGGTGATGTCGAGGGTAGAGACTTCCCCCGCCCTGCGGGAGGGGGCATGACGGGGCATGACAGGGCGCTACCCCCACCGGGTACGACTACACGTACTGCGTCTACACGTACTGCGTCGGGATGACCGGTTCGCCGCGGGAGAGCTGGATCGCCGACATCGGCAGCCCCGCCCGCGCCTCGATGTGCCGGGCGCGGACCGTGTCCAGCGGCTCACGGGCGATCACCTCGCCGCCCTTGACCAGCTCCGCCAGGAGCTGCCGGTCCGCGAGCTCGGCCGGGACCGGGCCGGTGCCGATGATCTCCGCGTCCGCGACGCCCTCGTCGTCGACCCGGCGGGCCGCCCACTTGCGGCCGCCGATGGACGTCTTGCCGCCCGTCGACTTCTTGGCGACCGGGACCAGCGGCGCCTTCGGGTCCGCGGACTCGGCGCGGGCGACCAGCTTGTAGACCATCGAGCAGGTCGGGTGCCCGCTGCCGGTCACCAGCTGGGTGCCCACCCCGTACGCGTCCACCGGCGCCGCCGCCAGCGAGGCGATGGCGTACTCGTCGAGGTCCGAGGTGACCACGATCTTGGTGTTCGTCGCGCCCAGCTCGTCCAACTGCTGGCGCACCCGGTGCGCGACCAGGAGCAGGTCGCCCGAGTCGATCCGGACGGCCCCGAGGTCGGTGCCGGCGAGCTCGACCGCGGTGCGGACGGCCTCGGCGACGTCGAAGGTGTCGACGAGCAGCGTCGTCCCCTTGCCCAGCGAGTCGATCTGCGCCCGGAAGGCGTCCCGCTCGCTGTCGTGCAGCAGGGTGAAGGCGTGCGCGGAGGTGCCGACGGTCGGGATGCCGTACCGGAAGCCCGCCGCCAGGTCCGAGGTGGCCTCGAAGCCGCCGACGTACGCGGCTCGCGCCGAGGCCACGGCGGCCAGCTCGTGGGTGCGCCGGGCGCCCATCTCGATCAGCCGCCGGTCGCCGGCCGCGGCGGACATCCGGGAGGCCGCGGCCGCGATGGCGGAGTCGTGGTTGAGGATCGACAGGATCACGGTCTCCAGGAGCACGCACTCGGCGAAGGAGCCCTCGACCCGCAGGATCGGCGAGCCGGGGAAGTACACCTCGCCCTCCGGGTAGCCCCAGATGTCGCCGGAGAAGCGGTAGCCCGCCAGCCATTCGAGGGTCGGCTCGTCGACGATGCCCTGCTCGCGCAGGAAGCCGAGGACGCCCGCGTCGAAGCGGAAGTTCTCCACGGCGTCGAGGACGCGGCCGGTGCCGGCGACGACGCCGTACCGGCGGCCCTCGGGCAGCCGTCGGGTGAAGACCTCGAAGACGGACCGCCGGTCCGCGGTGCCCGCCCGCAGGGCGGCCTGCAACATGGTCAGCTCGTACTGGTCGGTGAAGAGCGCCGTCGAGGGAACATCCACCGGCAGCCCAAGGTCCGCAGCGTTCATGTCAGCGATGCTACACGAGAAATCGTCAGAGTGACGATTTCTCGTCCGGCACTCGCGCGGGACTCGTTCCGCACTCGCACGGCACTGGTAGGGCACTCGTGCGAGAGGCGCTACCCGTTTGTGCGACGACCCCCTTCGAGTGGCAGCATGGGGTAAGTGAGCGTCGCGCCAATTGAGATCGAACGCACGAAACCTGCCGAAGAGCACTTCGAGGCCGTCGAGCCGGACGTGCCGTGGGTGACCATCGTGCACAACGACCCCGTCAATCTGATGAGCTATGTCACCTACGTCTTCCAGGCGTACTTCGGCTACTCCAAGGACAAGGCGCACAAGCTGATGCTCGACGTGCACAACAAGGGCCGCGCGGTGGTCTCCAGCGGCACCCGCGAGGAGATGGAACGCGACGTGCAGGCGATGCACGGCTACGGGCTGTGGGCGACCCTCTCCCAGGACCGCAAGTGATGGCCGGACATTTCGAGGCGCTGCCCGGCGGCGGCGCGGCCGTCCCCCTGGACGAGGTCGAGATCTCCATCCTGCGCTCCCTCGCCGTCCAGCTCCTGGAGCTGATCGGCCCCGGCGACGAGCCCGTGGAGGGCGAGGACCCGCTGGCTGCGCTGTTCGCGGAGGGCCCGACCGAGCCGCCGTCCGACCCGGCGCTGCGCCGGCTCTTCCCGGACGCGTACGCGGACGACGACGAGGAGCTGCGGGCGGCCGCCGCGGACTTCCGCCGCTTCACCGAGAAGGACCTGCGCGCCCGCAAGCGGGACGACGCCCTCACGGTCGTCCGCACCCTCGACGCGCTCACCGCGTCCGGGGAGGGCGGCGCGGTCCTCAAGCTCACCGCCGAGGAGTCCCGCTCCTGGCTGGGCGCGCTCAACGACCTGCGGCTCACCATCGGCACCCGGCTCGACGTCTCCGACGAGGACGAGGGCGGGGACCTGTACCGGCTGCCGGACGAGGACCCGCGCAAGCCGATGGTCATGGCGTACCTCTGGCTCGGCGCGCTCCAGGAGACGCTCGTCGAGACCCTGATGCCCTGAGGCGGCACCCCCGGGCCCGGAAGTGTTCGCTCAACGGACACTCAAATCCGGATAACGAATACGTCACCGAAGGGCACACCTTTACGACGCGCTGACTCCTATGTCCGCTTCTCCCTGTGGCGTGCGCCACAATTCTCCCCGCCGATCGCTGTTTCAGCCGTGATAGATCTTCACGACCGCTCGGGGACGCCACCCCTGTTCCCGAGGGCGCTTCGACCGGCTGACCGCCGGCGGCACTCCATCCACATCCGGGGGGATCAGGACCTGATCCGCAGCAGACGCACAGGCCGTCGCCGCGGATCAGCATGGAGAAAGGCGCATCACCATGACCTCAGTGCAGGTCGACAAGCAGCACGACGGCAGTGAGGCCGCGGACTCCGCGGGCGAGGGCTATCACAGGGCGCTCGGCGCCCGTCAGATCCAGATGATCGCGATCGGCGGTGCCATCGGCACCGGCCTCTTCCTCGGCGCGGGCAAGGGCATCTCCAAGGCCGGCCCGAGTCTGATCCTCGCGTACGCCATCGCCGGCCTCGTCATCTTCTTCATCATGCGGGCGCTCGGCGAGCTCCTCATGTACCGCCCCGTGTCGGGCTCCTTCTCGGAGTACGCGCGCGAGTTCATCGGCCCCTTCGCGGGCTTCGTGACCGGCTGGACGTACTGGCTCTTCTGGGTCGTCACCGGCATCACCGAGGTCACCGCGGCGTCCGAGTACATGCAGTACTGGACCAAGAACGCGGACGGCATCCTCAATCAGCCGCAGTGGGTCTTCGCCCTGTTCTTCACGGTCGTCCTGTTCCTCGCGAACCTGATCTCCGTCAAGCTCTTCGGCGAGCTCGAGTTCTGGTTCTCCATGGTCAAGGTCACCGCGATCGTCGGCATGATCCTGATCTGCGCCGGCATCCTGACCATCGGCTTCTCCGACGCCGGTGACACCGCCTCGATGACCCTGCTGTGGTCCGAGGGCGGCTTCTTCCCCAAGGGCATCGGCTCCACCCTGATGACCCTGCAGATGGTCATGTTCGCCTTCCTCGCGGTCGAGCTGGTCGGTGTGACGGCGGGCGAGTCCAAGGACCCCAAGACCGTCCTGCCCAAGGCGATCAACACCGTCCCGTGGCGCATCGCCGTCTTCTACGTCGGCGCGCTGGTCATGATCCTGTCGGTCGTCCCGTGGACCCACTTCCAGCCGGGCGTCTCCCCGTTCGTCGCGGCCTTCGAGAAGATGGGCCTCGGCATCGGCGCCGCGATCGTGAACTTCGTCGTCCTGACCGCCGCGCTCTCCTCCTGCAACTCGGGCATGTACTCCACCGGCCGGATGCTGCGCGACCTCGCGCTCAACGGCCAGGGCCCGAAGTTCTTCACCAAGCTCACCAGGAACGGCCTGCCGCTGGTCGGCACATCGTTCTCCGCCGGACTGATGATGGTCGGCGTCTGGATCAACTACCAGTGGCCCGGCGACGCCTTCAACTACGTCGTCTCCTTCGCCACCATCTCCGGCATGTGGGCCTGGATCATGATCCTGGTCTGCCAGGTCCGCTTCCGCATCAAGGCCGACCGCGGCGAGCTGCCCCAGTCGTCCTTCAAGGCGCCGGGCGGCATCTGGGCCAGCCTCTTCGCCCTCGCCTTCATCCTCATGGTCATCGTGATGATGGGCATCGACAAGGACGCGCGGATCTCGCTGTACTGCGCGCCGCTGTGGGGCGCGATCCTGGCCGTGGCCTACCTCGTCCTGAAGTCCCGCAACCCCCAGGGTGCGGCCTTCGTCAAGCGCTCCTGAGCGTCTGAGCGCCTGAGCGCCTGAGCCGCTGGGCTCCTGACCTCCGCCGTCTCGGCATCCGGGCCGTCCCGTACCACTCCTCGGTACGGGACGGCCCTTTTGCTTATCCTGTCGCACATGTCGCAGACGCTGACCCTCACCCGTGACCTGTACGACCGGATCGTCGCGC
The DNA here is from genome assembly GCF_036566765.1 of Streptomyces sp. Classification (GTDB taxonomy): domain Bacteria; phylum Actinomycetota; class Actinomycetes; order Streptomycetales; family Streptomycetaceae; genus Streptomyces. The sequence goes on from NZ_DATCVQ010000505.1 coordinate 5,717, forward strand.
ACGCCCGCGCGGACCACCCCGACGAGGCCTGCGGCGTCGTCGCCGGCCCGGTCGGCAGCGGCCGCCCCGAGCGCTTCATCCCGATGCTCAACGCCGCCCGGTCGCCCACCTTCTACGAGTTCGACTCCTCGGACCTGCTGAAGCTGTACCGCGAGATGGACGACCGGGACGAGGAGCCGGTGATCGTCTACCACTCGCACACCGCGACCGAGGCCTACCCCTCCCGTACCGACATCTCCTACGCGAACGAGCCCGGGGCGCACTACGTCCTCGTCTCCACCGCGGACGCCGACGGCGCCGGCGAGTTCCAGTTCCGCTCCTTCCGGATCGTCGAAGGCGAGGTCACGGAGGAGAAGGTGGAGATCGTCGAGGCCTACGCAGAGGCGAACGAGTCCACGGGCTGAGCAGCGACCGTCCAGAATTCGAGATCACATTCCGGAACCCGGACCGGGAATCGATACGATGAGCCCATGGTTCTCCACGACGTGAGCGAAGTGACGACGCCGGGCAGCGTGCTGCTCACGGCGCGGCTGCACGTCGACCTGTGCCGTCTCGCCAGCGCGATGTGAGCGGGAGCGCACGAGCGCTCAGCAGCACTGCACCCCGCGCGGGGGCCCCTACAGCCGCGCGCCCTTCACGCCACTCCCGACAGGAGCCCATGCCATGGCCATCGAGGTCCGCATCCCGACCATCCTCCGCACCTACACCGACGGCGCCAAGGCCGTCGAGGGCAACGGCGGGACCCTCGCCGAGCTCTTCGCCGACCTGGAGACCCGCCACACCGGGATCGAGGCCCGCATCGTGGACAACGGCGCGCTGCGCCGCTTCGTCAACGTGTACCTCAACGATGAGGACGTCCGCTTCCTGGACGGCATCGAGACCAAGCTGACCGACGGCGACAACGTCACGATCCTCCCGGCCGTGGCCGGCGGCATGGTCTGACATGCGCTACGACTCCCCGCTCGCCGCGGTGGGCAACACGCCCCTCGTGCGGCTCCCGAGGCTCTCCCCGTCGGACGACGTCCGCATCTGGGCGAAGCTGGAGGACCGCAACCCGACCGGCTCCATCAAGGACCGCCCGGCCCTGCACATGATCGAGCAGGCGGAGAAGGCCGGCCGGCTCACCCCCGGCTGCACGATCCTCGAACCCACCTCGGGCAACACGGGGATCTCGCTGGCGATGGCCGCGCGGCTCAAGGGCTACCGCATCGTCTGCGTCATGCCGGAGAACACCAGCGAGGAGCGCCGCCAGCTGCTGGCGATGTGGGGCGCGGAGATCGTCCCGTCCCCGGCCGCCGGCGGCTCCAACACCGCCGTCCGGCTCGCCAAGGAGCTGGCCGAGCAGAACCCGGACTGGGTGATGCTCTACCAGTACGGCAACCCCGACAACGCGGGCGCGCACTACGCGACGACCGGCCCGGAGATCCTCGCGGACCTGCCGTCGATCACGCACTTCGTCGCCGGCCTCGGCACCACCGGCACCCTCATGGGCGTCGGCCGCTACCTGCGCGAGCACAAGCCGGACGTCAAGATCGTCGCCGCCGAGCCGCGGTACGACGACCTGGTGTACGGCCTGCGGAACCTCGACGAGGGCTTCGTACCGGAGCTGTACGACGCCTCCGTGCTGACCACCCGCTTCTCCGTCGGCTCGGCGGACGCGGTCACCCGCACCCGCGAACTCCTCCAGCAGGAGGGCATCTTCGCGGGCGTCTCGACCGGCGCGGCGCTGCACGCGGCGATCGGCGTCGGCAACAAGGCGCTGAAGGCGGGCGAGAGCGCGGACATCGTGTTCGTCGTCGCCGACGGCGGCTGGAAGTACCTGTCGACGGGCGTCTACACGGCGCAGACGACGGAAGAGGCGATCGAGACGCTGCAGGGGCAGCTCTGGGCGTAGGCCCTCGCGCGGGCGGCGCGCCGGGCGTAGGCCCCTGCGCGGGCGGCGCGCCCCGCCGTCACGTCAGATGGCGGACCTGGTCCCAGACGACCGGGTCCGCCGTTCCCACTTTGCGGCGGAACTCCCACACCGCGACCTCCCGCAGCTCGTCCGTCTCCAGGAAGCTCTTCCGCCCCTGCGCGTCGCCCACCGACCCCGGCGGCAGCGCGATCACGCCCGGCCGCTCGTCGTGGTACTTACTGGTGATCTTCGCGACCCGCGCGCAGTCCCCGCGCAGCGACAGCACCAGGCACGGCCGGTCCTTCGAGCCCGGACCGTCCTCGTAGGGCACCTCCGCCCACCAGATCTCGCCCGGCCGCGGCAGCCGCCCCGGACCGCTCGGCCTCGCCGGCGCCCGGCCCGGACCCCGGCCCGCCCGCTCCGGCCGTCCC
>NZ_DATCVQ010000506.1:0-15002 GCF_036566765.1 Streptomyces sp.
CCGGCGCGGCAGCGAGCGCTGCACCAGCGCGTGCGCGGCCAGCACCCGCCGGTTCCGCCCGAGCGCGGCCGGCAGCACGAGATACGCGATCCGCACGAGCCGCGGATAGTGCTCGACGAGCGCGGCCTCGGCCTGCTCGACGTCGATGGGGCCGGGGCCGGAAGGAACGGTTTCCTGGGTGGTCACATTCAGCAGAACGAGCGAATGATCCGATGGTCACCTCGGATCTTGATGTGTGCCGGTCAGGCCGTCAGGCGCTCGCGGACCCGGTCAGGCGCTCGCGGACCCGGTCGGACGCTCGGGACCCGGTCAGGCGCCGGCGGATTCCGTCAGGCGCTCGCGGATCCGGTCCGCCGTCTCGTCGGAGACGCCCAGACCCTCCCGTACGTACTTCTCCATCGAGCCGTGCCGGACGGCGACCTCCTCCAGGGCCGCCGTCAGGTACTCCGGCGCGACGCCGATGATCGCCAGGGCCAGCTCCGGGTCGCCGCCCTGCGCCGTGAAGCCCTCGACCAGCGGGGCGAAGGCCTGACGGACCGCCGGGTTCACCGACAGGTACTCCGCGCGGATCGTCTCCTCGTCCGCGCCCAGCAGCGAGAGCACGATCACCGTCGCCCAGCCGGTGCGGTCCTTGCCCGCCGTGCAGTGGAAGAGCAGCGGCGTCGCCGCCGGGTCCGCCAGCTCCGTCAGGAGCGCCCGGTACGAGGCCCGCGCCGAGTCCGTCGACACGAACGCCCGGTAGGTGTTCTCGAAGGCCCGCCGCACCCTGCCCCCGCCCAGGTGCCGCTCCGCGAGCGCCGGGTCGGCCATCAGCGACTTCAGCCGGGCCGCCGGCGGCAGCCCGCTGGTCGCCAGAAAGTCCGCGAGCACGTCCGCGACGACCACCCGGCTGCGCGGCAGGACGTGGTCGGGCCGCTCCGTCCGCTCGTGGTCGGTGCGGAAGTCCACCACCGTGCGGATGCCGAGACCCGTCACCACCCCGTCCTCCGGGCCCAGCCGGTCCAGCTGCCCGGAGCGGAAGACCAGGCCCGGGCGGACCGTGCGGCCGCCGGCGAGCGGCAGCGTCCCCAGATCGCGGAGGTTGGCCACGGTGGCGGCGGGGATGGCGGGCATCGGCGTCTCTTCTCGTACGTAACGTCCTCTTACGTACGAAACCGTAATCGATCGGGTCGTACCAGTCCTGGCGTTCGGCCCCCGAACGCCCCGTCGACCCGGCACGATGACCCCATGCGTACCAAGCGAACCGCGGTGACGACGGCCCTCCTGACGGCGACGGTGCTGGTGACGGGGTGCGGCGGGCCCCAGGCGCCCCAGGAGGCCTCCGGCACCCTGGAGCAGCTCGCCGAGAAGGCCCGGTGCGACGCGCCGGACATGGCGACGGACGCGGCCGAGCTGCGCCAGGCGTCCTGCAAAACGGACGACGGGACGTACGTCCTGCTGACCTTCGCCACCGACCGCGGCCAGCGCGAGTGGATCAACGAGGCCAAGGACTACGGCGGTTCGTACCTCGTCGGCCGCCGCTGGGTCGTCGCCGGCGACGAGCGCACCGTGACAGCCGTGCGCGGCCGGCTCGGCGGGACGGTCGAGACCGCCGCGCCGCACCAGCCGCACGCGTCGCCCACCGGGGACGGCGGGCACTCCGGACATCACTGAGGGGTCAGGCGCAACGACGAGCCTGGTTCAGGCAGTCGACCATGCGCCGCATCAACCGCTGGTCGAAGACGTTGATGAAGTCTCCGTGGTCGGTCACCGGCTTGTGCAGCTGCTCCGGGAACGAGTCCACCGCGAACCCGGGGCCCGGCGGCACGTCGTACACGATCCGCTGCACCAGCTGCGGAATGGCCCGGAAGCCGTTGCCGCAGCGCCCGCTCCCGTCGGCGAACGCCACATGGGTGCGGTGGTTGGCGCTGTCGGTGTTCCGCCCGTCCCAGCAGCTCTGGAACTTGAACGTCCGGACGACCTTGCTGCCCTCGGGGCAGATCGGGTACTTGTCCTTCAGCTGCCGGTCCTCGAACCCGGTGCACGACCACGACGCGTTGGCGTTCGCGTCCCCGTTCGTGAACGCCTTGGCGTCACCCGTGATGATCCGCAGGAAGCGCGGCATCGCGGTCACCCGGGACACCGGGCTGCCGACGAACTGCAGCGTGACCTGCGCGGGCGTCTGGATCTCGCCCACGTTCTGGTCCTTGCCGCCGCCGTCGTCCTGCGCGTCGTTCTCGTTCTGCCCGTTCTGCAGGCGCAGGACAGGCCAGTAGTACGTGGAACGGTCGCCCTGGTTGCGGCAGCTGGTCGCGCCGGCGGCGAGCTTGTCGTCGCTCGCGAAGGCGTCGTTGGCCTGGTTGCCGACGTAGTCGTGCATGTGGTGAGCGCCGTTGCTCACGCCCGGCGCGACGATCACGTTGTCCGGGTTGAACTTGCCGTTCTCGTTGCGGCCGCAGTTCGTCGTGAACGTGCCCCTGGACGCGCCGCTGCGCAGCCGGGGCTTGCGCACGTTCGGCTGCACGGACGTGATGTCGACGAAGTCCGAGGCCTCGGGCCCGTTCCCCGCCTGGCCCTGGTCCTGGTCACCGTCCTGCCCGGGGCCCTTGTCGTCGTCGGCGCGCAGGGTGCACGGGGCCATGCCCTCAAGACCCTTCGGCGGCTCGCCCTCCCGGTCGATCAGCGCCACGATCCGCTGCAGGATCACCAGCCGCTCGTTCTCCAGCGGCTTGAGGATCTGCTGCTGCGCGAACTCCGGGTCCTGAGCGATCCGTTCCCGGTTGTCGGCGAACCTCTGGTACGCCACCGTGATCTGGCCGTCGAGCGTGGCGAGCTCCCGGTCGACCGAGTCCCGCACCCCCTGCGGCACCTCTGTCAGCTCGGCCCCGACGTCGGGGCAGTCGATCGTGGACATGGCGGGCTGTTGGGGGCCGGTCGGGTTCTGGCCGCCCCACTGGCCCCACCCGCCCTGTCCCGCCGACGCGTAGACGTTGACGGCCAAAAGGCCGCCGCCGCCCAGAATCAGTGCGGCCGACGCGGCGATGGCCCGGCTCGCGAGTGTCGAACGTTTTCGAGTCCTTCCCATGGGCCTCCATACGGACGGGACGCGTGGGGCGTTCAGCGTCCGCCGGGATTCGCGCGATTCCTGCGATCCGCGGGCTACCCGCGATCCGAGCGCAGCAGTGCCGCCTCGCGTTCCACCGACAGCCCCACCGGCGGCCGGTCCGGGCGGTGCGGGGCGGTCCCGCCGAGCGCCGTCAGCCATGCCCAGGTGTCCGCGACCGTCTCCGCCACCGGACGACAGCGCAGCCCCGTCGCCAGGGCCTTGGAGACGTCCGAGCCGTGCATCATGTCGTGGTCCTCGCCCGGCGGGATCCACACCGGCAGCTCCGTCCACGGCTCGATCCCCGCCGCGAGGACCGCCTCGGGCGGCGTCCAGCGCAGCTCGGCCGCCGCGCCCGCGGCCCGTACGCACGCGTCGAGCAGCGCGCCCATTGTCGCGTGCCCGCGCGGGGCGACCAGGTCGTACGGGCCCGAGCGCCCGGCCAGGACCGCGTCCAACGTCCATGCGGCCAGGTCGCGGACGTCGATGTACTGGATCGGCAGCTCGCGCGGCCCCGGCGCGAGGACCGGGCCGCCCCGGGCGATCCGGTTCAGCCACCACGGCAGCCGGCCGATGTTCTCGTACGGCCCGAGGATCAGCCCGGCCCGGACCAGCAGCGCCCGGTCCGTGCCGAAGGCCCCGACCGCGGCGAGCTCGCCGCCCCGCTTGGCCTCGGCGTACGGCAGGCCGTCGCCCGCGTCCGGCGAGCCCTCGACGAGCGGCCCGTCCTCGGTCAGTCCGGCCGCCGCGGGCCACGCGTACACCGAGCGGCTCGACACGTACACGTACCGGCCCGCCCGCCCGGCCAGCGCGCGGGCCGCGTCGCGGACCACCGACGGCGCGGCCGACCAGGTGTCCACCACCGCGTCCCACGTGCCCGAGGCGGGCACGGGCGGGCCGTCGCGTCCGGTGCGGTCGCCGAGCAGCGAGACGGCGCCGGCGGGCGGCGTGTGCCGGCCGCGGTGGAAGACGGTCACGTCCCAGCCGCGGGCGAGGGCGGCCTCGGCGATCGCGCGTCCGACGAACTCGGTGCCCCCGAGGATCAGCAGTCGTGTCATGGCACGACTCTGCACCAGGGGCGGTCCGGGACGACAGTTCTTCTGCTGAGGGCCGAGTTCCGCCGCGGGAGGAGCGGGAGGCGGTCTCCCGCGGCGGCGGCCGGGGTGACAACATATGGCCACCATGACGAATTCCCGCTCGCCGATACGCGCCCTGCGCGCCGCGCTCTTCGCGGCCGTATGCGTGGCGTTGGCAGCGGTGGGGCATTCGTCCATGTCCGCTCACGAGATACCGATACGTTCCCTGCTCGTCGCCTTCGCGGTGACCGGCGCGCTGGCCTGGGCGGCCTGCGGCCGGCGGCGGGGGACGCTCGCCATCGGAGCCGGACTCCTCGTCGTGCAGACGGCGCTGCACCAGATCTTCTCGGCCGGGCAGGGACATGCGGCCGGGATGCCGTCGGGGCACGCGGCGATGGACATGAGCGGCGCCCCGGCCCTGCATCAGGGCATGGACATGAGCGCGGCCATGGACATGAGCGCGGCCGCCGGGTCCGACGCCTTCGGCATGACCGCCGCGCACCTTCTCGCCGCGCTGGTCTGCGGGCTCTGGCTGGCGCGCGGCGAGGCCGCCCTGTTCTCCCTCGCCCGCACCGTCGGCGCGGCCGCGTTCACGCCGCTGCGTCTGCTGCTCGCCATCGTCCGCCTCCGGGCGCCCGAGCTGCCGCGTCCCGTACGCCCGCGCCCGCACACCCGCTGGCTGCACGGCGTCGTCCTCGCCCACGCCCTCTCCCGGCGCGGGCCGCCCCGGCCGTCCGCACCCCGCGCCACGGCCCTCGGAGCACACGTCTGACCTGGGGGCCGCTTCCCCCTGTCGACATCGACTCCAAGGACGGTCATGACCCTTGACGGTTCCGCGCGCCCGGAAACCCCGGACGCGCCCACTCTCGACACCCCCGAAACCCCCGACGCCCCCGAATCGGCCGGTCGCAGATCCGCCTGGAGCGCCCTGCGCCCCCTCGTGCTGCGGCTGCACTTCTACGCGGGCGTCCTCGTCGCCCCGCTGCTCCTCGTCGCCGCCGCCAGCGGTCTGCTCTACGCGCTGTCCTACCAGGCCGAGAAGGTCCTGTACGCGCACGAACTCACCGTCCCCGTCGGCGACGAGACCGTCCCGCTGTCGCAGCAGGTCCACGCGGCCAAGAAGGTCAACCCCAACGGCACCGTCACCGCGGTGTGGCCTTCCGCCGAGCCCGGCGCCACCACCCGCGTCCTGATGGACGACCCGGACGTCGAGGAGGGCAAGTCCCTCGCCGTCTTCGTCGACCCGTACACCGGCGAGGTCCGCGGACAGCTGCCCAGTTACGGCGGTTCGGGCGCCCTGCCGCTGCGCACCTGGCTGTCGGAGTTCCACCGGGATCTCAAGCTCGGTGAGAGCGGCCGCCTGTACAGCGAGCTCGCCGCCAGCTGGATGTGGGTCCTGGCCCTCGGCGGCCTGGCGCTGTGGATCGGCCGCCGCCGCAAGGCCCGGCGCGAGCTGTTCGTGCCGGAGCGCGGCCCCAAGTCCCGCCGCCGCACCCTCTCCTGGCACGGGTCGGTCGGCCTGTGGGCCGCCGCAGGCATGCTCGGGCTCTCCGCGACGGGCCTGACCTGGTCGACGTACGCGGGCGAGAACATCGACGCGGTCCGCGCCCAGCTCGGCGGCGCCACCCCCACAGTCTCTGCGGTCATCGGCGCGGGCGGCGAGAGCGGCGGCTCCGGCCACGAGGGGCACGCCGGGCACGGCGGCGGCGCGGCGGCCCCCGCCGCGACCGGCCCCGACGTCGGCGTCGACAAGGTCGTCGAGGCAGCCCGCGAGGCCGGCATCGACGGCAAGATGTCGGTCGTCCTGCCCGCCGAGGGCAAGGGCTACGTGGTCAAGGAGACCGACACCCAGTTCCCGGTCCACCTCGACTCGGTGGCCGTGAACCCGGCCGACGGCACGGTCATGGACGAGCTCAGGTTCGCCGACTACCCGCTGCTCGCCAAGCTGACCCGGTTCGGCATCGACGCCCACAGCGGCGTCTTCCTCGGCCTGTTCAACCAGCTCGCCCTCGCCGCCCTCGCGCTCGCCCTGATCCTGCTGATCGTCTGGGGCTACCGCATGTGGTGGCTGCGCCGGCCCGGCCGGCCGATGGCCCGCGGCGCGTGGCGGAAGGTTCCGCCGACGATGCTGCTGCCGGTTCTCGCCGTGACGGCCCTGGTCGGCTGGTTCGTGCCGATGCTGGGCATCAGCCTGCTGGTGTTCCTGGCCGTCGACGGCCTGCTCGGCCTGGCCGCCCGGGCGAGGTCCCGCTCCGGGGACCTCGCCGAGCGCCCCTGACCCCGGTCAGGGCGTGTACTTGTAGCCGACCCGCCGCACGGTCTGGATCGTGCGGCGGTGCTCGGCGCCCAGCTTGCGGCGCAGCCGCGCCACATGGACGTCGACGGTCCGGCCGTCGCCGACATGGCCGTACCCCCAGACCGTCGTCACCAGCTGGTCGCGGGTGTGCACGCGGTGCGGATGCGCCACCAGGTGGGCCAGCAGCTCGAATTCGAGGTACGTCAGCTCCAGCGGCTTCCCGTCGACGCGGGCGATCCGCTGGGTGCCGTCGATGGCCACCGGGCCCTCTTCGGCGACCGCCGTGCGCGTGGCGGCCGTCGCGATCGGCGGCTGCTGGTCGGCCGGTACGAGGACCAGGTAGCCGACCATCGGCGGCCGGCCCGGCAGCGTCGGCAGCGCGTGCGGTGGCGCGGGCAGGAGCGTCGCGCCGGGCGGCAGGAAGTCCGCCACGTGCGAGAGGTCCACGACCTCGTCGCGGTCGACGGCCCGGAGTCGGTGGCGGCCCGGACGGACGGCGGTCAGGGGGGCATGCTGAAGGTTCGCCATGGGAAGGTCAGCTCTTTCGCGCGAAGGGACGAACGGGAGAGACGTACGTCATCTGCGCGTCGGCCGAAGGCCGCGGGATCGGACCCGTGCTTTCCGATCGGGCTTTAGAGGGCCGGCGCGTTCGTCGCGCGGCAACACAGCCGGTCGAAGTCGTGATGCTGACGGGAAGGCCAGAACGGCTCGAGGTCGTGGCGACCCGTCGCGGTGCTCTGATTGCTGGCCATGCCCCCATTGAACCAGATGCGTGCCCCGGGCAGCAGACCTTTCCCACCAGCCGGACGGAGCGTCAACCCGTCAGTCTCTTCCGCCAGTCGAGCCCGGTGACCAGCATCGACGATTCGGGAGACCCGTCCCACTCGACGGTCAGGCCCTGTCCGCGCAGCGCCCGGGCCACCTCGTGGCCCACTTCCACCGTCGACTCCGCCGTCCCGTCGAAGCCGCCGTACAGCAGGTACAGTGCGCCGCCGTTGGCCGCGCCCTCGGTGCACTGGAAGTGGAAGAACACGAACCCCCGGGCGTCCTCGTCGCCCTCGCCGCCGATCTCCGTCGTCCCGCAGTTGCGGCAGCAGGTGAAGTTCTCCCGGGCGGTGATCCCGGCGCGCTCCAGCGACTCGAACGCGGCCGTGATCCGCTCCGGATCGGTCGTCCCCGTCCAGTCGGCCATCTCGTGCACCCGCTCCAGCCACAGCCTGTCCACAAGCGCAGCCGCCTGCGCCCGCGACACCGGTCGGACGTCCCCCTCGACCAGGTAGTCCTCGGCCGTCTCGGCCAGCCGCTCCCGGTCGTCGTAACCGCACCGCAGCAGCTCCCGCACCCGCTCCTCCAGGGTCTCCCGGAGCTCCGCCGCGAGCTCCGGCACCGGCTCGGGCAGCGGCAGGTCCGCCGGCGCCCAGCCCAGCCCGCGGTCCCAGGCGACCTCGCGGCGCGCCCAGCGGGCCATCACCGAGGCCACCCGCTCCGCGTCGCCGCCCTCGACCACGAAATGCCGCTCGGGGGCCCCGGCGCGGTGCTCCAACTGGAAACCGCCGCCGTCCTCGTGCCACACCTGGATGAACTCATCCGGTATGTCCGGGATGCGCTGCACCACCAGGAAGCGGTCGCCGTCCCCGCCGATCCGCAGCACGAGATCCCGCAGCGTCTCCTCCGAAACGCGCACGTGCTTCTGCCAGTTCTCGGTCCTGATCGCGATGTCGAGCATGCCCTCACTGTGGCAGAGCCCTCTGACAGGCACTGTGGCCGAGGCCACTGACAACGCGGAGCGCCCCCGCCGTTCCCGGCGGGGGCGCTCACGTCACATGCGGGGGATCAGACCTGGCCGGCCTTCTCCAGGGCCTCGCAGCAGGTGTCCACCAGCAGGCGGGTCACCGTGTACGGGTCCACGTTCGCGTTCGGGCGACGGTCCTCGATGTAGCCCTTCTGGTCCTGCTCGACCTGCCACGGGATACGGACCGACGCGCCGCGGTCGGAGACGCCGTAGGAGTACTTGTCCCACGGGGCCGTCTCGTGCAGACCGGTCAGACGGTCGTCGATGCCCGCGCCGTAGTTCTTGACGTGGTCCAGCGGCTTCGAGCCCTCGCCCAGCGACTCGCAGGCGGTGATGATCGCGTCGTAGCCCTCGCGCATCGCCTTGGTGGAGAAGTTGGTGTGCGCGCCCGCGCCGTTCCAGTCGCCCTTGACCGGCTTCGGGTCGAGGGTCGCGGAGACCTTGAAGTCCTCGGCGGTGCGGTAGAGCAGCCAGCGGGCCACCCACAGCTGGTCCGCGACCTCCAGCGGCGCCAGCGGGCCGACCTGGAACTCCCACTGACCCGGCATGACCTCGGCGTTGATGCCGGAGATGCCCAGGCCCGCCTTCAGGCAGTTCTCCAGGTGCGCCTCGACGACGTCACGGCCGAAGATCTCGTCCGCGCCGACGCCGCAGTAGTAGCCGCCCTGCGGGGCCGGGAAGCCGCCGACCGGGAAGCCGAGCGGACGCTCGCCGTCGAAGAAGGTGTACTCCTGCTCGATGCCGAAGATCGGCTCCTGCGCGGCGTACTTGGCGTAGACGTCGGCCAGCGCGGCGCGGGTGTTCGAGGAGTGCGGCGTCATGTCCGTGTTCAGGACCTCGCACATCACCAGCACGTCGTCGCCGCCGCGGATCGGGTCCGGGCAGACGAAGACCGGCTTGAGGACGCGGTCCGAGGCGTGACCTTCGGCCTGGTTCGTGCTGGATCCGTCGAAGCCCCAGATGGGCAGCTCGGCGAGGGTCGCGCCGCCGCTCGTCACGATCTTCGTCTTGGAGCGGAGCTTCGCGGTCGGCTCGGTGCCGTCGATCCAGATGTACTCAGCCTTGAAGGTCACGGGCCTCATCCTTTGGCGTGCTGCTGCGGGTGTCATGCTCGCTGCGGCTCGCGACGCTGCGAGAGCTGCGGGGTGTCTGCGCGCAGCTTCGCAACACGGGATTTCCCGTCGGTTGCCCGTTTGTGAACCCCGTGTTACTCAGCCTTCCTCTGTTTCCCGCAGCCGCCGTGCGACGGCGTGCGAATTCAGCAGCCCCCCGAAGCCGGCCCGCTCGATCCGCCGCACGATCTCGGCGTACGAGGTCCCCAAGGCCTCCGCGGTCCGCCCCAGGTGCCAGTCGTGGTCCGCCAGCCGCTGCAGCAGATGGCCCCGCCGGATCTGGTTCTCGGACAGCCGGAAGGTCTTCAGGTACGCCGTGCGCCCCTTGTGGTCGGCGATCAGCTCGCCGATGTGCTGCTCCGGCCCGCCGCGCGCGAACGGCGGCAGGAAGCGCAGCAGCTCGAAGCCGTCCATCCGGTACACCCGCTGGAAGGCGTACGAAGTCTCCAGGAGGTCCCGGGCGAACAGCCCGTCGTGCGCCCCGGCCCATGCGCGCTCCTGGGCCACGGCCGCCGCCCGCAGGTCGGCGAGCGTGCGCACGCCTCCGGCGGCGTCCCGGATCCGGGCCGTGAACTCGGGGACCGGCGCGCCGTAGTAGGCGTACTGGTGGACCAGCTCGCCGTACAGGTCCTCCACCAGGGTGGGGTGCAGAAGACGGTAGTCGTCCGGGTGCGGGACGACGAAGGCCGCGGCCAGCGCGTCGGCGGCGTACAGCATCAGACCGCACTGCCCGGGGTGGATCTCGAACACCCGCAGCGCCTCGCCCAGGCCCGGCACCGACCAGCCCGCGTACGCCGCCTCGGCGCGCGGCGACAGGCCCTGCCGTACCGCCTGCTGGGACCATTCGTCCCAGACCATGGACGGTCCGCCGAAATGCAGCGCCAGATAGCCCTCCAGGGCCAGGTGCAGCGGCAGGAAACGCAGCCGCGGCTCGGCCCTGCCCCCGCCCTTCCCGCGCTGCCGCTTCGCCATGCGGTGGTGCGGGCCGCGCACCGGGATCGTCCGGGGCCCGCCGCCGAGCCGGGAGCCGTACGCCGCCGACTCCGCGCCCTCGCCGGACCAGTCCGCGACGAAGCCGTGCGGGATGTACGACGTGTACGCGGCGCCGTCGCCGATGTCCGCCGTGTGCCCGAAGCCCGTGTACACCTCGCGGTGCAGCCGCAGGCCGGCCACCGGCTCCGCGCGCACCAGCGGGACCAGTCGGACGCCGCCCCACACCTGCGCGGGACGGACCTCCAGACCGGTCAGGTCGATCCGGGTCACGCGGCGGCCTCCTTCAGGAACAGCTCCACACGGCGGTCCAGGTAGGCCCGCAGCTCCGCGAGCCCGGTCCGGCCCTCCGCGAACTGCGCGATCTCCACCAGCGCCGGCAGGTCCTCCGCGTCCCGGATGCCCGCGGTCGGCACGCTCGGCGCGAGCCGGCGCACGTCGAAGCCGGTGGCGTCGTATACGGGGTTCAGATGCACGGCCACGGTGCGGCGCTCCGGGTCCAGGCGGCTCCGCCAGACCCGCAGCACCTCGCCCGCGAGACCGGGCGGCGCGTTGTCCCAGCCGTCCGAGACGATCACCAGCCGGTCCGGGGCCAGGGCCGCGTCGGTGTCCGGGGCCTCCAGGGCGTCGAGGATGCGCAGGCCGAGCGGGGTCGGCCCGTACGGCCGGACCAGCAGCGGGTCGGCGCCGCCCGAGGTCCAGTGCGCGGTGTACGACTCCGCCAGCGCCTCCAGCAGGAAGTGGCAGCCGAGCGCCACCGCCAGCGGACGGCGCCGCTTCACGCCCGAGCCGGAGGAGGAGTAACTGTCGTCGAGCACCGCGGCGACCCGGCCCCAGGTCCCCGCGTACGGCCCGGCGGCCCGACGCGCGGCCGCCCGCAGCGCGCCGGTCAGCTCAGCGCGCCGGTCCGCCCGCTCAGCGAAGGGGAGTGCCAGGACGTACAGCGCGAGCCGGGTCAGCGGCATCGTGGACAGGTCGGCCGCGACGCCGCCGCGCTGGGTGCGCAGCCGCTCCAGGCGGGTCATCCGGGGCGCGATCCGCTCCAGGAACAGCGCGCGAGGGACGCCGTGCCGGGCGGCGAAGCCCTCCGCCACGGTGAACGGCAGCTCGTAGACCGCTCGCTGGTCGTGATGGGCCCGGCGGTGCGCGTCCAGGAGGGCGTGGTCGTAGCGGACCCGACGGCGCGGCGCGAACAGGAAGTCGCCCGTCTCGGCGTCGGGCAGCGGCAGGTGGAGATGGCGGGCGGCCGTCTTCAGACCGGCGCGGTACTTCACCGCGTCCAGGCCGAGGTCGGGCCGGGCGGCCAGCCAGTCGCGCACGATCGCGCGGGTGCGGCGGTTGTTGACCTTGGCCGCGCGCAGCGCGCGGAACAGCCGGTAGACCCGCTGCGGCGGCAGCAGCGCGAGCCGGGCGGCGATCAGCCGGCCCTCCTGCGCGCCGGCCTCCTTCGGGGTCCGCAGCAGGTGCTCGACGATCAGGGCCGCGTTGTGGTCGTTGACGTCGAGCGCGAGACAGGCCGCGTACAGGGGGCGGTAGTTGACCCGCACGTACTCGTGCAGGAAGGACAGCGACAGCCGCTGTTCGGCGGCAGAGGAGCGGAACTCCCGCTGCCCTGTCGCGGTGACGGCCGCGTTGACGAAGAGCAGGGCGTCCTCGGCCGCGACGAGATCGGTGAGCGTCTCCGACATGGCTCCCCCGGGCTCAGTGGATGGGCGCCGGCCGGGGAATGGGGGCACGAACAGCGAAAACGTTGCTACAGAGGCAGGTCCCGGAAGTCGCACCGGAGTCCCGCGGCCGGCTCGGGAACGCTAACACCGGGGGAGGGGCGGGGCGTACGGGATTTCGGGCGGGCCCAGGGGCGATAGGGGGCGGTCGGGAGCGGTCGGGGCTTTTCCACAGGCGGCCCGCGTTGTCGGCGGGGGCGGGCAGACTGGGGGCATGACGGAGACTGCGGCGGTGAGGCACCGTACGACCCGGGTCGGGCTGGTCGGCACCGGACCCTGGGCCGGGAAGACGCACGCGCCCGCGCTGGCCGGGCACCTTGGCGTGGAGTTCGCGGGGGTGTGGGGGAGACGGCCCGAGGCGGCGGCGGAGCTGGCCGGCGCGCACGGCACGCGCGCGTACGCGGACCTGGACGCGCTGTTCGCGGAGTGCGACGCGGTGGCCTTCGCGTTGCCGCCGGACGTCCAGGCGCCGCTCGCGGCCCGGGCCGCCGAGGCCGGCTGCCATCTGCTGCTCGACAAACCGGTCGCGACCACGCCCGCGACGGCGCGTGCGGTCGCCGACGCGGCTCAGAAGGCGGGCGTCGCCTCGGTGGTCTTCTGCACGCTGCGGTTCGCCGGGCCCACGGCCCGCTGGATCGACGAACAGGCTTCGGCCGGCGGCTGGTTCACGGCCCGCGCCCACTGGCTGGGCTCGCTGTACGGCGCCGGCTCCCGCAGCGCCTACGCCGCGTCGCCGTGGCGGCGCGAGAAGGGCGGGCTGTGGGACGTGGGCCCGCACGTCCTGTCCGTGCTCCTGCCGGTCCTGGGGGACGTCACGGAGATACGCGCGACGGCGGGTCCTGTCGACACCCGGCACCTGACGATGCGCCACGCCTCGGGCGCCAGCAGCACGGCGACGGTCACCCTGAGCGCCCCGCCGGCCGCGGCGGAGGTGGGTCTGACGCTGCACGGGGAACGGGGGAGCGTGGAGCTGCCGGACTGGGGCGACTCGCGGTCGGCGTTCGCGGCCGCGGTGGACTCCCTGATCGAGGCGGCGCGGACGGGCGTGCCGCACCCGTGCGACGCACGGTTCGGGCTCCGGCTGACGGAGATCCTGGCCGAGGCCGAGGCGGCGGTGGGTGGGGACGGTGCCGTGCGCGCCGCGGCACCGTCCTGACCCCGCTCCGGGCCGGGGCCGCCCGGTCAGCCCACGCGCTCGATGCGGGCCTTGCGGATCAGGAACTTGCCGGGCTCGCGGACCTGCTCGAAGGCCTGGTTGTTCAGCAGCACACAGCTGCCGGACGTGGAGGTGACCTCGACGGTCGTGGACTTGGCGTTGTCCAGGTTGGTGACCTTCAGGCGGGTGCCGAGCGGGAACTGGTTGCTGGACGCGGCGGGTGCGCCGCCCTCGCCGGAGAGGGTGACGGTGGACCCGGCGCAGACGACGTCCCCGCCGGCGGCGGGCGGCTGAGCGGCGGGCGGCTGGGCAGCAGGGGGCTGGGACGCGGCCGGAGGCTGGGCGGCGGGGGGTTGGGCGGCCGGGGGCTGCTGGGCTCCGGCTCCCGCACCCGCTCCCGCACCTGCCTCGCCGCCGCAGCCCGACGCCGCCTGCTGGCGCCGGATCTGCGCGATCACCGCCTCCCGGTTGGCGATCCGGGCCTGGGACAGCGCGTCCGGGTTCGCCCGCTGATCCGCGATGAACCTCTCGTTGTTGGCGAGCGCGGTGGCCAGGCCGTCGCAGGCGACCGACGCCTGGCTGGTCCCGGTCAACGCCACCGCCGTACCGCCGACCAGCGCGACCGCGCCGGCCAGCAGCGCGACCTTCTTCTTCCGGCTGAGCGTCTTCTTGCGTGACACGTGGGCTCCTCTCGGTTCCTGTGTGTCGTTACGTACGAGTAGCAAGCCGGTTCTGCTCAACTCCCCCTCGCGCCGCTTTCGTCGGCCGTCGCATCGAGGGCCTCGCGGAGCGCCGCGCACAGCGCGTCCAGCGCAGGCCCGTACCGTCGCTCCGGCGGGGTCGCGTACCCCACCACAAGCCCGTCCCGCGGCTCCGCCGTGCTCCCCGGATGCCGGTACCCGGCCAGCCCTTCGACCGCGACGCCCCGGCGCTCCGCCGCGGCGAGCGCCCGAGCCTCGACGCCCGGCGGGAGCTCGACAACGGCGTGCAGCCCGGCCGCGATCCCGGTCACCCGGACCTCGGGGACGCGGTCCGCCAGGACCTCCGTCAGCCGGTCCCGGCGGTCCCGGTGCCGCTGCCGCATCCGCCGCACATGCCGGTCGTACCCGCCGCCCGCCAGGAACTCCGCGAGCGTCAACTGGTCGATCACGGAGGCGTACTGCTCCCGTAGGCCCTTCGCCGCCACGACCTCGCCGACCAGCGCCTCGGGCAGCACCATCCAGCCGATCCGCAGCGCCGTCGACAGGCTCTTGCTCACCGAGCCCATCAGCACCACCCGGTCCGGGGCCAGTCCCTGCACCGCGCCCACCGGCCGGCGGTCGTAACGGAACTCGGCGTCGTAGTCGTCCTCCAGGACGAGCGGCCCGCCCGACCGCGCCCGCTCGACCACCGCCGCGCGGCGCTCGTGGTGCAACGGCCCGCCGGTCGGGAACTGGTGCGCGGGCGTGAGCAGCACCGCCCGTCCCCGAACCTCGTCGACCAGGGCACCGTCCGCGTCGACCGGCAGCGGCGCCGTCCGCACCCCGCCGTCCGCGAGCAGACCCCGATGGAACGGCAGTCCGTACTCCTCGACCGCCCAGGTCCCGCCGACGACCCGGGCGAGCAGCCGCAGCGCGTGCGCGGTGCCGGAGCAGACCACGATCCGCTCGGGCGTGGTGCGCACCCCGCGCACCCGGGCCAGGTACGCGGCCAGCGCCTCCCGCAGCTCCACCCGCCCCTGCGGGTCGCCGGGCCCGAACGCCTCGTGCGGCGCGGCGGCGAGCGCCCGCCGGGC
>NZ_DATCVQ010000507.1:0-2435 GCF_036566765.1 Streptomyces sp.
CGCGGAGCCGGCGCGGCGGGAAGGGGACCGGCTGCGATTCGTGGGGGCCGCCACGCGGCGGGTCGCCCGCGGGATAGACCTCGACGAGATCGTGCTCGGGCTGTGCCGGGCCACCGTGCCGACGTTCTCCGACGCGATCCTGGTCTACCTGCGCGACCCCTTGCCGGTGGGCGACGAGCGGCCGATCGCGCCGTTCGTGCTGCGACTGCGCCGCACCGACCGGCTGCGTTTAACCGATGTGGACGGCGAGGACCCCATGCTGGTCCCCGACCCCGACCCCACCCCGGCCGCCGAACTGTGCGAGATCCGGGCCGGCGGCGCGCTCGCCGAGGTGCTGCGCGGCGTGCGGCCGGTGTTCGGCGACTCCGAGGCGGCCCTCGCCGCGCTCGCCGAGCTGCTCGGCCAGGACCATCCGCTGCCGCCCGGGCACCGGGCGATCCTGGCCCCGCTGCGCGGCCGCCGGCGCGTCATCGGCGCGGCCGTGTTCCTGCGCCGCCCCGAGCGGCCCGCTTTCGAGCCCAACGACCTGCTCGTCGCGGCCCAGTTGGCCACGCACACCGCGCTCGGCATCGACAAGGCGGTGCTGTACGGGCGCGAGGCCTACATCGCGGACGAGCTCCAGCGCACCATGCTGCCGGACTCGCTGCCCCAGCCGACCGGCGTCAAGCTGGCCTCCCGCTACCTGCCGGCCGCCGAGACGGCCCGGGTCGGCGGCGACTGGTACGACGCGATCCCGCTGCCCGGCAGCCGGGTCGCCCTGGTCGTCGGCGACGTCATGGGCCATTCCATGACCTCCGCCGCGATCATGGGCCAGCTGCGCACCACCGCGCAGACCCTCGCCGGGCTCGACCTGCCGCCGCAGGAGGTGCTGCACCACCTCGACGAGCAGGCGCAGCGGCTCGGCCAGGACCGCATGGCGACCTGCATGTACGCGGTGTACGACCCGGTCTCGCACCGGATCACCATCGCCAACGCCGGCCATCCGCCGCCGATACTGCTCCACCTCGGCGGCCGCGCCGAGGTGCTCCGGGTCCCGCCGGGCGCGCCGATCGGCGTCGGCGGAGTGGACTTCGAGGCGGTCGAGCTGGACGCCCCGGCCGGGGCGACGCTGCTGCTCTACACCGACGGCCTGGTGGAGTCCCGGCTGCGCGACGTCTGGACCGGTATCGAGCAGCTGCGGGAGCGGCTCGCCGCGACCGCGCAGCTGACCGGCCCGGATCACTCGCCGCCGCTGGAGGCGCTCTGCGACGACGTCCTGGACATGCTCGGCCCGGGCGACCGGGACGACGACATCGCGCTGCTCGCGGCCCGGTTCGACGGGATCGCGCCCAGCGACGTGGCCTACTGGTTCCTGGAGCCGGAGGACGCGGCCCCGGGCCGGGCCCGCCGGCTGGCCCGGCGGGCGCTGGCCCGCTGGGACCTGGAGGAGCTGACGGACTCGGTGGAGCTGCTGGTCAGCGAGGTCGTCACGAACGCGGTCCGGTACGCGGAGCGGCCGGTGACGCTGCGGCTGCTGCGCACGGACGTGCTGCGCTGCGAGGTCGGCGACGACTCGCCACACCTGCCGACGCAGCGCCCAGCACGGGACACCGACGAGAGCGGCCGCGGATTGGCTGTCGTCGACGCACTGTCGTCACGGTGGGGCGTGGTGCCGCTGTACGGCGGGAAGGCAGTGTGGTTTGAGATCGATCTTGGTACGGCCTGAGCGATTGGGCTGGGGCGAGCAAGTGACTTGGCGTCGCTGAAGCCATCACGTCCGTCGTGATGGATTTCCGTGCTTCGTAACTGCAGCAGGAGTCTGGAGGAGTTCGCGAGGGAGGCGGCCCGGCCGGGTCGCCCCGTGGTCGCGGACATCACCCGGGACGAGCTCGTCGAGATCGTTCGCAGACTCCTGATGGCCGCCCCTGAGAGCGACTACTATCTGCGGCTCCTGGAGGCGAACGTGTCGCATCCCCGGGTGAGTGACCTGGTCTTCACCCCTTGGACGCCCTTAAGGATGCGTCTGCGGAGCAGATCGTGGATCGCCGCGTACGGATCGACCTTGGACTTCGGCAGCACCCGGGCCCCCTCGTCGTGCAGAGCACAACCATGGTCCCGAGGCCAGCATCCGGGTGCTCTCAAAAAATTCGTAAACACAGCCAGGGGCGGTGCGGACGGGGGCCGTTTCCTTCGGATCGACAGCGGCGGGTCAGTCCGGAGTGATGCCGGTGAGGACGGCGAGAACGGCGAGACGGATCCGGTTGTCCCGGCCCGTCTTCGCCATCAGGCTCGCCACGTGCGTCTTCACCGTGGTAACCCCGAGATGCAGCCGGTCGGCGATCTCCTTGTTGGACAGGCCCACGCCGAGCAGTCCGAGTACCTCCCGCTCGCGCGGGGTGATGGCCGGCGCCGGGACGTCCGCGGTGTCCGAGGAGGAACGGGTGCGGAGAGCCTGG
>NZ_DATCVQ010000508.1:0-11936 GCF_036566765.1 Streptomyces sp.
GTCCTCCAGGCGCTCCATCTTGCGGAGGGCGTTGTCCTGCTCCTGGCGGGTCCAGCGGGAGAGGTGGGGGCGGAGGTCGGTGAGGGAGTTCCACCGGTCCGGGGTGGCCAGGGCGGTGATCTGGGCGGCTATCGCGATCTCGGTGTCGGTGAAGGTGACCATCTCTGCTCCCTGGCGTCTTGTCCCTTGCTGATGGCTCAACTTTAGAGGTAACCTATCAACATGCACAAGAGGTAACCTCTAAGTCGCTGAAGATTGTTTGAGAGGGGACCTCTAGACTCCCCTCATGAGGAGGCCGACCACCGTGTTCCGAAAGCTCATCGACGACCTCGCGGCTGTCGAAGACCCCGCCCAGCGGGTCCGATTGACCACCGAAGCCCTCGAAGCGGCGAAGGAGTTCAACGCCGAAGTCGCGCAGCTCCGCCAGGTCGCCGCCCAGGAGTTGAAGGACCAGGGGCTCACCCTCGCCCGGATTGGCGAACTCGCCGACCCGGACAAGCCCCTGCACTTCTCCCGGATCCGCCAGATCCTCCAGGGCGGGCCCACAGGGCGCTGGGCAAAGGCGGCCCGAGAAGCCGCCGGCCCCGCCCCCGAACCATCCACCGCGCCCGAGTAGGCGCTGCCCTTGGTCACCGGGACGCCCCGGCCTGGTCGGCAGGCTCGTCCGCGTCGATGCCCAACTCGTAACGCAGGCGTTGCAGCCGCTCCGGCGACCAGTGGGTGAGCCGAGCATCGCCGGAGAGGGCCCGCATGTTCTCGGTGCCGGACTGGTGGACGGCGGCGAGGATGCGCAGCCACGCCACGTCCACCCACTCCGTCGTGGAGTGCGAGTAGCAGCGGCGCTGGCCGGACCGTTCTGGTCCGGTGGCGGGCGGGCAGCCGACCTCGACCAGCGGGTAGGAGTAGCGGCCGATCAGCAGGTCGCACTCCTGGTGGCCGTCGATGCCCGAGGCGATGTCCGTGGCGGCCGACTCGGGGCGGCTGTACTCGACCTCCGTGAGGGCGAGGGCCGGGTCGTGGGAGAGACAGAGAACTCGGTAAACGCTGCTCATCCCGCCACCTGCGCCAGTACGCGGCAGCCGACCACGGTCCCGTCCTCGTTACGGATCTCCGAGTACGGGACCAGTAGGTCGTCACGGCCCTGCTGCCCGAGGGCTAACGCCAGCGACACCACGTAGTGGACGCCGGCACGCTTGGGTGGCAGGTCGTGGGCGTGCCCGTACTCGACCCCTTCGATCGGGATGCCGTCGATGATCCGCCACGTGCCGAGGTCGATCGTGGCGAGCCGGGCGACGGCGCCGGATGGAGGGATCAGGCACTTCAGCCCCTGCTCCAGGTCGCCGATGCGGTCCGGCGTGTCCGGGTGGTAGATGCGGACCGGGTGCGGGGTCAGGTTGACGATCTCGTGCTTGGGCATCAGGACGCCTCCCCCGCCTGCTGGGAGGCGACTTGCGCGAGCGCTGCCCGCAGCCTCTCCAGCGACACGCCGCGCTCCCGTCCGGCGTTGAACATCAGCCCGAACACCATGCCCTCGACGTCGTCCGGCTCGGCGTCCACGATCCGCTCGACGGGCTCGACGAGCGCCGCCTCACCGTCTCTGACCGCCCACGTGGCGGCAACCTCGCCTTCGCCTTCGTCGGTGACGACCTGAGCGTGCAGGTTCAGGTACGGGAAGGCGGCGGCTATGGCCTGCCAGTCCTCGGTGACGTCTTCGACGGTGGGCCACTTGCCGATGTTGTAGTTGGAGCAGCCGATCTTGCCGTCCCAGTCGCACCAGCCGTGGGGGCCGCCGATCCATGAGGAGCCGATCCGGTGGTTGGCCAGGTCGTGCAGGTCGAGGATGCCCATTCGTTCGCGGCGCGCTTGCTTGTCTGCCTCGATGTCGCGCCACCGTTCGCTGTACTCGCCGGGCTTGAGCCGCCGCATCGAATCGACGGGCATGCCGTACTCGTCGCCCAGGTCGCACACCGCCGTCTCCCACGCCTGGTCGTTGAGGAAGAAGCGCCAACTGTCGGTGCGGATCAGGATCTCGTTGGCCTGCTCTCGGGTGACGGGTTCGCCGACGACGAGCAGGCGCGGCCATTTGGTGAGGTCGGTCATGGCGTTCGCTTTCCTTGTCGAGTATCGATCTTGAGATGCCATTTTGTGATCTTGATGGGAACTGGAGTTTGGATCTTGAAGCGCCGAGAGCCCTCGAAAATCGCTGAGAGCCACAGAGAGCCCCCGGCACAACACGACCCCTAGCGAGAGACTTCAGACGGCTCTACGCCCGCCACAGCCACACCAGCGCCTCGCGGAGCGCCACTCCCGTCCGAGCCGTCCCCCGCCGGACGCGTCAGGACCGACAGATCGAACTCGCCGTCCTTTCACACCGGCCACGAACGTGCGGATCTCCGCGTCGGAGAACTCCAGCGCCTCCGGAGCCCCTTCGAGGCGCATCTCCCACCGGTCGTAGCCGACCCTGGCCAGCGTGAGCACGGACACGTCACCGCGCCTGCTGGAGGCGATCGACTCGGCGAAGTACTGCCAGTCCTCCGCGCCGACGTTCAGCACCGGGGACGCCTCGTCCAGCTTGGAGTCCCGTACCGCCACGCGGCCGTCCGCCAGCGGAGCCACCTCTACGCACGCTGTGGCGCCGTTGCAGTAGCCGGCCTTGCGCCAGGCAGTCCTGGTGATCTCGTCGTGCACGTCACGCCTCCCCGTCGATGAACAGCTTCCGGGCCGCCTCCAGCGGAGACAGGCCCTCCTCGACGAGGTCCGCCAGACGGCCGGACACCGCCAGCTCGGCGGCTTCCACCTCGGGCCGGGTCTGCTCGTATGTGGTGTGCAGCAGCGGAGACACAGCACGGACAGGCTCAGGCTCGGCCGGCGTCGGCGTCGGCTCCGTTGCGGCGGGTGTGACGGTGCCGTGCCAGAAGCGGCGGTACACCATGTCGTCGAGGTAGCTCACGAGGTGGCCCCGTTCAGGACGCGGGCCACAGCCAGCGGATGGTCGAAGCACTCACAGCGACGAACCTCCTGGCCCACAACGCCGTCGCAGGCGACGTGGAAGACGAGCCCGCCCACGTGGTCGGCCGTCTCGTCAGCCCACTCGGCCACCTTCTCCAGCCAGGAGGCGAGAGGCTCAGCCACGACCGGGCTCATCATGCGGATCCACGGTGCCGCCTGTTCCGCGGCCGGGTGCCGGTTGTACGGCGGCGCAAGCACCGCGACGGGCTCATTGCCCGGGTCGGTGACGATGCACGAGGTGACGTCCTGCTCGTAGCGGGTGGCCTCCCACCACCAGGGCCCGTTGACGCCCCACGGGCCAGGAGGCGCGGCCTTCGCCAGACGCCGGACCTTCACCGCAGCCTCTCGGAGTTCGGACGCGAGCGTCTTCTCGGTGGTCTCAGCCACGGTGGGCCACCTCTCGGGCCGGGTAGTGCAGTTCGACGAACGCGCCCCTGAACGAGCCACGCGACCAGGGGGCCGCCTGAATGTAGTGACGGCCCGGCTCGCCGCACCCGCACGTCCAGTGGTCGCACCAGGCGATAGCCCGGATAGAGATCACCTGAACGTCCTGAGGGGCAGTCGACACCCCAGAGCAGTCCTCCGCAGCCCACTCCGTGGCGAGCCGGTGGATCTCGGCGGGGTCCTCACCGCGGATCAGGAGCAGCGGGCCGTTGTCGCCGTTGAGTTGAGTGACCCGCTCAGCCATGGTCGCCTCGCTCCGGGTCGCAGACTTCCGCGAGACGTGCACACGCCTCGATCCACCCTCGGGCGGCGTTGGCGATCACAGCGGAGCGCATCGCATCGCCCTGCGCAGCCGCCATCGCTGCCACGTGCAGGACGTCCTGCCGGTCGGTCAGGAGCCAGTGCAGGACCCCGAGAGCGTCCTCAAGGTCGGCGCTGGCCGTCTCTGTCACCGGCCTGTGCCGGACGTTGTCGTCGTCCGTCCGGAAGTAGGCGTCAGCCCCGAACCCGTCCGGGCGTCCGATGCCGAACCGTGCCGGGTCGCGTGGATCGACCTCGACGATCACGCCGCGGCGGACGATCTCGACCTCGTCGCCCTTGCGGTAGATGGGGGCGCTCATCGGGCGGACACCTCGCCGCCGTTCTCGCTGCGGGTCGGCCACCACGCCTCGTGAAGCTCCTGGCGGCACAGGGCGCACCATGCGCCCTGCGAGCCGAGGCCGCCGCACTCGCGGCACTCTTGCGGGCGGGCCGGGACGGGCGCCTGACCGTCCTTGGCCATGGCGACGCAACTCGGGCACAGCCCGTCCGGCAACTCTTCGGCGCCGATGAGCCCGTCCGTGGCCTCCCTCAGTGCCTCCTCAGGAGCGACCGCCATCCGGTCGCACGCCGTCAGGCACAGCACACCCTGCTCCGGCACAAGACCGAACAGCGACGGGATCAGGTGCCGCCACTCCGGGTCTGCGTTGGCGTACGGGCTGTATGGGTTCGGGTCGATCTTGGCGTCAGTCATGGCTGGGGCTCCTCGGTGATCGGTGTCAGGTCTGGTACGGGAGGGGGAGGGTCGGGCGGTCCGGGGTTCGTCAGCAGCCGGTCCAGCAAGGCGATCAACTCACCCATCGGGCCGGAGACCCGGGCTGGCAGCAGCGGCTTCTCCGGCCGTAGCCGTTCCGCTTCAAGGCGGCGGACCCGGTCCCTCAGCTCGTCGATCGGCTGGCGACTCACGGAACCTCCTCGCCGGCCAGGGCGCGGCGCACGAGTTCGGCGCCGCGGACTTCGGTTCCCGGCTCGGGCGGCCGGTGCGGCTTGAGCGGGTCGCGGCACGCCTCGCGCAGGTCCCGCGGGAACCCCGCCGGGTCGACGAGCAGGCGGACCACCTCGACCAGGACGCGCGGCCACTCCCAGCCCGCGGTGGCCGCGGCGACGATCGCGGCCTGCAGTTCGGCCTCATTCCAGTCGGGGCGCACATGTCCGGCTAAGGCGATCAGGGAGGGGACGGCCCGGCGGATCTCGGGCGGGTTCTCCATAGCGGTCGTGGGCATCGGTCACGACACCTCCTTCGAGGCGAACGGGTCTTTAGCTGTGGGGTTGCACGCGGGGCACTTGTCCCAGCGGCCGTCAGCGAGCTCCAGCCAGCGGTAGCCGTCGCTGTGGCAGTGGCCGCACCATTCGGGCACGACCTTCAACGGCGAGGCGTCGGCCTGCCGCTCGACAGCTTCAGCGGCAGGCAGGAACTTGCCCGGGTTGTCCTCGATGGCCGCGGCCACGTAGGCGGCACGGCTGGTCCGGATCTGGCGGTTCCCGAGAATCCGCTGCCGGATCTTGGTTGCGTCGAGGATCGAGACCTGCCGGCCCGTCAACTCCGCCAGGAGTTCGACGATGCCGAGATCGATCGAGTCGTCGTCTTCCGCCCACGCTCGCGCGTTACGGCGGGAAGAAGACTGACTAGTTGTATCCGTCCCTGTCCCCTTCGGGGACGGGACGGGGACGGGGTTCACTTTTGCTTCAACGGTTCGCGAAGCACCACCCGAAGCATTTGCTTCACCTTTGCTTCGTGTTTTGCTTCGTGTTCTTCCGCTGGCCAGACCGCCTTTCCGTCCCGCCTCGGCGCGCTTGGCTCGCTTCTCGCGCTCCTCCTCGGCGGTCGGGTTGTAGTCCGTCCAGTCGTGGAACAGGTAGCCGCCCTTGCTCCGCTTCCACAGCCCGGCGGCAACGAGCTCCTTCGCCAACGACGCACCGTCCGGAACCAGCCGCGGCAGCGCACGGTCTGGCACGAAACCTCCAGTGAGGTTCGCGCTCGACCATGCACCCGCGACCACCCACAGACCGAGCGCGGCCGGGTCAGTCGCCAAGACTTTCGGGTGGGAGTGGAACGAGTCGTCCACCTTGAACCAAGTCATCTGGGGTGGAACCCCTTTCTTGCCGTAACAGGGGATCGATGTCGAAGGATCAGGAGAGAACCGCGGGCACGTCCTCGCCCTTCCTATGGACCTTGAGCACGCTCACCGATCGATTCGTCACGTAGTAGTTCCAGGCGCGGACGATCAGGCTGTAGACATCAATGCGGTTCGACGACGACCGCTCCATGCGACTCGCCTCGCGGCCGAAGCGATTGCGCAGGTGCAGGCGGGCGTCTGCCCTTGCCAAGCCAGCACCCTCCGTGAGGCCCCGCACCCATTCAGGAATGAGGTCGGCGTGCTGCGTTCGTGCAGCCTGCGCCAGGAGCGCTAGATGGGGCGAGGGGGTAAGCCGGGCTGCACCCCACACCGCTCTTGCTGCGGGCGCCCATTCGACCAGCTCGGGCCAAGACTCGATGACAGCGAGAACCTCATCGTTATCGGCCTGGGCGACGTAGACCTTCGCCTGGACATTGCGGGTCAGGCTCCCGTCGATGGCTCCGACGAAACGGGCGGCAGCGGCGATGATGGTGCCGTTCGGGTTGTCGATCAGATGGTTGGCCTGCCGCTTGTGGCCCACATCCAGCACAGAGAAGGTGTCTCGATCGCAGTCTGGGATGACGTTGAAGTCCACCGGTATGCCGGCCAGGTCGACGGCCTTCAGGCGATGCTGGCCGTCCAGCAGGAATCCTTCGGAGTCAAAGGCGATGCCCTGGTGAGTGAGTCTCCACCGGCCTTCCTTCATCGCCTCTGCGTAGCGTGCGGCAACGACGAGGCTCATCTTGCGGTTGTCGCGGTTTCGTGTCTCCAGCCAGCCGCGCGCGATTTCCGGGGTGATTGTGACTCGCTGGAAGCTGTCGGGGATCGGAATCAAGGGGGTTCAGTCCTCCATGAGCAGGCGGGCGAGCGCCTGGC
This sequence comes from Streptomyces sp., assembly GCF_036566765.1. Classification (GTDB taxonomy): domain Bacteria; phylum Actinomycetota; class Actinomycetes; order Streptomycetales; family Streptomycetaceae; genus Streptomyces. Next base: position 6,765 of record NZ_DATCVQ010000508.1, read on the forward strand.
GGGCTTCGAGGGGCATGTGCTTGCGCAGCGCCAGGGCTGCGGACTCGGGGCGGTCCAAGCGCACGCTGATCGTGCGCTTCCGGAAACCCGCCTTGACCATGGCGGCGTGCGCTGAGAGGTGGCCGGCGAGTACTTCCGCGTGAAGCTCGGGCGCGTCCTTGCGGAGACGGCGAAGGGCATACTCCTTCGACGTCCCTGCAGGCCGACCATGATCACTCTCATTGTTCATAACATCAACGTTGAGATTGATCTTCTGACTACCGCCGACCGGATTCTGTAGCGCCTGGTCCAGCAGATCCAACGCCTCGGGATCGTCCGACACGATGCGCCGCACCAGATCCACCGACGACCCGATCCCCTTAAGGGGCGGGGTGGCGACGAAGTCGGCGAACCGGGCATGCTCCACGAGCTCACCTCGCTGCGTGACGAACTCCCGCCACGCCTCCTCTCGGAGGATCCTCTTGAGCAGATCTGGCACCGTGCCGAGCGCATGGTCGCCGCGGCGCAGAGATGAACCGAGCGCCTCGACCAGCGTCGCGTTCTGCTTGAGGGGGTCTGTCACAGCATCCCCAACTGGTCGTTGAGGAACTGAACCATCTCCTCCAGCAACTCAACGCTCGCCTTGGACCGCGGACCGAACTTCTTGAACAGCGCGGTGTTCACGTCCTTGGGCTCGATGTTGCGCCGCTTGCTCAGTCGGCGGGCGAGGGTCTCCACCTCACCGCGGAGCATCTTCTCTCTGCGGTGGCGCGGGACGGCTTCGCTGGCCGGGGCCGCCGGCGCCACGTCGGGCGCCTTCTCCTCTGTCCGCAGGAGAGGGGCGATGTTAACGGCGTATTGGAGCGGGATCCCGTGGCTGGCGCAGTAAGTCTTGGCGCGCTCAAGGCCGTCGGCGAACGTCTCTTCCCCGCCGAGGATCGCCCGGTCGAACGTTGCCTCGGAGGCGTACACCGGTTCGCGGAGATCGAACTCCATCTGGGCGCCCTCGCGTTCGGCGCGCGCCTTCTCCTCCGCCTCGGCTTCGGCCTCGATCTGGTGGCGCAACTCGTCTTCGATCGCGCGGGCATACTGCATCAGTTCCGGCAGGGCCGGGATGAGCAGCCTCGCATTGAACTCCTCTCCCTTGCGGACGCGGACGAATCGGCCGACGACCTGGCGGAAGAACAGCGGCGTGGAGACCTTGGACACGTATACGCCGACCGCGAGCCGCGGGATATCGACGCCCTCCGAGATCATGCGGACGGCGATGATCCAGCGGTCGCGGCTCTTGCGGAAGTCCTCGATCTTCTTGCGGGCCAGCTTGGAGCCAGGGTCGTTCGCCGGGTCCGACACGACGACCGTGGGCATCACGCCCCCGTTGAGGGACTTCAGGATGAGGGCGTACTCGTCGGCCTGCCATTTCGTGTCCGTGATGACTAGGCCAGCCGCGTCGGGGATATCCACGCGAAGGTCCTCAAGGGCCACGATGGCTTCCCCAAGGATGTCGGGAATCCAGGCATGCTGCGGATGGAAGATGGTCTCCAGCACGGCAGGGACATCCTCCTTGTGGAGGTCCTCGCCAAGCCTCGCCACATAGTTGGCCTGCCCGGGGCCGGGATCACGCGCCTCGCGCCTCGCGCGAGCGTGGTCGATCCACCGCGCCTCCCCGTCGTAGGCGTGGAACTCGATCCGCCGGCAGACTCCGTCTGCCACGGCGGAGCCGTACTCGTAGGCGTAGTCGACCTTGACGCCCCCGTTGTCGTCGTACTTCACGAACGGGATGGGGTTGTTGTCTCGCCTCCACGGAGTCCCCGTCAGCGCCAGGCGATATGTGGCATGCTCGGCCGCGCGATTGAGCGCGTCACCCCACGTTCGGCTATCGCCTGCGTGGTGGATCTCATCCAAGATGACCATGGTGGGGCGGCGCATGGCCCGCCGGGCGAGATCGGCGCCAGTCCCCATGGCGAGTTGCTGATAGGTGACGACGCAGCCGACATACCCGGCCTTGTCGTAGTCGTTCGCATTGTCCACCGGCATGAGGTGGACGGCGCGCTCTCCGGCCGCGTCCGCCCACTGCTGCCGAAGGGCATCCGTGGGGACGACGACCATCACTCGGCCGATCACGCCGTTGTCGATCAGCCGGTTCGCCAGGCTGATCGCGAACGTGGTCTTCCCCGCGCCGGGGGTGGCGCAGACGAGGAAGTCGCGAGCGTTCTTGGCAAGGAAGCGTTCGGTGGCTTCCTGCTGCCACTCGCGGAGGTTACTGCTCACGGTGTTGCCCTTCTTGAGGTTGCAGGGGGGGCAGAGGGCCTGACCGTTGATCAGGTCGGTCTTGCCGCCGCGGGAGTAGGGGATGACGTGGTCGCCGTGCCAGCCGGGATCCAGTTCGGCCCCGCACTTCTCGCACAGCCCATCGGCTGCGAGGTAGAGCGCGGTTCGCTCCCGTCCGGTGAAGCAACGCTTCTGCGCCATCTGTCCCCCTGGTCACGCTGGTTCGATTCCATAATACGCACTTAGTACGTGTTAATAGAGCGCGTTATTAGGACACGCACAAGGTGCGTGTTTTACTATCAAGTTGTGGTAACGCGCACATGAGACGCTGAAGGAGTGGACCCCGAGATGACCGCTGAACTGCTGGAAGCCGCGAACGCCTACAACGAGGCGCCGAAGCGGCTGCGCGACGCGATCGTCAAGGCAGCCGAGACGGAGAACGCCACCGCCGCCGAGATTGCGGTGGCGATCAACTTCACGTACTCCGTGGACTACGTGTCGCGGATCGTGCGTGAGGCCGGCGTTGCCCGCCCGCGCGGGCGACGCCCGCGCTCCTCCGACTCCTGACCCGTCTCTCCGGGACGGACGGACTGAGGTCTTCACAACGCCTCCCCCTCTCGCAGATCGGCGAGTTCGGTCTCCGCTACCAGCCGGGCCGCTCTCTCACTCAGCAGTTCGGCTTGGGCGCGGGCGGCGTCGGCTTCCGCCACGGAGGCTCGGACGGTGCACCGGCGGGCATGCCGTTCCGCGGATTTGAGCCGGGCCATCAGGTCCGCCATCGGGGTGGAGGACATGTCGCCCGCCTCTCCGAGGAGCGCGGCCGGCGGCACGCCAAGAGCGTCAGCGATGCGCCCCAGCAGGGCGACGCTCAAGCCCTGGCGTCCCGCCTCGACGTTGCTGATCGAGGCGCGCGACAGTCCTACGGCGTGGGCCAGGTCGGCTTGCGACAGGCCGTTCGCCTTCCTCAACGCTCGGGCGTTGCGTGCCACTGCCTTATCCAGCAGGGGCACGCTTTGGGCGGTCGACTCGGTCACGACGCCTCCCGCAACGGCAGAGTGGGCGTCCCGTACGTGCGGAACTCGACGTACAGGCCGAGCGCTTCGGCGATCTCCTCGACGAGGTCCCAGCGCCTGCCGCCCGAGTCGTTCTCGAAATGGTTGATCGCGCTGACGGACTTGCCGGAGGCGCAGGCGAGGTCGAACTGGGTCCAGCCCAGTTCCTCTCGCCGGTCGACCAGCAGGGCGACGACGGGGTGGCGGCTGGTCATGACGCCCGCTCCAGCACGTCGGGGGCGAGCGCGAGCGTCGCCAGCAACGCCTTCAGGAACCGGCCGTACACGGCGGCGGAGTGAGGCGTCGGCCGGGACGACCCGGTCTCCCACCGGTGCAACGCCTTCGCGTCCACGCCGACCGCCGCGGCGGCCTCCCGCTGGGACAAGCCCGCCGCCAGGCGGATCCGCCTGGCTTCGCCCGTCTGCAGCATGAGCCGCGTCCACACCCTCAACACCACCTCCGCGGCCTCGACAGCGAGCGGAGCCGGCGCGGGACGGTCAGGCGTCAACGTCAAGTACAGGCCGTGGGTGGCCGCCCACGCCTCGACCTGGACCAGGCCCGGCTCGGATGCTCCGCCCTCCCACGAGGCGATCGTCCGGTCGGACCTGCCGACGCGGTCGCCCACCTCGGCCTGTGTCATGCCGTCTTCGAGGCGCGCTTTGTGAAGGGTGGCGACAACCCAGTGGACGGCCTTCATGACGCCACCACCTCGGCCTGGCTCCGCTGCTCGTAGGTGCAGTCCTTGCACTCAGGCCGAAGACCGTCGCTGGAGCGGGGCTCCCGGTAGAAGTCGGTGGCGGGCTTGACCGTCTCGCACCCTCCGCACGCCTTGTCGTCCGGGACCTCTACGACGTGCACGGGCGTCTTGCGGCGCTGACGCCGGCGGCGCTCTGAGGCCCGCTCCTCCTCATTGAGTCCGCCCCACGTACCCGACTTCTCAGGGGCGGCCAGGGCGTGATCCAGGCACTCGTTGCGGACAGGGCATTGGGCGCAGATCGCCTTGGCCTTCCTCTCCCGCCTCTCACGCTCAGGCTGGCGTTCCCCGTCAGGGCCAAAGAACAGGACGAGGTCTTCGCGGCGGCAGGCGGCATCGTCCTGCCACTGCCAGATGAGGCGCGGGCGGGGCGCCGGCCCCCGATACCTAGTCACACCGGCCACGGGTCTCCTCCTTCTCGTTGCTGCTTGCGGGGTCCGCCAGAAGGTCCGCTACGGCCTTGTAGGCGGCTGCGGCTACCAGGTGTGGGGAGGCGTGGATACGGCCCGCCTCCGTGTGGCAGGAAGCCGTCAGAGCCTCCACGACAGGGTCCGGGGAGGAAGGGGCGGGCGGGCCGGAACGGAGACGGGCAGCGCGGACCTTCAGGTCTGCGGCGGCACGGTCCCGCACGTGCTGCTCGTGGCTGGCAAACTCGCGGGCCACGATCTCGGCGACGTCGAACACGTCCGCCGGCAGGGTCAAGTCAGGCATCGCTGGCCTCCGAGAACAGGTCGTCCATGGACAGCCGCTTGACGATCTCTTCGGCGTAGGGCTCGTGCTTCTCGATGCCGATAGCGCGGCGTCCGAGAAGCCGGGCGGCGAGCAGCGTGGAGCCGGAGCCCGCGAACGGGTCCAGCACGAGGCCGCCTGGCGGCGTGCACTCGCGGACGAGGGCCTCGACGACGGCCAGCGGCTTCTCATCCGGGTGGCGCTTCTGGAACCGCACCGATGGCGCTTCGATCAGGTAGGTGACGGAACGGGGCTGGCGGGTGCCGTCGTCCTGCCAGGCGTTCTCTCGGCCGCTGCGCTGGTGCTCGGCGGCACGAGACTGCTTGCGGACGGTGCCCTTGTTGGCGTCGACGCGTTCCCGCTCCCACTCGTGGTGCAAGTCGCTCC
>NZ_DATCVQ010000509.1:0-4333 GCF_036566765.1 Streptomyces sp.
ATTTCGCATCACATGTTGCTCTGAAGCAACGCTCCATGTCAACAACTAAAGTTGATGGCATGTCGCAGCAGCCGCGCCTGATGAGCGTCCCCGAGATCGCCGCACTCTTCGGCGTCACTCGGCAGCGTGCCGACGTCTTGACCAAGTCGAAGAGCTTCCCTGACCCCGTCCACCGGCTGGCCATCGGCTCCGTCTGGCTTGCCAGCGACGTCGAGGCGTGGGCCGAGAGCAACGGCCGGGCGATGCCCGGTCGCACCGAGACGTAGCCGCCTACTCCTGGCGGCTCCTACGCGCCACCAGGAGGACATCATGCCCCCGAAGAAGAGAGACCCGCGGGCCGGCGGACAGATCAGGCCACTGTCCGACCGCGACAAGTTCGTAGCCAAGGGCAAGGGGAAGGGCCTGTCCGGTGGCCACTGGGAGGTCATCGGCGGCAAGAAGGTCTGGGTCAAGGACTAGAAGGCTGACAACAAGGCCGACAAACAGCCCGTTTTCGCTGGTGCTGAGCGTGAATTCCTAACCCCTCGTAATGAGAAGGTCGTCGGTTCGATTCCGACAGGCGGCTCCCCGTAAAAGCCCCTCTGACCGCCCTAAATGGGCAGGTCAGAGGGGCTTTTCCTATTCACGTACCCCTATTGATTTGTGGGCAAGCGTGCCGTCCGCGCGGGCAACCGTGGGCAACGAATGGCTGACACGATGGCTGACAAATCGGCGTAGAGTGGTCAGCATGGGCGGAGCCAGCACGAAGAAGAGGCGCGACTACAAGGAAGGCTCAATCTTCCAGAAGTGCGAGCCGGCGGCCGGGTGTCCGCCGATGAGTGCCGGGCCGGATGGCAAGAAGCGTCGACCGAAGCACAAGTGCAAGGGCCGCTGGATGGGCACGTTCGACGCCGGATACACCACCAGCGGCGGCCGACGCCGGCTGACCGTCACCGCGCAGACCGAGGCGCAGGCGAAGGTGAGGCTCCGCAAGCGGATGGCCGAGTTCAAGGACGGCGCTGCATCGGTCAACCCGAAGACCACGGTGAAGAAGTGGACCGAGACGTGGCTGCCACTCGTCGAGCGCACCGAGGCGCCAAGCACCCACAACAACACCCGCTCCGCAGTGAAGACGTGGATCATCCCCGCCATCGGGCACAAGCGCCTGGCCGACCTGACGCCGGCCGATGTCCGGGCCGTCGGCAACAGGCAGCGCGCGGCCGGGCGCAAGACCTCCACACTGACCCGCACCCACTCCGTGCTCCTCCAGCTGCTCAAGGCCGCTCGCGCCGAGGGGTACGCCGTGCCGTCCCGCGTGGTTGAGGTGATCGCACCCAAGCCGAACGCCAACGACAAGGCCGACATCGCCGTGGACGACGCCGTGGCCATGCTCAAGATCGCCGCCGGCCAGCCCGACGGATCGCGATGGGTGGCTGCCTTCCTCCAGGGCCTGCGCCCCGCCGAGCGCCGCGGGCTCACCTGGGGCGCCATCGACTTCGAGCGCAACCTCATCGAGATCTCCTGGCAGCTCCAGCCGCTGCCCTACCGCGCCCGCTTCGACCCGACCTCGGGCTTCCGTGTCCCGGACGGCCACGAGTCCGTCCAGATCCGCGGGCGCTGGCATCTGGTCCGGCCCAAGACGTCGGCGGGCTGGCGTATCGCACCCATGACGCCGTGGATGCGCTCCTCGCTGCTGGCCTGGCGCGAGGTCGCGACGGAGAACCCCGCCGGGCTGGTCTGGCCGCGCGAGGTCGGCGACTTCCAGAAGGCTGACGATGCCGAGTGGCGAGCACTGCAGGACGCCGCCGCGGTGCGCCACCCCTCGGGCCGCTACCACACACCGCACGAGACGAGGCACACCACCGCCACCCTGCTGGCCGATGCCGGCGTCGCCCCGGAGACCATCGCGGCCATCCTCGGGCAGAACAAGCTGGTGCGCTCCTATGTCCACCGAACCGCGATCGCGCCACTGGCTGACGCGCTCGAGCAGGTCGCCGCACAGCTCGCCGTGTCCTAGCCCCAGACGTAGAAGAGCCCCCGCCATTACGGCGGGGGCTCTTTTCTGGTTTCAGGCACTGACGTGCGTCCTGTCGAGCGCGACTCTCAGTCCGAGCTCGTAGGCGGCGTGTTGCAGTTCTGCCTGCCTGTCGTTGCGTTCCCGAGCCCGCGCGTCGGCCACGATGATTGCCGCCCCAGCCGTGATCAGCAAGAGCGGCAGCACGTTGTCGACGGTGATGTGATAGACGAGCAACACGGGGCTTTCCTTCTGGAGTTGTTCCTTTGAGGCCGCAAGCGCGACTTCATACTCAATCGTCGCCCGGCGCCCGTGCTCTTGTCCCCTGGATAGGGGAACTAGGGGACCGGTAGGGGACGAAGGACCCCAGGGCAATAGTCAGACCGGGCTACGGCTGAACCGACTTGCCGCGGCGCTGCTGTGCGCGGCGCAGCAAATCGAAGAGGGTCATGTTGAAGCCCTTCTCCGCGAGCTCCTCGGCGAAGTCGAACGGGATCTTCCCTCGCCCGCGGGTTACGTAGTTCTGCAGGCTGTTGTAACTCACGTCGCTGACACGGGCAAGACCCGTGTAGGTCATGCCTCTGTCCTCGACGAGCTGGCGGATCTCTGCCACCAGTGCCTCATTGAGGGTCATGGCTTCCTCTTTCCTGTCGCCCGAGCGATGCCCACTTGGACTCAATGTTGTGTCCATTCAATCAGCGACACGCGGCGGCAGTAACCCCCGGGGACATCGCTCCGAATAGATGACCCGAACGGGCTATGGAATCTGCCCCGTTTAGGTGATTGTCGATGTCAGGTCCATTCAGCCATTGACCGTTGTCCAAATGGACACATAGAGTGATCCGTATGAACACAGCCCGAACCAGAGTCGCAGCCCGGCTCCGCGCCGCTATGGAGGCGAAGGGGGAGAACGTCAACAGCCTCGCGACCAAGTCGCGGGTCCCCCGGGTGACCATCCTTCGCAAGCTGGACTGCGCCGCCGCGTTCAACGTCGACGAGCTCGACGCCATCGCCGACGTCCTCGAGACCACAGCGGAGGAACTGGTTCGGAAGGGCAACGCGGCATGAGCCGGCGCGCCGCTCCCCTCCCCCCGCGGGAGGTGCTGACCACCGACGAGGCCGCTGCCTGGATCGGGTGCTCCAAGGACACGATCTACCGCGCCAAGGCGGCGGGGGAGCTCAACCCCAAGAAGCGGCGCGAGAGGGGCGGGCCGGACTACTACTACGTCACCGAGCTGCGCGCCTGGGTAGAGACCTGGGAGGACGCATGAGCGCGACCAACCACCTGACAGGCCGCAGTCGCTCCTGGCGCGCGCGCCCCGAGCTTGACCGCACGGCAGTCCGGTACTTCGTCTACTTCCTGTGTGATGCCACCGGCAAGGCCATCTACATCGGGCGATCCTGCGATGTCCGTGCCCGTATTCGGTCGCACTATGCCGAGGCCGCTCACGAGAGCGAGTCCTACGACCGCTACCAGAAGCGCGGCTGGTTCTTCGATGTCCGCTCGGTCTCGATGGTCGGTCCGTTCACCTGGGACGGCGCGGTCGAGCGCGAGCGCTTCGAGATCGAGTTGCACCAGCCCCGCGGCAACCGGGACCTGACCGCACGTGATCACCGGCCGGCGGTGGCTCCGCCAGAGCGCTGCCCGAGCAGGCGGTGCGTCATGAGCACCCAGCCCACCTTCTCCGCAGTCGACGAGCAGACCGGCAGCCTTCTCGACCTCCTGGCCGAGCAGCACCCCGCAACCCCGACCGAGCACGACGAGTGGACCTACTTCGTCACGGTGCTCCAGGAGGTCGCCGCGGCCACCGGGCTCATCGACCAGAACGTCACGCGCCCCCTGCTCCGCGGCCAGGTGAAGCCGAACCGCTGTGGCGCCTACTTCCACCGCGCTGCACGCATGGGCCTCATCCGCGCCGAGGGATGGAACGAGAGCAACGACCTCGAGCAGCGGAACAACGGGAAGCCGACCCGCGTCTGGCGCTGGCTCGGCACCTGATCTCCCGCCTGACCTTTGCCAGCGGCTCGGGGAGGACCGATGGCAGGCCGGGCGGGCCAGCTTGCACCACCCAGCACCACATCAGAACAAGCCGGGACCCGGCACCACCACCAAAGCGATACCGGGTCCACGAACGAAAGAAGTATCTCATGTTGCCCACCGAAGAGACCACCGCAACGGAGGTCTACGCACACGCGCTGAGCCACGGTGACAAGCCCGTCATCCACGGCGCAGAGATCGACTACGACGACGTGCACGACGGCGTCCACTACCACGCCGACCTGCTCGCAGCGGCCGAGGCTGAGTACGACCGGTCGCACCGGGCGATGTCATGGTCGGCC
>NZ_DATCVQ010000510.1:0-6124 GCF_036566765.1 Streptomyces sp.
CCTCAGCGACGCCGACTTCTCCGACGCCGACCTGCGGGAGGCAAATCTGCGCAAGGCGCGGGGCCATGGCACCAAGTTCACCGGCGCGGATCTGAGACTGGCTGATCTCCGAGGAACCGACCTCACTGGTGCCGACCTGACGCGGGCGAAGCTGGAAGGCGCACTGGCGAGCGACGTCACCGCATGGCCGACGGACTTCGACATTCAGGCGTCCGGCGTCGTCATGGTCGAGGATCCCGACACCGAGCCGAGCATCCTGCTGCCGGCCGCCGCGATCGCCAGGGACGCCCCACCCCTGCGTTCGTCTTGATGCTCCTCCGATCGAGGGGGTCCGTTGGGCACCAGACCCGGAGGCACGCGAGCGTGACCCATGGCTTGGTAAGGGACGGAGCGTTTGTCGTGGCGGGGTCAGGGCCGATGCGGACGTCGCGGGCCGGCTGACAACCGCCCCCTCCCCCGGCCCCCGCCCCGGTCGCTGCCCGGTCACGGCGCGCGCGGCACACGGCGGAGTCGTTCGCGACCTACCCGTACATCATGGCGGATTTCCTGTTTCGGCTGTTGTCGGACGAGATGGACGTGAGCCCGGTCAGCATCACGTTCGGTGACGGCGACCCTTTGAACTTCGTCCGCGGGATCGAGACAGAACGTCGGTGGCAGGAGGGGCGGAATCCGGAGACCGGAGCGCCCGACCCGTTAGCCGGCGAGTTCACAGCGTCAGCGTCGCGGGCGGACACCGGCGGCGGCCACTGCAGTCCCGGCGTCCGGCGTGGAGCGAAAATTCCCCTCTGGCCATGCTCTCGTCAATGCTCCGTACGGGAGTCGCTTTGGACACCGTGGAGGGTTCTACGCGCGTCGGAATCAACGTCGGCATATCGGAAGACACCAGCCGGAACCGTCTTAGTTGGAGCAATGGCCACAACCACTGGGCAGGGGGCGCAATACGCCCCGGGCCAGGAGAGAATTCCGGACGCACTGTCCAAAAACAGCAAGAGGAAAGATCTGTGCGACCAAGACTCTTCGGCGCGACCGCCTCCGTGGCCGCACTCGGAATACTGGGTTCCCTCGTCACCGCCTGCGGCTCGTCCGGGAGCGACGGAGGGACGACGCTGCGCCTGGTGGCCGCCGAGTACGGCGACAGCCCGGCGACCAGCTCCAAGACCTACTGGGACAAACTGACCGCCGCCTTCACCGCCGTCCACCCCGACAAGAAGGTCGAGGTGACGCTCTACCCGTGGGCAGACGTCGACCGCGAGGTCGCCCGCATGGTCAAGGAGGACAACGCCCCGGACGTGGCCCTGATGGGCGCGTACTCCGACTTCGCCGCGCAGGGCCGCCTCTACTCCGCAAGTGAGCTGCTGTCGGTCAGGGCAGAGGCGAACTTCCTGCCGCCGCTCGCAGAAGCGGGTTCGGTCGGCAACACCCTCTACGGCTTGCCCTTCGTGGCCAGCAGCCGGCTGCTCTTCTACAACGAGGAGCTGTTCGACAAGGCCGGAGCGAAGCCGCCGAAGACCTGGTCGGACCTGAAGAGCGCGGCCAAGGCGCTCAAGAAGGAGGGCGTGCTCTACCCGTACGCCCTGCCGCTCGGTCCCGAGGAGGCGCACGCCGAAGCCCTGATCTGGGAACTGAGCAACGGCGGGGGCTACACCGACATCAGCGGCGGCTACAGCATCGCGTCCCCGCGGAACACACAGACGTTCCGCTGGATCAAGGACAACCTGGTCGTCCCCGCCCTGACCGGCCCGGTCCCGCCGGCCGAACTCAACCGCCAGGATGCCTTCGCCGCCTTCCTGCGCGGCGAGGTCGGCATGGTCAACGGCTACCCCTCGCTCCTCCACGAGGCGAGGGCCAGGGGCATGAAGGTCGGCACGCTGAGCATGCCGGTGTCGGACACGCTGACAGACGGGGACACCCCGCCGACGGCGGGCGTCGCCGACTGGATGATGGCCTTCAAGCACGACGACAATCGCGAACTGGTGCGCTCGTTCCTGGACTTCGTCTACGAGGACAAGAACCTCATTGAGTTCGCCGGGCGCTACCACCTGTTGCCCTCGACGGTGTCCGCGACCCAAGCCTCCAAGGACGCGGGGGCAGACCCCAGCGCCGAGCAGTTCCTGATCGCACTGCGCGGCGCCCAGCTCTACCCGGTCAATGAACCGTCCTGGCTGCAGGTGAGCAACACCATCAAGCGGAACATCGGCAAGGCCGTCGCGCCGTCCGCCGACCCGCAAGCCGTGCTGGAGGACATCGCCCAGCAGGCCCAGGACATCACAACGCAGAGGTAGGGGTCTCCAGGATCTGTGGGCACGCCCTCCGCCCCCCGCGTCGCCGGTTCCCGTTTTCCCGGTTCCTCCGATGTTCGTTTTCTACCGTTTCCATTCCCCTCCGCTTGCCGCCCGCGTCCCACTCGGACGCGGTGACTGAGCCGTGTGGCGTCGACCGGACGTCCGCTCCGTGCCCCGCGAAATGCCCACAAGGCGTGCGGGTGCCCGGCCGCGGTCGACCTGCCTGTTTTCCGTTCGCCCTCGCCCGGAGCGCAGCCACGGCATGAAGCATCGACTTCGGCGCGAAGGGGATGCCGGCCGTCGCCCGTGCCGTGAGGCGCGTCCCCGGTACGCCGAATTTTTTTGCGGTCTCCGCAAATTTTCTGGGCGGCTGACTCTCTCGATCCGAGCATGGGCGAGAGACGACTCCGGCGGGCAGGCCGACCGGAGCAGGAGGGGGACACCCATGATCGCGCCGACAACTCTGGCCGCCGTACCACCCGCACTCAGCGTGCGAAGGCGTTGGACGGTACTCGCCGTGTGCGCGCTGAGCATGTTCCTGGTGGGGGTCGACACGACGATCGTCAACGTCGGACTGCCCGAGATCGGACGCGGCCTGGGGGTCGGAACCCACGGTCTGGAATGGATCGTGGACGCCTACACCGTGGTCCTGGCCAGCTTCCTCATCGTTTCCGGCGCCCTGGCCGACCGCCTCGGCCGACGCCGGGTCTTCCGGTCCGGCCTCGTCGTCTTCGGCCTGGCCTCCCTGGCATGCGCCTTCGCCCCGTCGCTCGGGTCACTCGTCGCCGCCCGGGCCGTCCAGGGGATCGGCGCCTCGATGCTGAGTCCCGTGGCGCTCGCGATCGTCGTGAACGCGATGCCCGACGCCCGCGAGCGCGCCCGGGCCATCGGTGTGTGGGCGGCGGTCTTCGGGCTCAGCATGGCGGCAGGCCCGGTCACCGGCGGGGCGCTCATCGCCGTCTTCGGGTGGCGGTCGGTGTTCTGGATCAACGTCCCGGTCGTCGTCGCCGCGCTCGTCCTCGTCGCCGTGTTCGTGCCGGAGTCCCGCAGCGAGCGTGCCCGGCGGCTCGACGTGCCCGGCCAACTCCTGTTGACTGCAGCACTGTTCCTCGCGGTCGGCATCCTCATCGAAGGCCCTCGCATCGGCTGGACCTCGCCTGTCGCCGTGACGTGCTACACGCTGATCGCCCTCGTCGCAGCGGCCTTCGTCCGAGTGGAGCAGCGCCGACCCGAGCCGCTGATGGACCTCGGGCTCTTCCGGCGACCGGCCTTCACCGCCGCGGTGCTGGGCGCCGTGGCCGTGTTCGTCGCGCTGAACGTCAGCCTCCTGCTCACGACGCTCTACCTCCAGCAGGCCCGCGGCTGGACGCCGCTCGCGTCGGGAGTCGCGACCCTGCCCATGGCGGTCGGCGCCACCCTGTGCGCTCCCTGGTCCGGCATCCTGGTGGGGCGGCTCGGGCCCCGGATTCCGCTGCTCCTCGCAGGCGGCTTCACCGCGGCCGGCGGTTTGTGCCTGGTGAACCTGGAGCAGAACACGCACCTGTCGCTTCTCTTGACGGCCTATCTCCTCATCGGCGTCGGCTTCGGCTTCGCCAACGCGCCCCTGACCAACACCGCCGTCAGCGGCCTGCCGCCGTCCCAGGCAGGCGTGGCCGGGGCGATCTCGTCCACCGCACGCCAGGTCGGTGCGGCGGTCGGCATCGCGGTCGCAGGTGGACTGGTCGCGGGCGTCGCCCCCACCGGCCTCGCCGAGGCCTCCCGTACCGGATGGCTGCTCGTGACCGCCTGCGGGCTCCTCCTCTTCGCCGCCGCCCGCGCTGCGCGAACAGCGCCCCCCAAGGGGTGAGCCGGTCGCTGCGCACTCCCGAGCCGGTGGTCTCCAGCGACAGCCACAGCCACACGGCCACGGCCGCGGCCACGCCCTGGGGGGGCGCTGGGGCCGGCGAGCTGCCTGCCCGGCGTCGGCCCCCTCAGTGGATCCGGTGCTCCGTCCAGAACGGGCCGAGGTCCTTCGCCGTCGCAGCCTGGGCTGCGCGCTTGAAGTCCGCGGTGGTGGAGACGCCCAGCCAGTGCTCTCGCACGTAGCCGCGCAGCATGCCGGCCATCGCCGGAGTGCCCAGGACGCGTTCCAGGTCGTGCAGGGCGCAGGCGCCGCGCCCGTAGACCACTCGGCCGTACTCCGTGCGGTGGCCGTCCGCGTAGTAGGCCAGGGAGCGGGTGAGGGCGGCCGTGTCGCTGGGCCACTCGCCGTGGTCGGCCCAACAAGTGCCGGTGTCTTCGCGGTAGTACAGCTGGTTCGCGTACTGGGCGAAGGACTCGTCCAGCCAGGGAGACGCGAACTGGTCGTTGCCGACGATGCCGTAGAACCACTGGTGGGCCACTTCGTGGACGACGGCCGACCCCTCCGGTTCGGTCCACAGCAGCACGAGGCCCGGGAACTCCATGCTGCCGAAGTCGTCGAGGGCGTCGCTCATGACGAGGTCGAGCTCGCCGTACGGGTAGCGCCCGAACCGCTCCCCGAACTCGTCCACCGAGCCGGCGGCGTCCCTCAGATCGGTTGCGACGCCCTCGGGGGACGTGGTGGCGGTCCAGTACGCGTTCAGCCGGATTCCGCCGGGCGTGGTCAGCGTCCGCGACCGGAAGGGGCCCGCCGCCCACGCGAAGTCCCGCACCCCGCGCGCGACGCTGGTGCTGATCGTGCGGCCGGGTGCGCCCGCGTGCCGGGTGCTGGTGCCCGTCGCGGGAACGACCAGTGCGTCGGGGTGGTCGAGCACGACCCGGAAGTCACCGGCCAGGGTGTAGAAGCTCTCGCCGAAGCCGACGTCCGGGTCGAGGTGCCGGCCCTGAGCGTCGCGTACGGACAGCAGGGGCAGCGCGTTGCCGAGGTAGCGGTGCGCGCCGTCCCTGCCGAAGCGGTGAACGCGGTCCGGGACTGTGATCGCGACGTCGAAGGAGACGCTCGTACGCGCCCCGTACGGCAGCGGCGCGGGCAGGTCGATCTGCAGCGCGGTGCAGCCCACGGCGAGCGGTCGAGGGGCGCCTCCGACGACCCTGCTCACCCGGACCGGGGACGGCCTGCCGGGGGCTCCGCAGCCGTCGGCGCCGTTGCCCCACAGCCGTACGTCGACTGAACGCAGCGGAGTGCTGGCGGCATTGCGGAAGGACACCGTCTGGCGGCCGGTCCAGTGCGAGCCGTCGCGGTCGGCGCGCAACGCCACGTCGTACGAAGGGCGGTCCGGTGTCGCCGCCTCCGACGCCCCACCACCCTGCAGTCGGACGCCGAAGGAGGGGCTCTCGGGCCACGCGGCCCACGTCGGGGGCCCCGAGTCTGCTTGGTCCTGCGCCACGGCCGTCTGTGGGAGGAGCAGCAGGACGGCCGCGAGGGCGAGCAACGGCGCCCGCCAAAACCTGAGCGAGGTCATGACAGGCACGCTAGAACGCCCGTGCGCCCGGACGGACCGGTTCCGACACACCGGGCGCAAGCCTTGCCTCCCTGTCTGTCATGGAGGCGAGTACATCCGCACTCGCACCCTCGAAGGCCGTCAAGCGCGAAGAAACCACGGCAGCGCGGGCGTCACCGACGGCGACAGTGCTGTCCATGGCGCTCCGCCTCCGCGACGTGCGGGCTTCTAGCCCGTCACGCAGGGGCGTCAGCGCTGCGAGCTTCGTTCCCGATGGAGCCGACCGAGGCGATGGTCCAGGCGGCGGTGCCCCACAAGGTCAGCGCGCAGCCCAGGCCGACAACTGTGGGGACCACGTTCTGCGCCGCTGGCACGGCGGTCAGCGCCGCGCCGACGAGGCCGACTGCGATCAGCAGCGCTGCGGTCACACGCATCCGCGGT
>NZ_DATCVQ010000511.1:0-4554 GCF_036566765.1 Streptomyces sp.
ATAGGCGAGATAGGTCAGCTCATCTCGCCTGGCGGACGGGCCCCGCCTAGCGTCGGGATCATGGAGTGGCAGCCGGAAATTCCGAGGTGGCGGCAGGTCTATGCCCTGCTGGAAGAGCGCATCGACAGCGGTGTCTACCAGCCCGGGGAGCGGCTTCCGTCCGCGCTGGCCATCGTCGAGGAGACGGGCATCAGCCCCGTGACCGCACGGCGCGTCCTGAAGGAGTTGCGCGAGGCCGGACTCGCCTACATGGAGCCAGGCATCGGAACGTTCGTGGCCCGGCTGCCGGACCGTCCGCAGGCATGACCGATGTCAGTTCTGCCCCGTAGCCTGGTCTCATGACTGGGGTGGGGCGGTCTGCGGCCGAGGTGAATGAAGAGATCCGCGCGCTGTGGGACGGCGGCGCGCTGCCCTCGGAGCGGCAAGCCGAGTATCACCAGCTGCTCGTCGCGTGGGCCGAGGCGATGCGCGCCGAGCAGGAACTCGCGGCCTAGACGCAGCCCCGCCCCGCGCCGGGCGCTGTACCGGGCAGGGCGGGTCCGAGTACCACGCAGCCAGCCAGCAAGCGTGGATGGGATGCCTCCACGGTAGCTCCAGGCACTGACAGTGCGGCGTCAGCCGGAATTACAGCCGCTCCAGCTCGGCGAGGAGCTCCTGGGCCACCCGCTCGGGCTTGGTGCTCGGCGCCACGCGGACGCCGACGACAGTCCGGGCGCCGACCGCGGGCCGCGGGCTGGCGACGCGCCAACCCTGGACCTCATTCCAGAGGACCGCGGTGTCGTCCGGCCACCGGATGGCGACGCACAGCATGCTGTCCTGCGGCGCGACGCTGCCGGCCCCGGGCGGGGCGGCGCAGTACGTCTGGACTCGCTCCGGGGCGGGCCGGCCTGCTGCCTGGAGCGCGGCGAGGACGTCCGCGACGTGCGGCGGGGGCGGCTGCTGCTCGGGATCCACCGGCACCCCTTCCTGCTGGCGGTGCCTTCCAGCCATAGAATAGAACACGTGTCCGAAGATTTGCCTCCCGACCTGCCGCGGCTCCGCACCCTGGAGACCTGGCTCGCCTACTCGCTGCACCGCGTCCAGGCGCGCATCAGCGAGGTCGAGCAGCGGGAGGCGGATATGCGGCCCCGGCGTCAGCTGCCTGACGGGCCGACGTGGGTGCTGTCGTACCTGCGCGTGCGCGGCCAGGCCACTGAGGACTCGGTCCACCTCGGCGGCTGCAAGATGGCCAGCCACCACACCCGCGCCCTGACCCGCGAGCAGGCCTTGCGCGCTATCACCGCGGGCGGCATCCGGGCGTGCGAGATCTGCCGGCCGGACAGCGAGCTCGGCGTCCTCGACTGAGTCGCGGCACTCTGGAGGCATGGGCTTCGCGCCGATCGTCGTGCACCACCCCTCCCAGACCGGAGGCCGGCGGGTGACCGTCCGCGGCGAGATTCTCGGCCTGGCCCAGGACGACTGGGAGCTGCTGGAGCTGCTGCGTGAGGCGGGCCTGCCGGATGCGGTGGCGATGCTCGACGATCCGGCGTGGGTGGAGTGGCGGGGTGGCCGGGCACACGTGTGGCACGCGGCCTGAGCCTCCGCCCGATTGTCGGTGCCCGCGCTTACGATCCGGCTCGTGGCAATCGAACTCTCAGACGACCTGATCCAGCTCCAGCGCGACGCCGTCGAGGCGCAGCGTGAAGCGACCGCCGGCGCGTACAGCGCCGAAGCCTGGCGACCGTGGCTCGAAGCGGCTGAGAAGCTCCATGCGGCTGTGACCGCCCACGCCGAAGCGACCGAGCAGAACCGGTTCGAAGTCGAGGCGGCCCTGAAGAAGGTCGTACTCCATCCGCAAACAGACGGCACCGGTTGAAGCTAGGCGCGCGAGGCCGCCCGGTTCGCCAGCATGGGCGTCCTCGCTTCACGGAGCATCGTAGGGTCCGGGCATGTCAGCGATATGGATACGACGGGCCTGGGTGGGATCGGCCGCTCTAGTCGCCCTCGCGGCGCTCGGCGCCGCAAAGAAGATGGACTGGCTCAACGGGGACCAGCTGGGTGTCATCGCAGCCGTGGCCAGCGTTTTTGCCGCAGCGGCTTCGTGGGCTGCCACGAGCAGGGCCGCTGACACGGCTGATGCCGTGGCGGCCATCGAGCGCGACCGCTGGCACGTGGAGCTAACGCCGATACTCGAGGTGGAGGTGCACCGACTGGGCACCACCGAGAGGGCTTCTCTCACCCTCAAGTTGGTGGGGCCGCCGGGGCTGGAGCAGCTGGATGCCGTCACGGTCCTCGTCCGCGATGACGACGTTGACCGCACACCTCGTACCGCCGCTCCTCCGACTGCGGAGGATGTTGCGGCCCACATCTGGGGGCCGCTGCGCTTCACCCCTGGGATCGACGACGTTGCGGAACCAGGTCGAGTCACTCCGGTCTTTCCGCTCGCGCCGGCCACCGTCAAGAAGTTCGACATGACCAACACCCATGCTCCGTTTTGGCACACGGACGACGACGCAGAGCGCCGGTGGAGGATCGAGGTTCGGGATCAGCCCGTTCGGCTGAAGATCGAGTGTCGCCTCGAGGGGCACAAGCCGTGGTTCCTGTACCCCGAGGTGAAGATCCGGTCCGGATTCGCTCCTCAGTAGCAACGACGAAGCCCGCCCCGGCTGTACGGCCGGGGCGGGCTTCGCTGTGTTCTACTCCGGGCACTCCGTCGGCTCGCCCGGAATGCCGATGTGACGCGGCTCCTTCGGGAGCTCGCCGGCCGTGTGCGTCGGCACCCTCACCGGGCGACCGCAGCCGCAGATGGACGTCACGGGGGTCTCGTCGTTCATATGTTTCCTTAGGTGGGTGTTCCTTTGCTCCCAAGTGCAGCCGATGGGGCACCGGTAGGGCATCTCTACAAGGAAGTTCGGAGTGTCGCGGTCACCGTTGGGCGTTGCCCGGCGCGAGCAGGCTGGTGAGCTCGGCGATGGCCTCGGGTGACGGCTTGAAGTACTTACGGACGTTCTCCGGCTTCTTGTGACGGGACTTGGCCATGAGCATCAGCAGTGACGCGCCCCGCTCGCCGAGGTGTGTCAGCGAGGAATGCCGGTACTCGTGCAGGTCCCAGCCGGTCCCGGGGCCGGTGGCTGCCGTGGCCTCGTCGAGGAGTGCGCGCGCCTGGCCGTAGGAGAGACGGGCGAGTCCGGTGTCCGGGCAGACGTCGCGCCCGCTGACCACCTTGCCGGGTCCCGCCTTCCGGTGTCCCGTGAAGACCGGCCCCCGAGAGCGGTCCTTCAGCAGCCGCGGCAGGAGGCGAGCGGTGCCGGCGTCCCAGTACACGGTCTCCAGGACGAAGTCGCCTCGGGTCTCCCCCCGGCGCCGGGTCTTGGCCTTGGCCCCCTTGGCCTTTACTTGGCATCGGCGGCCGGCGAAGTCGAGGTCCTCGATGTTGAGGGCGAGGATCTCGTCGGAGCGCGCCGCGGTCTCGTACAGCATTCGCCAGAGCGTCTTCTCCCGCAGGCCGATGTCGCGGCGCCCGATGAGTCGGTCGATCTCAGACTTGGAGCGGGCGGGCGTCTCGCTGTCCGGCGGCGTAAGGCGCTTGGTCCAGGCCGGGACGGCCGGGCCGCTGTAGCCGCGGTCTCGGCACCATGTGAGCCAGGACTGGACCGACGCGCGGCGTGCGTTCCAGGTGTTGACGGCGGCGCCTCCCCAGAGCTCTTCGAGCGCCTGGCCGATCTCGTCGGCGGCGACGGTCTCCAGGGGACGGTTCGGTCCGACCCGCTCGACGGTCTTGCTGATGCCGATGGCGTAGTTCCGAGCCGTGTTGGGGTTGCCGAGTGCGTCGAGGTAGCGGTCGGCTGCAAGCTGAACGGTGAGCGCCTTGCCGGTGGGAAGTTGAACTACGTTGCCCACGATTCTCCTTGCCGCAGATAACGGGGTCGCCTCGCGCATCGCCTGGCTCAAGTTCTCCCTGCTCGCGTTCAGCCTTACCACAGATAATAGGGCATTATCTGTGGTAGGTTCAGGGGTATGGCCTACGACATGGATCGGGTACGCGAAGCCTCCGAGAAGAGCGGCGTGCCGTTCGACTACCTCGCCCGCCTCATTGCAGCAGAGACCAGTCCCGACGACCCCCGCGGGGAGGGCGCGCTCGTGCGCCAGATGACCGTGGTATTCGACCACTACCTGGCGAAGTCCATCTCCGGCCCCAACCCCATCGAAGACCTGAAACGATTTGGCTTCACAGAAACGGCGGAGATCCTCGACGCCCGCGGCAACAGCTGACCCCGGATACAGCAGAAGGCCCCCACCGCCATCAGGCGGTGGGGGCTCTGTCACTCCTCAGGGTCAGGCTCGGGCGGCGGTTCGGGTTGTTCCTCGACGAGGCCCATGTCCACCAGGGTGCCCATGTCGGCTGCGGACTCGTCGATCGCGCGTATCGCGGGCCGTTCGGGCGGGAGTTCGGCGGGCGGCCCCTGGCTCTCGACTTCGAATTCGCTCACTGTCGCGCTCCAGGGCTCAGACGATGCGGTCGAGGTATGTGCGCACGCCGTCGGGCATGGGCGGCGGGGAGGGCGGTTCCATGCC
>NZ_DATCVQ010000512.1:0-4246 GCF_036566765.1 Streptomyces sp.
ACGCGAGTTCGGCATCCCGGTCGTGTACGACGAGGAGACCGAGGAGTGCACCGCGGGAGCCGACCCCGGCTTCGGCGGGAAGCGTCTCGCGGCCGACGTCGAAGGTCTGACGCTGCTCACCGAGCGCGACGGCGACGGCTACCTCATGGCCTCCAGCCAGGGCGACAACACCTTCGCGCTGTACGACCGCGAGCTGGCGGACGACAACGAGTACGAGGGCGGCTTCCGGGTCGCCGCGGCCACGGGGACCCTCGACGGGTCCGAGGAGTGCGACGGCGCCGCCGTGCTCAACGCGCCGCTGGGCAGGAAGTACCCGCACGGCCTTCTCGTCGTCCAGGACGGCCACGACGCCCCCGGCGACGGCGACCGCCCGGCGACCGACTTCAAGTTCGTCGACCTCGGCGACGTCCTGGACGCCATCGACGACTGACGGATCGTCACCGACGACCGGGCCTTCAGGCCGAGGCGGCGCAGGCGGGGCAGAGGCCCCGGTAGGTGACCTCGGCCGTGGAGACGGTGAAGCCGAAGCGCTCGGCGGCGGGCAGGGCGGCCAGCGGGTCGCCGTCCGGGTGGACGTCGCGGATCGTGCCGCAGCCCGAGCAGACCAGGTGCTGGTGGGGGCGGTGCGCGTTCGGGTCGTACCGCTTGGCGCGGCCGTCGGTGGCGACCTCGGTCACCTCGCCGAGCGACACGAGCTCACCGAGCGTGTTGTAGACCGTGGCGCGCGAGACCTCCGGCAGCAGGGCGGTCGCCCGTGCGTGCACCTCGTCCGCCGTGAGGTGGACATGCTCGCCGTCGAGCACCTCGGCGACGACCCGCCGCTGGGCCGTCATCCGCCAGCCGCGGCCGCGCAGCCGGTCCAGCAAGTCGCTCATGCGCTTCAGCCTCACTGTGCAGTGTTCGGGCGGTGTCCGGGAACGTGTTCCGGGCACCGTTTCGGGCAATGTCCGTCACATGAATCCGTATGGGTCTGGTCGTCGCATTGACTTGGACTTAGTCCATCGTAGGATCTGTTCCGGCAACAGCCAAGGGACAGGGCGACAGCTGGGCGAGACCCGGACCGGTTCGAGGGAAGTGTCGGCGAGATCCGGCATCTCCCGGCACACCGGTCGTAGGGTGGCGTCATAGACGTCGGACGCACGGTCCGGCACGGCCGAGGGCATCCCCCTCGTACGTGCTCCGGGGTCCATCACCCGTTGTTCCCGAGCACCGTGATCCGTCTCATCCGGAAGGATTCCCATGCCTGAGAACCAGGACGCACAGTCCGTCGAAGCGACGCCGGAGGGCGGTGGCTGCCCGGTCGCCCACGGGCGCGCCGCGCACCCGACTCAAGGCGGCGGAAACCGCCAGTGGTGGCCGGACCGGCTCAATCTCAAGATCCTTGCCAAGAACCCGGCCGTGGCCAACCCGCTCGGCGCCGACTTCGACTACGCCGAGGCGTTCCAGTCCCTGGACCTGGCGGCCGTCAAGCAGGACATCGCCGAGGTGCTCACCACCTCGCAGGACTGGTGGCCCGCCGACTTCGGCCACTACGGCCCGTTCATGATCCGTATGGCCTGGCACAGCGCCGGCACCTACCGGATCAGCGACGGCCGCGGCGGCGGCGGCGCCGGGCAGCAGCGCTTCGCCCCGCTGAACAGCTGGCCGGACAACGCCAACCTGGACAAGGCGCGCCGCCTGCTGTGGCCGGTGAAGAAGAAGTACGGCCAGAACCTCTCCTGGGCCGACCTCATGATCCTCGCGGGCAACGTCGCGCTGGAGACGATGGGCTTCGAGACCTTCGGCTTCGGCGGCGGCCGCGCGGACGTCTGGGAGCCGGACGAGGACGTCTACTGGGGCCCCGAGACCACCTGGCTCGGCGACGAGCGCTACACCGGCGACCGTGAGCTGGAGAAGCCGTTCGGCGCGGTCCAGATGGGCCTCATCTACGTCAACCCTGAGGGCCCCAACGGCAACCCGGACCCGATCGCCGCGGCCCGTGACATCCGCGAGACGTTCCGCCGCATGGCGATGAACGACGAGGAGACCGTCGCCCTCATCGCCGGCGGCCACACCTTCGGCAAGACCCACGGCGCGGGCCCGGACGACAACGTCGGCGCCGATCCCGAGGCCGCCCCGCTGGACGAGCAGGGCCTCGGCTGGAAGAGCGGCTTCCGCACCGGCAAGGGCGCGGACGCCATCACGTCCGGCCTGGACGTCACCTGGACGACCACGCCGACCCAGTGGAGCAACGGGTTCTTCAAGAACCTGTTCGAGTACGAGTACGAGCTGACCAAGAGCCCGGCCGGCGCCCACCAGTGGGTCGCCAAGAACGCCGAGGCGGTCATCCCCGACGCGTACGACGCGTCGAAGAAGCACCTCCCGACGATGCTCACCACCGACCTGTCGCTGCGCTTCGACCCGGTCTACGAGCAGATCTCGCGGCGCTTCTACGAGAACCCGGCCGAGTTCGCGGACGCCTTCGCTCGTGCCTGGTACAAGCTGACCCACCGCGACATGGGCCCGATCGTGCGCTACCTCGGCCCCGAGGTCCCGTCCGAGGTCCTGCTGTGGCAGGACCCGCTGCCGGCCCTCACGCACGAGCTGGTCGACGCCGCGGACGTCGCCTCCCTCAAGGAGCAGATCCTCGCCTCCGGCCTCACGGTCTCCCAGCTGGTGTCCACCGCCTGGGCCTCGGCGTCCTCCTTCCGCGGCAGCGACAAGCGCGGCGGCGCCAACGGCGCCCGCATCCGCCTGCAGCCGCAGAGCGGCTGGGAGGTCAACCAGCCCGACGAGCTGGCGACGGTGCTGCGCGGCCTGGAGCGGATCCAGGAGTCCTTCAACTCCGCCCAGTCCGGCAAGCAGATCTCCCTGGCCGACCTGATCGTCCTCGCCGGCGCCGCGGGCGTCGAGAAGGCCGCCAAGGACGCCGGCGTCGCGATCGAGGTCCCGTTCACCCCGGGCCGCGTCGACGCGTCGCAGGAGCAGACGGACGTCGAGTCGTTCGCCGCGCTCGAGCCGACCGCCGACGGGTTCCGCAACTACACCGGCAAGGGCAACCGCCTCCCGGCCGAGTACCTGCTGCTCGACAAGGCGAACCTGCTGACCCTGAGCGCCCCCGAGATGACCGTCCTCGTCGGCGGTCTGCGCGTCCTGGGCGCGAACTCCCAGCAGTCCGCGCACGGCGTGCTCACGTCGGCCCCCGGCACGCTGACCAACGACTTCTTCGTCAACCTGCTCGACATGGGCACGACGTGGAAGGCGACGTCCGAGGACCAGACCCAGTTCGAGGGCCGCGACGCGGCCAGCGGCGAGCTCAAGTGGACCGGCACCCGTGCCGACCTCGTCTTCGGCTCGAACTCCGAGCTGCGCGCGCTCGCTGAGGTCTACGCGAGCGACGACGCGAAGGAGAAGTTCGTGAAGGACTTCGTCGCCGCGTGGGACAAGGTCATGCAGCTGGACCGCTTCGACCTCGTCTGATTCGTCCGCTGATTCATCCGCAACGGGGCCGGCCCTTCGGGGTCGGCCCCGTTGTCGTGCGTGCGCCGCGTTCGACGCGGGCCTGGCCACCCCGGCCCCACGCCGAGCGGTCGCGAACGCAACGCATGCGAACGTGAATTCGAGCAGTGCGCGTCCAGGCGAACCGAAGCGATCCGGTCCTGGTCGCGGGTTCGGGCCGCCTTAGCAGAGTGTGACGCTCTGCGTGATGAGTTTGCCAACTGCGCATCGCACATGAACGGTTGACGACTACAGTGTGTGCCCGGTGATCACCGGAGAGTCTCATCGCATCCCTTCTCCGTATCAATTCGTTGTGCCTGTAAGTCCGTTGTTGTCTATGCAGTACGCCGATTTCCGGGCCACGTACTACCAAGGACACTCATGTCTCAACTTCGCGCACCCTCCGCGCGCACGGAACGCCGCGAGGGCGGACGGCACGGCCGGCAGGGCGCCCGCTCCGCCGCCACGGGGCGCCCGAGCCCCGCGCAACTCGGACCGGAAGCCCGCTTACGACCCCAACTCCTGCGGACCTCCGTGCTGCCGGCCGTCGCGGTCGCGCTCGGCGGCGCCGCCGCGGTCCTGTTCACGCTCCGCTCCACCGGCACCAGCCCCTCGCCCGGCCTCTGGGCCGCGCTCGCCGGATCCGCCGCCCTCGCCGTCGCCGCCGTCGCGGCCGCAGCGCTCGGCGCCGAGCGGATCGCTCGTACGGTGCTCGGCCGGGCCGAGGCCCTGCGGCGCAGCTCCGCGCGGGGACAGGGCGAGCTGCTCG
>NZ_DATCVQ010000513.1:0-42578 GCF_036566765.1 Streptomyces sp.
GTCGCGACCGACGCGCGCGCCGGTCGCGGGCCTAGCCGCCCGCGCTGCGCGGCCCGGCCGCTCCGCCCCTACCCCGTCGGCTCCAGCAACCGCAGCCGATGTGCCATCGCCGCCGCCTCGCCTCGCCCCGAGACGCCGAGCTTGCCCAGGATGTTCGAGACGTGGACGCTCGCTGTCTTCGGGGAGATGAAGAGTTCCTCGGCTATCTGGCGGTTGGTGCGGCCGGCCGCCACCAGGGTCAGGACGTCCTGCTCCCGGGGGGTCAGGCCGAAGGCGTCGTCCTCCGGTTCCGGGCCTGCCGGGAGGGGGGTCGTCAGGGAGAGGCGGGCTCGGGCGGCCAGGAGTTCCAGGTCTTCGACCAGGGGGCGGGCGCCCAGGCGTGCCGCCGCGCCGTGGGCCGCGCGGAGGAGCGTCGCGGCCTCGTCCCTGCGGCCGCCTTCGGCGAGGAGCGCGTCGGCGAGGCGGTGGCGGGCGCGGGCGGTCGGGTACGGGGCGTCGAGGGGCTCGTACGCGGCGACCACTTCCGCCCATCGCTCGACCCGGTCCCGCTTCTCCGCGCGGGCCAGCTCCGCGGAGACGTGCAGCGCGTACGCCTGCCAGAGGGGCGCCGGGGAGGCGACCCGGCGCGCGAGGCCGGAGATCAGCGCCAGCGCCTCGGCGCGGCCCTCCTCCGCGGCCGGCAGCCCCAGCGCGTCCGCCTCCGCCGCCGCCGCGCCCAGCAGCAGCGGCCACACGTAGCGGTGCTTGCCGGTCGTGAGGGCGTCGTCCGAGGCCGCGGCGAGGGCCGCCCGCACATCGGCGATGCGCCCCTCCCCCGCGGCCACCAGGAGTTCGACCTCGGCCAGCGGCAGGGTGTACTGCACCATCGGGTCCTTCGTCCCGAAGTGCTCCCGGGCCTGTGCCAGTTGACGGGCCGCACCGGTGAAGTCGCCGCGCAGCACGGCGATCTGGCCCAGCCGCAGCGCCGCCGAGCCCCGCGGCTTGGCGCTCTGCGCGGCCTGCCGGACCCACTCCGCGGTCCGCTGCGCCTGCTCCCAACACCCCAGGGCCACCTGCGACTCGGCGAGGTTGGAGTTGATCCAGCCCTCGCTGTCGCGCAGCCCGTGCGCCTGGGCGAGCGCGATCCCGGCCTCGCAGACCTCCACCGACTCGCGCGACCGCCCGACGCTCTCCAGGGAGGAGGCGAGGTTCACATAGGCGCGGGTGGCCTCGGAGAGCTGCCCCACGGCGACCGCGCGGTCCCGGACCTCGTACATCTCGGCGAGCCCGCGCTCCACCTCGCCGGCGGCGACCAGGATCGTGCCCCGGGTGAGCCGAGCGTTGAGCTCGATGGGCTCGTTGCGGACCAGCCTGGCGTACTCGACGGCCCGCTCGGCCGCGGTCAGGCTCTCCGGCCCGGGCGTGCGGATCTGCCACGCCGCGGCGATCGCGAGGACGAACGCGTGCACGGCGGACGGCGGCAGCCCCCGCACCAGTTCCTGCGCGGTGGCGATCTCGGCCCAGCCGTCCCCGCGGCCGAGCCCGGACAGCAGCCGGGAGCGCTCGGTCCAGAACCACGCGGAGCGCAGAGGGTCGTTCTCCTCCTCCAGCATCCGCAGCGCCATCTTGCCGATCTTCAGGGCGCGTTCGCGCTCGCCGCCGAGCCGCGCCGCGACGGCGGCCTCGGCGAGCAGGTCGAGGTGGCGCAGCGGGGCGCTCTCGGGGTCGCAGCCGCAGGACGGGTACGCCTCGGCGTAGTCGACGGGCCGCAGGGTCGCGCGGACCTCGTCGGGGACCTCGTCCCACAGCTCCATGGCGCGTTCGAGGAGCTGCAACTGCTCGGCGTACGCGTACCGCTTGCGCGTCTCGACGGAGGCGCGGAGCACCGCGGGCAGCGCCTTGACGGCGTCGTGCGCGTGGTACCAGTACGTGGCGAGGCGGGTGGCCCGCTCGTCGGCGCGGACGAGGCCCGGGTCGGCTTCGAGGGCCTCGGCGTAGCGCCGGTTGAGCCGGGAGCGCTCGCCGGGCAGCAGGTCGTCGCTGACCGCCTCGCGGACCAGGGAGTGGCGGAAGCGGTAGCCGTCGCCGTCCGGGGAGGCGAGCAGGATGTTCGCGCCGACGGCGGCCCGCAGCGCCTCGATCAGGTCGTCCTCGGGAAGCCGGGCGACCGCGGCGAGCAGCGCGTACTCGACCGTGGAGCCGCCCTCGGCGACGATCCGGGCGACCCGCTGCGCGGTCTCGGGCAGCGTCTCGACCCGGACGAGCAGGACCTCGCGCAGGGATTCGCTGAGCTCGCAGCCGCAGGCGTGCGAGGTGATGAGCTCCTCGACGAAGAACGCGTTGCCGTCGGAACGGCTGTAGATGGCCTCGACGGTCGCCGGGTCGGGTTCGGCGGCGAGGATGCCGGTGAGCTGGCGGTGCACCTCGTTACGGGTGAACCGGGCGAGCTCGACGCGGCGCACGGTGCGCAGTCGGTCGAGCTCTGCGAGCAGCGGGCGCATCGGGTGGCGGCGGTGGATGTCGTCCGAGCGGTACGTGGCGACGACGACGATCCGGCCGCGGTGCAGGGTGCGGAAGAGGTAGGACAGCAGGTGCCGGGTGGAGGCGTCGGCCCAGTGCAGGTCCTCCAGGACGAGGACGACGGTCCGCTCGGCGGCCAGCCGCTCCAGGAGCCGTACGGTCAGTTCGAAGAGCCGGGCGGTGCTGTCCTCGTGGGACGCCTCGTGGTGGCCGACGTCGCCGAACTCGGGCAGCAGCCGGGCGAGTTCGTGCTCCTGGCCGGCGGCCGCGGCGGCGAGCTCGTCGGGCAGCGACCGGCGCAGGGCGCGCAGCGCGGTGGAGAACGGGGCGAAGGGCAGGCCGTCCGCGCCGATCTCGACGCAGCCGCCGACCGCGACGACCGCGTCGGCGGCGCGGGCCGACTGGACGAACTCCTCGATGAGGCGCGTCTTGCCGACGCCCGCCTCGCCGCCGACGAGCAGCGCCTGGGGCTCTCCCGCCGCGGCGCCCGCGAGCGCCTCGGTGAGGGCGGTCAGTTCGCCGGACCTGCCGACGAACACCGGACTGACTGACCTGGTCTCCACGTCGCCGAGCATCGCACAGCCCCCCGACGGTGCGGCACCCTCGATCGCTCCGGTGATCGATTCCGTGACGGATTCGTTGGACACGGACATCGTGCTGAACCCTTACCCGCGCGGGGGCGGGTCACGCGGCCCGTACGAAGCGTCTGCGCTCCGAGCTCACCCGCCCCTCGGCCCCGTTCTTCCCGGACCGGCGGGCGGCGCGGGCGGCCTTGACGGCCTCGCGGGAGAGGCGGTGGGCGGCGGCCTGGCGGAGGAGCTCGGCGTGGTGCATGTGGTGGAGTTCGTACTCGAACATCGTGTTCTCCCCTGGTGGGCTCCCGGTCCGTTCCGGTCCGGGTGATCGCTCCTTGCGATGTCCCTACTCTCTCGGGCCAGAGGGGGTCGCCACATCGGGCGAGTGCCGCATGTTCGGGGGGCGGGGCGCCTTAGGCGGTCCTCAGACCCGCCTAGGGCCTGTCCGGCGGATCAGGGTCGGATAGGCCCTAGCTGACTGAGGAGTGCCCTAAGCCGTCTTCTTCGCGGCCCGCCACTCGGGCGCGAGCACCGACCAGACCTCCATGTCGTGCCGCTTCCCGCGGTACGGGTAGCTCTCGCGGAGTACGCCGTCCTTGGTCATGCCGAGCCGGCGCGCCACGTTGACGCTGGCCTCGTTCCCGGAGGCGACCAGCCATTCGACGCGGTGGATGCCGCGCTCCTCGACCGCCCAGTCGATGATCACGCGGGCGGCCCGGGTCACCAGGCCCTTGCCGACGGCGGAAGGCTCCAGCCAGCAGCCGGCCTCGGCGGTGCCGAAGGTGACGTCCATGGTGCGGAACAGGACGCCGCCGACGAGGGTGCCGTCCGTCCAGATGCCGTAGATCCGGCCGGTGTCGGACGCGGCCTTGTCGGCGTAGGCCCGCAGGAAGGCGCGGGTCGAGTCGAGGTCGGTGTTGACGTCCGGCAGGGCGATGAACTGCCCGATGAACTCCCGGCCGCGGTCCATGTGGGCCAGGAACTCCTCCGCCCGCCACGGCTCCAGGGGCCGCAGCTCCGCGTCGTCACCCAGCGGTATCGCGAACATCGTCGTACTTCTCCTCCGTCGGTACCGTCACACGCTGCGAAGGGATCTTCGCACGCACGTCGGCGACGGCACGATCGGAAATCACGGCGCCGGCGTCGGCGCCGGCCTCCGCCTCCGCGCGCGCGTCCGCGACCGCGCGGCAGTCCGGCGGCTCGATGCTGATCCGCGGCATCCGGCGGTCCAGCCAGCGCGGCAGCCACCAGTTCGCGCCGCCGAGCATGTGCATCAGCGCGGGGACGAGGAGGGTCCGCAGGACGAAAGCGTCCAGCGCGACGGCGGCGGCGAGCGCGATGCCGAACATCGCGATGACCCGGTCGCCGGAGAGCACGAAGGCGAGGAAGACGGAGATCATGATGACCGCCGCCGAGTTGATCACCCGGCTGGTCTCGGCGAGCCCGACGCGTACCGCGCGCCGGTTGTCGCCGGTTTCCAGCCACTCCTCGTACATCCGGCTGACCAGGAAGACCTGGTAGTCCATGGAGAGCCCGAAGAGCACCGAGACCATGATCACGGGCAGGAACGGCTCGATCGGCCCGGCGCTGCCGAGGCCGAGCAGCTCGCTGCCCCAGCCCCACTGGAAGACCGCGACGACGATGCCGAAGGCGGACGCGACGGCCATCACGTTCATCAGCGCGGCCTTCAGCGGGATGCCGATCGACCGGAAGGCGAGCAGGAGCAGCAGACAGCCGAGCGCGATGACGACGCCGACGAACAGCGGCAGCTTGCCGACGATGATCTCGGCGAAGTCGTCGTACGAGGCGGTGACGCCGCCGACGTGGACCTCCAGCGAGGTGCCGTCCGCGGCCTCGGGGAGCACGTCGGCGCGGAGCCGGTCGACCAGGTCGCTGGTGGCCTTCGACTGCGGGGAGGAGTCCGGTACGACGGTGAGCACGGCGGTGTCGCCGGTGCTGTTGTACGTGACCGGCGAGACCGACTCGACGCCCTTGGTGTCGGCCAGCTTCGCGGGCAGTTCGCCCAGCGCGAGCCGGTCGTCGGCGCCGTCGATCCCGGCGACCAGGGTGAGCGGGCCGTTGACGCCGGGCCCGAAGCCGTCGGCGAGCAGGTCGTACGCCTGCCGGGTGGTGGCGGTGGCCGGATTGTTGCCCTGGTCGGAGGTGCCGAGGTGGAGCGTGAAGGCCGGCAGGGTCAGTACCGCCATGACGACGGCGGCGACGGCGCCGAGCAGCTTGGGGTGGCGCTCGACGAAGGCGGACCAGCGGGCGGCGAAGCCGGTGGGCACCTCGGGCTCGGGCCCGTGCTCGGCGAGGCGGCGGCGCTCGCGGCGGCTGAGCGCGCGCATCCCGATGAGGGAGAGCAGCGCGGGCAGCAGGGTCACGGACGCGGCGACGGTGAGGATGACGGTCAGCGAGGCGGCGATGGCGACGCCGTTGAGGAAGCTGAGCCGCAGGATGAGCATGCCGAGCAGGGCGATGCAGACGGTCGCGCCGGCGAAGACCACGGCTCTGCCGGTGGTGGCGACGGCGTTCTGGGCCGCCTCTGGGACGCTGAGGCCGCGTTTGAGGCCCTTGCGATGGCGGGTGACGATGAACAGCGCGTAGTCGATGCCGACGCCGAGGCCGATGAGCAGGCCGAGCATGGGCGCGAAGTCGGCCACCGTCATGACGTGGCCGAGGAGCGCGATCCCGGAGTACGCGGTGCCGACGCTGACCAGGGCGGTCGCGATGGGCAGCGCGCTGGCGGCGAGCGAGCCGAAGGCAAGGAACAGGACGACGGCGGCGACGGCGACGCCGACGATCTCGGCGACATGGCCGCCCTTCGCCTCGGTGAGCGCGACGGCGCTGCCGCCGAGCTCGACCTGGAGGCCGTCGCGCTCGGCCTGCTGCGCGGTGTCGACGAGGGCCTGGGCCTGCGCCTTGGGGATGTCGTCGGCCTGCTCGTGGAAGGTGACGGTGGCGTAGCCGGTACGGCCGTCCTCGCTGATCTGCGCCTGGCCGGCGGGGCCGTCGTACGGGCCGGTGACGGAGGAGACGCCGGGAAGCTCGGCGACCTCGTCGAGCATGGCGGTGACCCGGTGTTCGACCGCACCGGCGCGGACCGATCCGTCGGCGGTGTGCCAGACGATGGTGTCGCTGTCGCCGCCCGCGCCGGGGAAGCCCCGGTCGAGCAGCGCGGTCGCGCGGCCGGACTCGGTGCCCGGGACCTCGTAGTCGTTCGAGTAGGCGTTGCCGGCGACGGCAGCGCCGGCGGTGACGCCGCCGAGGGCGACGAGCCAGAGCAGAACAGCGACGAGACGGTGCTTGATGCACCACCGGGCGATGGCGGCCAAAGGACGGGCTCCCTGGGGTTCGTGGATCTTGGTCGATCTTCATCGGGGGAAGCCCGCAAAGAACGCATGACCTACGCGAGGCCACACGGATGGCCTACCAGAGGCAACTGTCGCAGCCGATCGTGATCCTTTGTCCCTTTCGTGTCGATCCTCACAGCGGGGCGCGGGGGCACGGGACCGGATCCCGTACCCCCGCGCTCGAAGACTCGGCGGAGCAGCTCGATCAGCCCGAGACGCTCGCGCGCCCGTTCTCGATGTGCCCCATCAGCCGGCGGCGGAAGCCGTCGGCGGCGGTGACCTCGACGTCGTACCAGCCGTGCGCGTCGGCGGCGGAGTGGACGACCGTACGGCTCTTCCCGGGCTTGACCGTGACCGTGCGGGTCCAGTCGGCGAAGTCGGACTCGTCGACGTAGCCGAGCGGCCGGACGGTGAAGGAGAGCGGGGCGGCGGAGGTGTTGCGCACGGTGATGTGCACGTCACGGTCCTCGTGGTCGAGGCGCGTGACGACCTCGGCCCCGCCCGCCGCGGGCCCCTCGAACTCGCGGCGGAAGCCGTTGGGGCCGGTGATCGTGAAGCGGTACCGCTCGCCCGAGAGGGGGACGGTCCACTCGCCGGCGCCCCGGACGTCCGTGTGCTGCGGGGCGGCGAACTCGCCCGCGTACGGGTAGAGGGCGAGCGGCGCGCTGGCCTTGCCGCTGTTGCGGAGCTGGACGGTCACAGTGCCGCCGGCGACCGTGCCGTACGCGTCCGGCTGGTACGGCAGCGGCCGGGCCGGTCGGGTGCCCGGCTCCTGGACCGGCATGCTCTGCACCAGCGGCGGCTGGGGCCGCCAGCGGCCGCTGAAGGGCGGGATCGGGCCCGGCTGCTCGACCGGGGGCTGCCGGCGCGCGCGGCGGAAGTCGAAGGCGGAGGTCAGGTCGCCGGTGACGCGACGGCGCCACGGGGTGATGTTGGGCTCCTGGACGCCCGTCCAGGTCTCAAGGAACTGGACGACGGAGGTGTGGTCGAAGACCTCCGAGCAGACGTAGCCGCCGACGGACCACGGCGAGACGACGAGCAGCGGGACGCGGATGCCGAGGCCGGTGGGCAGCCCCTTGTACCGCTCGTCGGTGTCCGTTACCGGCGGAACCGGCGGCGGGACGTGGTCGAAGAAGCCGTCGTTCTCGTCGTAGTTGATCAGCAGGACGGTGTGCCGCCAGACGTCCGGGTGCGAGCCGAGGGCGTCGAGCACCTTGTAGACGAGCGAGGCGGAGGCGATCGGCGAGGACGAGCCGGGGTGCTCGGAGTCGATCGCGGACGGCACGAGGTACGAGACCTCCGGCAGCGTCCCGGCCGCGACGTCGGCGCGGAAGGCGTCGGCGAGGGCGCCGGACTCGACGCGGCGCAGGCCCCGCTCGAAGAGCGAGCGCTCGGCGTCGGTGAGGGTGGCGACGCCCTCCTCCAGGAGGCCGAGGAGGCGGGCCCGCTCGGCGGCGTCGTCGGTGTCGCGGACGGCGGCGTAGAAGGACTCCATGAAGGTGTGCCCGCCGGTGGTGGCGAGCGCCTTCCGGGCGATCTTCTTGAACGTGGTGAAGAACTCGATGTTGTTGTCGGTGAAGTTCTCCCACTCGGTGTACGTCTTCCAGCTCCGCCCGGCGGCTTCGAGCCGCTCGGCGTAGGTGGACCAGCCGTAGCCCGGATGGGTGCCCTCCGCGTACGCGGCGTTGGTGACGGCGCGGCTGCCGTCGGCCTCGAAGCCGGTCCAGCCGGACCACAGGTGGTTGCGGTTGGGGCTGGTGGAGGTGTGGGTGGAGGAGTGGTAGGCGTCGCAGACGGTGAAGGTGTCGGCGAGCTCGTAGTGCAGCGGGATGTCCTGGCGGTCGTAGTACGCCATGGTGGCGGCGGTCTTCGCGGAGACCCAGCCGTCCATCCAGCCGCCGTGCCAGGCCTTGGCGCCGCCGCTCCAGGAGTGGTCGAGGTCGCCTATGTACTGGAGGTCCTTGTGCTGCGTCTCGGCGGCGCCGCGGATCGGGAAGGGCAGCACGGTGCGGCCGAGTGCGGCGGGCTGCTCGAAGACCGGCTTGCCGGACGGCAGCTCGATCGCATTGCGGTCGGAGAAGCCGCGGACGCCGCGCAGGGTGCCGAAGTAGTGATCGAAAGAACGGTTCTCCTGCATGAGGATCACCACGTGCTTGACCGCGGACAGCCCCCCGGCCGGCGGCTCGGC
Organism: Streptomyces sp.; assembly: GCF_036566765.1. Classification (GTDB taxonomy): domain Bacteria; phylum Actinomycetota; class Actinomycetes; order Streptomycetales; family Streptomycetaceae; genus Streptomyces. Next base: position 8,616 of record NZ_DATCVQ010000513.1, read on the forward strand.
GGCCATCGCGGCCTGCAACGACGGCGGCAGCATCGATCCCACCGCGGCGGCGCCGAGCGCGCCTCCGCCCAGGGCGAGCAGCCTTCTGCGCGAAATCTCCGGGGACAAGCTCCCGACCTCCCTGTCGACGGCCAATGGATCGCCTTCGAGCCATTGGGTGGGTACGGCCGGGACGCTAATGAGACCGGATGACACCGAGAAGACCCGGGAACGGCCTCGTGGTGAACGTCCACCATGCGGACACCCGAGGCCGAGCGGAATCCGGCCTTCGCCGCCTGTGGGCCACAACGGTCGTCATCCCGCGCCGTTCGGGGGACGCGCGGCCGCCTCCGGCGCGGCGTCCGCCCCCTTGGGGCACCCGTCCCTCCGGACATGGGCGCACAGGCCGCCCGTGCCGGAGGACCACAGCGGGGCCCGGATCGTCAGGACGCCCCCGCGCTGAGGACGGGAGAGGTGGATGTTCGAGCAACGAGCCCCGCTGGTGTGGCGTCGGCGCGCGCTGACGGCAGCGGTCTCAGCGGTGACGGCGACGGTCTCAGCGGTGACGGCGGCGACGGTCGGCCTGGTCGGCGCGACCCCGGCGGCGGCCGGGGAACCCGCCGCGGTGAACTGCGAGGCGAACCCCGCGGCCCTGCGGATCGCGATCACCGGAGCCGCCGCGGGGGAGATTCTGGAAGTGTCGGGGACCTGTACCGGCCCCTTCGTCATCACCCGGAACCTGACGCTGATCGGCGCCGAGGACGCCGTCCTCGACGGCAACTTCGCCGGCTCCACGGTGTCGGTCGGCGGAGCGGGCGTCCGAGTACGGCTGGACAACCTGACCATCATCAACGGCACCGGAACCGTGGTGAACAACCAGATCTTCGGCGGCGGCATCCTCAACAACACCGGTGCCACGGTGGCGTTGACGGACTCCACGCTGCGCAACAACGCCGCCGAGTTCGGCGGCGGCATCGCCGACCTCGCCGTCGGCGGCGGCGCGGTGACGATGGACCACTCGCTGCTGCGCGACAACACCGCGAGCTTCTCCGGCGGCGCCGTCTTCGTCGGCCAGCAGAGCACGTTCTCGGCGACCCACTCGCTGCTGCGTGACAACACGGCCGCGCACGGCGGCGCCGTCCTCACCGACGCGGGCGGCAGGGTGACACTGTCCGACTCCGCGGCGCGCGACAACTCGGTGTCGTCGGACGGCGGTGGCATCAGCACGCTCACCGGGAGCACGCTGACCTTGATCCGCTCCTTTGTGGAGGGCAACCACGCGAGCAATGGCCCCGGCAGCGGCGGCGGCATCCTCAACGTGGCCGGCACGGTGACACTGACCCAGTCCACGGTGCGCGACAACCACCCGGACAACTGCGCGCCGCCCGGCAGCGTCGTCGGCTGCATCGGCTGACCTCATCAGGCCGGCCCCCGCGCTCCCAGTGCGCGGGGGCCCGCCCCTCGTCGTTCACCGGAACGCGCACCGGACGATGTCGCCCCCACCCGCTATCGTGCGCGGATGATATTCGGACGCAGGCGGTTCTCGGCCGTCGTCGAGGACTTCGAAGCGGCCGTACGGGCCCAGGACGCCGACGCGGCGGAGCGTGAGTTCGCGCGGCTGACGCGCGGCTTCGGCAAGGCGACGGACGACGAGCTGCACGCAGCGGGGCCTCGGCTCGCCGCCCTGCTCGGGGACGTACCGCCCGGACCGCGCGCGATCGTCGCCGTACTGATCGGGGCGTGCGTCGAACGCGGCGCCGACCCCTCGGCCTGCGCGCCGGCCCTGTTCGCGAACGCCCTGGACGCCTTCGAGCAGTCCGCCGCCTTCTGCGAGGCGTGGACCGCGGCGGGCCGCGGCGAACTGCCCGACCACGAGGGCGAGGGCCTCACGGACTCGGACTTCGAGCGGTTCGGCTTTGAGCCCGTCATGGCCTGGCAGGCGCTGCCGCAGTTCGAGATGGCCTGCGTGGCGATGCTCAACTCCCCTCGAATCCGGCGCGAGATGACCTGCCGCGACGAGCTGCGGGCCGCCGTCGCCCAGCTCGCGGAACTGACCGATGAGCCGTTCAAGTGCCTCGCGTACGCCCTCGTCGTCCTCGACGACGAGCCGGTCGTCGCGCTCGACCGCGCCACCGGCGCGGGCTTCGCGCTACGGGCCTTTGGCATCGGCGACAACTTCCAGCTGCACACGCTCCTCGCCGCCGCCCTGATCGGCCGGGGTCTCGTGGCGGGCGAGGCGCCGTCGGCCGAGGCCGTGGCCTGCTGCCGCGACCAGCCCGGGATGGCGCCCACCACCGGCTCCTTCAACCTGGTCGGAGCCGACGGCGAGTGGATCTGGAACGAGGGCAACCCGGCCGACATCCCCGTCGTGGACGGAGTCCGGCTCGTGGTCCTCGACCCGCCGTCGTACGCGCGGAGCTGGCCCGCCGGGCGCTTCTTCCCCGGCATGACCGGCGAGCTCGTGTACGAGCGCACCCTCTCCCCGGAGGAGTCGGGTGCGCTGCTGGCCGGCGTGGCGGCGCCCGTCCGCTGACGGTCCGGGAGCCGACTCGGCCACACCGGTCGTCGCCACGGGCGTTCGAGGGACGTGCGGTCGACTCCGGCACGGGTCTCCCCTGCGTGGGGCACCCCTGGTCGGGATGTCCCCGCACCCTGGAGTTCGCCATGAAACGCAGAAGTACGGTCCTGCTCGTCTCGGCGGCGGTCGTCGGTGTCACCGCGGCCGCCGCGCCCGCCGCGCCCGCTCCCGCCGACCCGGCAGGGCCACGCTCCGGCCGGGCGGCCGCGGTGTATCGGCAGGTGGTCAGCGCGCCCGTGACGGTGCAGAACAATCACGGCAACAGCGCGGAGGCAGCCTGTCCGGACGGCATGTTCGCGGCCGGGGGCGGGATGACCACGGACGGCACGGCCGACCGCGTGTTCACGACCAGTTCGTTCAGCACGGGCCGGGGCTGGTACATCGACTTCCGCAACGTCAGCGGGGCCCCGCGGACCGTCCGCGCCGCCGCGGTCTGCTCCACCGCCCAGCAGCACAATCATTCCGGCGTCCGTGAGCCGATCGCCCCGGGACGGGCCGCCACGATCTACGTCAGGTGTCCGGCGGGCAGTACGCCCAGCGGCGGCGGCTACTCCGCGGTCTCCTTCCACGCCTGGGAGTCCGCCCCGCAGCCCGACGCCAGCTGGGGGATCTCGGGGGTCAACACCCGCTACGTCGACGGAAGCGCGGTGCCCACGGTCACCTGCTCGGCCGAACCCCACCGGCTCGTCCTCGGGGACCCGGTGACGCTGTTGCCCGGCGAGACCAAGGACGCCGTCGTCGCCTGCCCGGCCGGCGAGACGCCCACCGGCGGCGGCGGATGGGCCGGGCGAGCCCTCCTCCACAACGTCTTCCTCACCCGCAACTTCCCCCGCGGCGACAGCTGGGTCGTGTCGGGCACCAACACCGGCAGCGACGAGAACACCCTCACCCCCAAGGCGATCTGCACGCCCAAGTGACCGAACGCCCGAGGGGCGGTACGGCCGTCGCATGACAGCCGTACCGCCCCTCGTCCCGGAGCCGGAGAGATCAGCCCTCGCTGACGCCCAGCTTCTCCAGGATCAGGTCCTTCACGCGGGCCGCGTCGGCCTGGCCGCGGGTTGCCTTCATGACCGCGCCGACCAGTGCGCCGACGGCCGCGACCTTGCCGCCGCGGATCTTGTCCGCGATGGCCGCGTTGCCGGCGATCGCCTCGTCGACGGCGGTGCCGAGGGCGCCCTCGTCGGAGACGACCTTCAGGCCGCGCTTGTCGACGACCTCGTCCGGGGCGCCCTCGCCGGCGAGGACGCCCTCGATGACCTGGCGGGCCAGCTTGTCGTTGAGCGAGCCGTCGGCGACGAGCGCGGCCACGCGGGCCACGTCCGCCGGGGTGATGGCCAGCTCGTCGAGGCCCACGCCCGCCTCGTTGGCGCTGCGGGCCAGCTCGCCCATCCACCACTTGCGGGCCGACGCCGAGTCCGCGCCCGCGTCCACGGTGGCGACGATGAGGTCGACCGCGCCCGCGTTGAGGATCGACTGCATGTCGTGCTCGCTGACGCCCCAGTCCTCGCGGAGCCGGTTGCGGCGCACCCGCGGCAGCTCCGGCAGACCGGCGCGCAGCTCCTCGACCCACTCGCGGGACGGGGCGACCGGCACCAGGTCGGGCTCCGGGAAGTAGCGGTAGTCCTCCGCCTCCTCCTTCACCCGGCCGGAGGTCGTGGAGCCGTCGTCCTCGTGGAAGTGACGGGTCTCCTGGATGATCGTGCCGCCGGCCTCGAGCACGGCCCCGTGGCGCATGATCTCGTACCGCGCGGCCCGCTCGACCGAGCGCAGCGAGTTGACGTTCTTCGTCTCCGAGCGGGTGCCGAACTTCTTCGCGCCCTTCCGCATCAGCGAGAGGTTCACGTCGCAGCGCATCTGGCCCATCTCCATGCGGGCCTCGGACACGCCGAGGGCCCGGATGAGCTCGCGCAGCTCGGCGACGTACGCCTTGGCGACCTCGGGGGCTCGCTCGCCGGCGCCGACGATCGGCTTGGTGACGATCTCGATCAGCGGGATGCCGGCGCGGTTGTAGTCCAGCAGGGAGTGGGACGCGCCCTGGATACGGCCGGTGGCGCCGCCGACGTGCGTCGACTTGCCGGTGTCCTCCTCCATGTGGGCGCGCTCGATCTCCACGCGGAAGATCTCGCCGTCCTCCAGCTGGACGTCCAGGTAGCCGTTGAAGGCGATGGGCTCGTCGTACTGGGAGGTCTGGAAGTTCTTCGGCATGTCCGGATAGAAGTAGTTCTTCCGGGCGAAGCGGCACCACTCGGCGATCTCGCAGTTCAGCGCGAGACCGATCTTGATCGCCGACTCGACGCCGATCGCGTTGACGACCGGGAGCGAGCCGGGCATGCCAAGACACGTGGGGCAGGTCTGCGAGTTGGGCTCGGCGCCCAGCTCGGTCGAGCAGCCGCAGAACATCTTGGTCTTGGTACCGAGTTCGACATGGACCTCGAGGCCCATGACGGGGTCGTACTCGGCGAGGGCCGCGTCGTACGACAGGAGTTCAGTGACGGTCACGGTGAGACTTTCCCTCTCAGCCCAGCAGGACGTCGTCGTCGCCGAGGCGCTTCAGCTCGCGGTAGAGGATCGCGAGGCCGGTGGCGATGGCGGCGGCGGACACGACGGCATCGATCAGCTTCAGCGTGTCGTGCTCGGCGCGGGCCTTCTTCGCCTGCTTGTACACGCTGATGGCGCCGAACGCGGTGGTGCCGATGGTCAGGTAGGTGCCGGACTTGGTCTTCTTGAAGCCCTTGGCCTTGGACAGTGCGTTGCTCACAGCGACGGTGCCTCCTCAAGCAGGTGGTGACCCCAGCGCTCGACGAAGGCGGCCTCGACTGCGGCACCCACCTTGTACAGGCGGTCGTCCTTCATCGCCGGGGCGATGATCTGCAGACCGACCGGCAGCCCGTCCTCCGGCGCGAGGCCGCAGGGCAGCGACATGGCGGCGTTGCCGGCCAGGTTGGTCGGGATGGTGCACAGGTCCGCGAGGTACATCGCCATCGGGTCGTCGGCGCGCTCGCCGATCGCGAAGGCGGTGGTCGGCGTCGTCGGGGAGACGATGACGTCCACCTGCTCGAAGGCCTTCTCGAAGTCCCGCGTGATGAGCGTGCGGACCTTCTGCGCGGAGCCGTAGTACGCGTCGTAGTAGCCGGAGCTGAGCGCGTACGTGCCGAGCATGATGCGGCGCTTGACCTCGTCGCCGAAGCCGGCCTCGCGGGTCATGGCGGTGACGTCCTCGGCCGAACGGGTGCCGTCGTCCCCGACGCGCAGGCCGTAGCGCATGGCGTCGAAGCGGGCCAGGTTGCTGGAGCACTCCGACGGCGCGATCAGGTAGTACGCGGCGAGCGCGAGGTCGAAGGACGGGCAGTCCAGCTCGACGATCTCGGCGCCCAGCTCCTTCAGCAGCTCGACGGACTCGTCGAAGCGCTGCACGACGCCGGCCTGGTAGCCCTCGCCGCGGAACTGCTTGACGACGCCGACGCGCATGCCGGCGACCGAGCCGTTGCGGGCCGCCTCGACGACCGGCGGGACCGGGGCGTCGATGGAGGTGGAGTCCAGCGGGTCGTGACCGGCGATGACCTCGTGCAGCAGGGCCGCGTCCAGGACCGTACGGGCGCACGGGCCGCCCTGGTCGAGCGAGGACGAGAAGGCCACCATGCCGTAGCGGGAGACGCCGCCGTAGGTGGGCTTGACGCCGACGGTGCCGGTGACGGCGGCGGGCTGGCGGATCGACCCGCCGGTGTCCGTGCCGATGGCGAGCGGGGCCTCGTACGAGGCGAGCGCGGCGGACGAGCCGCCGCCGGAGCCGCCGGGGATCCGGGTGAGGTCCCAGGGGTTGCCGGTCGGGCCGTACGCGCTGTTCTCGGTGGAGGACCCCATGGCGAACTCGTCCATGTTGGTCTTGCCGAGGATGACGACGTCGGCCTCCTTCAGCTTGCGCGTCAGGGTGGCGTCGTACGGCGGGATCCAGCCTTCGAGGATCTTCGAACCGACCGTGGTCGGGATGCCCTCGGTGGTGAAGATGTCCTTCAGGGCGAGCGGGACGCCGGCCAGCGGGCCGAGCTTCTCGCCGGCCTCGCGCTTGGCGTCGACGGCGCGGGCCTGCGCGAGCGCGCCCTCGCGGTCGACGTGCAGGAAGGCGTGCACCTTCTCGTCGACGGCGTCGATCCGGGCCAGGTGGGCCTCGGTGACCTGGACCGCGGTCAGCTCGCCGGAGGCGATCTTCGCGGCGATCTCGGCGGCCGTGAGCTTGATGATGTCCGTCATGGATTAGTCCTCCCCCAGGATCTGCGGCACCTTGAAACGCTGCTGCTCCTGGGCCGGGGCGCCGGAGAGCGCCTGCGCGGGGGTGAGCGACGGACGGACCTCGTCCGCGCGCATGACGTTCGTCAGCGGCAGCGGGTGGGAGGTCGGCGGTACGTCTTGGTCGGCGACCTCGGAGACGCGGGCGACCGCGCCGATGATGTCGTCGAGCTGACCGGCGAAGTGATCGAGCTCTTCGCCCTTCAGCTCCAGACGCGCCAGCCGTGCGAGGTGGGCGACCTCCTCGCGCGTGATGCCAGGCATGCAGCGATCCTCTGGGGTGAGTGTGTGTCGGTTGGACCCAATCCTAGGGGGCGGACCCTTCCCGGAACGAAACGGATTCGGCCGGGGGCCGGACGGGCCTCGGTGCGGGCGTCGTTGGGCGGGGCGCGTGGCCCGCGGCGGCGAGGGCGTTCTCGTACGCGTCCAGCGCCTCGGTGAGCGCGCCCCGGGAGCCGGACCGGGCGGATCCGGCGGCCTTGGGACCGGGGCGCGGCAGGGCTGCGGCGGACCGTTACTGCACGGTCTGGGTCGGGGAGTGGTCCGCCTCGGCCTGGGCGGGGGTCTCGCTCGGGCGGCGCCAGCCGTGCTCGCCGCGGGCGCGCAGCCAGGCCGTGGTCTCGCTGGGCGGCATCGCGGCGGCGACCAGCCAGCCCTGGACGGCGTCGCAGCCCAGGTCGCGCAGGCGCTCCCAGGTCTCGTCGTCCTCGACGCCCTCGGCTACGACCAGCAGGCCGAGCGAGTGGGCGAGGTCGACGGTGCAGCGGACGATCTCCGCGTCCTCGGTGTCCACGGCGAGCCGGGCCACGAAGGAGCGGTCGATCTTCAGCTCGCTGACCGGCAGCCGGCGCAGGTGCACCAGTGAGGAGTAGCCGGTGCCGAAGTCGTCCAGCGACATCTTCACGCCGTGGCCGGTCAGGCCCGCCAGGGTGTCGGCGGCCCGCTGCGGGTCCTCCAGGAGCACGTGTTCCGTTATCTCCAGCTGGAGGGCGCCGGCCGGGACACCGTGCCGGGCGAGCCGGGCCGCGACGGCGCCGGCGAAGCCGGGGGTGTGCACGTCGCGGGGCGAGACGTTGACGGCGACGGGGACCTTCAAGCCCTGCGCGCGCCAGCGGGCGACCTGGGCCAGGGCGGTCTCCAGGACGTACTCGGTGAGGTGCGGCATCAGGCCGGAGGACTCGGCGATGGCGATGAACTCGTCCGGCGGGACCTTGCCGCGCTCGGGGTGCACCCAGCGGACCAGGGCCTCCAGGCCGGCCACCTGGCCGTCGAATTGGACCTTGGGCTGGTAGTGCAGCTCGACGTCGCCGGCGTCGAGCGCGCGGCGCAGGTCGCCGAGCAGCCCGAGCCGGTCGGGGGTGTTGGAGTCGCGCTTGGACTCGTACACCTCGACGCCGGTGCGGTCCCGCTTGGCCTGGTACATCGCCACGTCGGCGCGGCGCAGCAGGCCCTCCGCGTCGAGCGCGTGGTCGGGGAAGACCGCGACGCCGGCGCTGGCCTCCAGGACGAGGGTGAGCCCGTCCAGGTCGAGCGGGGAGCTCAGCTCGGCGACGAGGTGCCGGGCGACCCGCTGGGCGCTGGTGGTGGAGTCGGCGGTGGGCAGCAGGACGGCGAACTCGTCGCCGCCGAGCCGGGCCGCCTCGGCGCCGCGCGGCAGCGCGAGCCGCAGCCGTTCCGCTATCTGCAGCAGCAGCCGGTCGCCCGCGAGGTGGCCGAGCGTGTCGTTGACCGACCGGAAGCGGTCGAGATCGATCAGGACGAGGGCGGAGCGCGCCCCCTCACCCTCGGCCTGCTCCAGCGCCGTCCAGGTCCGCTCCAGGAGCCACTGGCGGTTGGGCAGCCCGGTGAGCGGGTCCTTCAGCTGCTCCTCGGCGCGGGCGCGGGCGATCCACAGGGTGGAGTCGAGCGCGATCAGCGGGACGGCGAACAGCGGCAGCAGGACGGGCAGCGAGGCGGCGACCACGCAGATCAGCGGGGCGATGCCGAGCAGCGCGACCGCGACCAGGCCCTGCCGCAGCAGCGCCGTCCGGGCGATGGTGGGCAGCCCGCCGCCCTGGGGCGCGAGCGCGTACCAGAGCAGCAGGCGGGTCACCGCGAGATAGGCGCCCGCGGCGAGCGCCACCTCCGGTACGGCGGCGAAGCCCCAGTCGAGGGGCTGCCAGGGGGCGTCGACGGTCGGCGTGTCGCCGAAGGCGACGAGGACCAGGGCGGCCGCGCCGATGCCGAGGACGTCCGCGGCGCCGTGCAGCAGGCCCTGCCGCCAGCGGTGCCGGCGGGCCGCTCCGACCAGCACGACGACGGCCAGCGAGACCAGGCCGGCGGGCACCCAGCCGTACAGCAGCAGGACGGCGAGGGTGAGCGCGGCGCCGGAGCCGGTGCCGCCCCACCAGCGGTCCCGGCCGAGGGCGACCAGATGGCCGACGACGAGTCCGGTGAGCACGGCGAAGGACCAGCCGGCGGCGCCGCCGGGGAAGAGTCCGTGGCCGGTGGTGAGCGCTCGGCAGATCCCAACGACGAGCACGACGGCCGCGACGCCCGCCAGCACGGCGGCCGTCGCGGAGCCGAAGCCCGCGTATCCCGCGCGCGCCTGCGGCCGCGGGACCGGGGCGGCACTCTCGGTCGGTTTCATTCCCGTCCCTCTCACAGCCGTCGGCGGTGCCGATGCATCGCGATGGCCCGTTGTCATGCCATCACGGCTGACATCCCACCACGCAGCCGTGCACGACGACGCGCACGTCTCAACAGTAGGACGCGGAGGGCTCCCACGGGCAGCGCTCTACAGGTCTTGCCCGAATGCGACCCGGCCACCCGTCACGATCTGGTATGAGCTGAACGGGTGACGTCCGGCCGCTGTCCGAACGCCCGTTCAGCCTTCCTCGGGCACCGGGACCGCGGCGTCCCGAGCGGCCTCCGGACCCTGTTCCAGCAGGACCGCGAAGCCTCCCTCGTCGAGAACCGGAACCTTCAGTTGCATCGCCTTGTCGTACTTGGATCCCGGGTTGTCACCCACGACGACGAAGTCGGTCTTCTTTGAAACGGAACCGGTCACCTTCGCTCCGCGGCTCTGCAGCGCTTCTTTTGCGCCATCCCTGGTGTGGTTCTCCAGAGTTCCGGTGACCACGATCGTCAGACCCTCCAAAGGACGCGGGCCCTCGTCCTCGCCGGCCCCCTCGTCCTCCGTCCGGGCCCCGGCCTCCCGCCACTTGCGCAGGATCTCCCGGTGCCAGTCCTCGGCGAACCACTGCTTCACCGCGGCAGCGATGATCGGACCGACGCCCTCGGTGGCCGCCAGCTCCTCCTCGGTGGCCTCGTCGATCCGGTCGATGGAGCGGAACTCGCGGGCCAGCGCCTGGGCCGCGACCGGACCCACATGACGGATCGAGAGCCCGTTGAGGAACCGGGCGAGCGGGCGCTGCTTGGCGGCCTCGATGTTCGCCAGCATCGCCACCGCGTTCTTCTTCGGCTCGCCCTTCTGGTTGGCGAAGACCGTGACGACCTTCTCCTCGCCGGTCTTCGGATCCCGCTTGGGCAGCCCGCTGTCCTTGTCGCGCACGTACGCCTTGATGGGCAGCAGCTTCTCGATCGTCAGGTCGAACAGATCGCCCTCGTCGACCATCGGCGGCGATGGGGGCGCCCCCTGCTCGAGCGAATCCGAGAGCTTGGGGGACGGCGGAAGCGGGCGGGTCAGCGCCGCCGCGGCCACCTCGCCGAAGTTCTCGATGTCCAGGCACTCCCGGCCGACGAGGTAGGAGAGACGTTCACGCAACTGGGCCGGGCAGGTACGGGCGTTGGGGCAGCGCAGATCGATGTCGCCCTCCTTCATGGCCCGCAGCGGCGTGCCGCACTCGGGACACTCGGCCGGCATCACGAACTCGCGCTCCGTGCCGTCCCGCAGGTCGACGACCGGGCCGAGGATCTCCGGGATCACGTCGCCCGCCTTGCGCAGCACCACCGTGTCGCCGATCAGCACGCCCTTGGCCTTCACCACCTCCTGGTTGTGCAGGGTGGCGAACTCGACCTCGGACCCGGCGACCGTGACCGGCTCGACCTGCGCGTACGGCGTCACCCGGCCCGTCCGCCCGACGCCGACCTTGATGTCGACCAGCTTGGTGTTGACCTCCTCAGGCGGGTACTTCCAGGCGATCGCCCAACGCGGCGCGCGCGCCGTCGAGCCGAGCCGGCCCTGGAGCGGGATCTCGTCCAGCTTCACGACCACGCCGTCGATCTCGTGCTCGACCGAGTGACGGTTCTCGCCGAAGTACGCGATGAACTCCCGCACGCCCTGAAGCGAGTCCACGACCCGGTTGTGCCGGGCGGTCGGCAGCCCCCACTCGTGGAGGAGCGCGTACGCCTCCGAGAGCCGGGAGATGTCCAGGCCGTCGCGCGCGCCGAGACCGTGCACCACCATGCGCAGCGGCAGCGTGGCGGTGACCCGGGGGTCCTTCTGGCGCAGCGAACCGGAGGCGGAGTTACGGGGGTTGGCGTACGGCTGCTCGCCGGCGGCGACCCGGCGGGCGTTGAGCTCCTCGAACTTCTCCATCGGGAAGTAGACCTCGCCGCGGATCTCCACCAGGTCGGGGATCCGGTCGCCCATCAGGCGCTCCGGGATCCCCTGGATCGTCCGCGCGTTGGGCGTGATGTCCTCGCCCGTGACGCCATTGCCCCGGGTCGCGGCGCGGGTCAGCCGGCCCTTCTCGTACGTGAGGTTGACCGCCAGGCCGTCCACCTTCAGCTCGCACAGGAAGTGGTACGCGGACGAGCCGACGTCCCGCGCGACGCGCTCCGCCCAGGCCGCGAGCTCCGCGTCGTCGAAGGCGTTGTCCAGCGAGAGCATCCGCTCGCGGTGGTCGACCTTCGTCAGGCCCGTCTCGTAGTCCCCCGCGACCTTCTGGGTCGGCGAGTTCGGCGTGCGCAGCGCCGGGTACTCCTCCTCCAGCGCCTCCAGCTCGCGCAGGAGCTTGTCGAACTCCGCGTCGCTGATGACCGGCTGGTCCTTCACGTAGTACCGGAAGCGGTGCCCCTCGACCTGCTCGGCCAGCTGTGCGTGCTGCTCCCGCACCTCGGCGGGCAGGGCCCCCTGTTCGACAGCCACCGTTTCGTCCTCCCGTTACTCAGGGTTGTCCGCGAGCGATCTCGCCGCCCGGACGCAGTGGGCGAGCGCCGCCCGGGCATAAGCGGGCGAAGCACCCGCCAGCCCGCACGAGGGCGTCACCACGACGGACTCCGCGAGGGTCCCCGGATTCAGCCCCAGCCTGCGCCACAGCGTCCTGACACCCATGACGCTACCGCCCGGGTCCGACAATGCCGCGTCGGTGGAGGGCACCACGCCCGCGAAGAGCTTCGTGCCGCCCTCGACGGCCTCGCCGATCGGCTCCTCGTCACGTTCGGTGAGGAGCCCGAAATCGAACGAGATGCCCGCCGCGCCGGCCCTGCGGAGCAGCGCGAACGGCACGTCGGGGGCGCACGAGTGGACGACCACCGGGCCGTCGTGCACGGCGATCACGTCGCGCAGCGCGCTCTCCACGACCTGCCGGTCCACGGCCCGGTACGTGCGGTAGCCGCTGGCGGTGCGCACCTGACCGCGCAGCACGGCGGTCAGGGAGGGCTCGTCGAGCTGGAGCACCAGGCCGGCCCCGGGGACGCGCCTGCGCAGTTCCGCGAGGTGGCCGCGCAGGCCCTCGGCGAGCGAGGCCGTGAGATCCCGGCAGGCGCCGAGGTCGCCGAGGGCGGACTCGCCGCCCCGCAGCTCCAGGGCGGCGGCGAGCGTCCACGGCCCGACGGCCTGGACCTTCAGCGGGCCCTCGTAGCCCTGGGTGAACTCCTCAAGGGCGTCGAGGTCCTCGCCGAGCCAGGAGCGGGCGCGCCGGGTGTCACGGCCGGGTCGGTCGCTGACCCGCCAGCCGCTCGGCTCGACATGGCCGTACATCTCGACGAGCAGCCCGATCGTCCGCCCGATCATGTCCGCGCCGGGCCCGCGGGCGGGCAGCTCGGCGAGGTACGGGAAGTCCTCGAAGGACCCGCTGACGGTCTTGGCGGCCTCGCGCGCGTCGCCGCCGGGCATGGACCCGACGCCGGTCGCGGGCCCCCAGGTGAAGGTGCTCTTCTCGCTCACCCGGGAAGCCTACGCGGGCCCGGCCGGCTACCGCCCCGGACGGACCGTCAGGTCGTTGATCTCGGCGTCGCGCGGCAGGTCGATCGCGGTGACGATCGTCGTGGCGACCGACTCGGGGTCGATCCAGCGGGAGGCGTCGTACTCCTTGCCCTCCTGCCGGTGCACCTTCACCTGCATCGGGCTGGCGGTCCGGCCCGGGTAGACCGAGGTGACGCGGACGCCGTTGGCGTGCTCCTCCTGGCGCAGCGAGTCGGCGAGCGCCTTCAGGCCGTGCTTGGAGGCCGCGTACGCGCTCCACTCGGCGTGCGCGGTGAGCCCGGCGCCCGAGTTCACGAAGACCACGTGGCCCTGGGAGACCCGCAGCTGCGGCAGGAAGTGCCGGGTCAGCTCGGCGGGGGCGATCAGGTTGACGTTCAGCTGCTGGTGCCAGGCCTTCGGGGTGAGCTCGCCGACCGGGCCGAGCTCCACGACCCCCGCGATGTGCAGCAGGGAGTCGATCCGGTCGGGCAGGCTCTGGTGCGAGAACGCCCAGGAGAGCCGGTCCGGGTCGGCGAGGTCGCCGACGAGGGTGCGGGAGCCCGGGAACGCGGCGGCGAGTTCCTTGGCGCGGCCCGCGTCCCGCGCGTGCAGCACCAGCTGGTCGCCGCGCGCGTGCAGGCGGCGGGCGACCGCCGCGCCGATTCCGGACCCGGCTCCGGTGATCACATGAGTAGCCATAGCGGCCATGCTCGCACTACTGGATGCCGACGCTCGCCTCCAGGTAGGCCAGCGCCGAGACGCCGTCCTCCGCGAAGAAGACCAGGTCGGTCAGCGGCAGCGGCAGGAAGCCCTCCTCGTCCATCCGGCGGAACTGCTCCTTCAGGCCGTCGTAGAAACCCGCCGTGTTCAGCACCACGACCGGCTTGTCGGTCTTGCCGTGCTTCTTCAGCTCCAGCACCTCGGTGGCCTCGTCGAGCGTGCCGGTGCCGCCGACCATGACCACGATCGCGTCCGACTTCGCCAGGAGCAGCGCCTTGCGCTCCGCGAGGTCCTTGGCGGTGACCATCTCGTCGGCCTCGGGGCGGGCCTTGTAGGCCAGGAACTCCACCGAGACCCCGACCAGCCGGCCGCCGGTCTCCTGCACGCCGTCGGCGACGACCTTCATCAGGCCGACGTCCGAGCCGCCCCAGACCAGGGTGTGGCCGCCCTTGCCGAGCAGTTCGGCGAACTCGCGGGCCGGGCGGGTGTAGCGCTCGTCGAGGTCGGCGGCGGAGAGGAAGACGCAAATGTTCATGCGCACCACGGTAGGCCCTGCCGCCACGGCCCGGGTGATCGGCGGGAACCGGCATGTGTCGACCGGGGACGCGAGAATTCTGCTGGAAATCCCGCCGGGGACCGATGAGTTCCCGCGGTGCCCTCGGTCTGCCCTGGCATGGACGAGGTGAACACCACCCTGAGCAGGTCCCGGGGCCACGTCATGTCGCCGGACGGGACGAGGATCGCGTACGAGCGGTACGGGGACGGCCCGCCGCTCGTCCTGGTGAGCGGGGCGCTGTGCACGGCGGAGGACGAGCAGCCGCTGGGCGGCCTCCTCGCGGCGCGGCACACGGTGGTCGCGTACGACAGGCGGGGCCGCGGCCGCAGCGGCGACGCCCCGGCGTACGCGGTGCAGCGCGAGATCGAGGACCTCGCCGCGCTGGTCGAGGAGTTCGGCGGCCAGGTGGCGGTGCACGGGACGTCGTCCGGCGCGGCGCTCGCCCTGGCGGCGGCGGCCGCGGGGGCGCCGATGACGCGGCTCTCGGTGTTCGAGCCGCCGTACTCCGCGGACCCGGAGTCCCGGACCGCCGAGGCGGCGCACACGGCCCGTCTGACGGAGCTGCTCGACCAGGGCCTGCGGGAGGCGGCCCTGGAGCTGTTCCTGTCCGAGGCGATGCCGGCGCAGGCGCTCGCGGGGCTGCGCGGCTCCCCGGCGTGGGCGGCGCTGCTGGAGGTGGCGCCCACGCTCGCGTACGACTGCGCGGTGCTCGGCGACGGGCAGGTGCCGACGGTGCTGCTGGCCGGGGTGCGCACCCGCGTCCTGGTGATCGACGGCGGCGCGAGCCCGCTGTGGATGCGCGAGGGAGCCGTCGCGGTCGCTGCCTCGCTCCCCCGGGGCCGGCACCGCACGCTGACGGGCCAGACCCACATGGTGGCCCCGCACGTGCTGGCGCCGGTGCTCGCGGACTTCCTGGCGGAGGACTGACGCCCGTTTACGCCGGCGTCGGCGCCGTACGGCGGACCGTCGTCGCGATCGTGGCCGAGCCGACGACGCGGGTCCCGTCGTACAGGACGATCGCCTGGCCGGGGGCCACGCCGCGGACCGGCTCGCCGAAGGCGACCCGCAGCTCGCCGTCCACGAGCTCCGCGGACACCTCGGTCTCGCCGCCGTGCGCGCGCAGCTGGGCCGTGTAGGCGCCGGGGCCCTCGGGGGCCTGGCCGCACCAGCGGGGCTTGATCGCGGTCAGCGCAGTGACGTCGAGCGCCTCGACGGGGCCGACGGTGACCGTGTTGTTCACCGGCGAGATGTCGAGGACGTAGCGCGGCTTGCCGTCCGCGGCCGGGTGGCCGATCCGCAGGCCCTTGCGCTGGCCGATGGTGAAGCCGTACGCGCCCTCGTGGCTGCCGATCTTGGCGCCGGCCTCGTCGACGATGTCGCCCTCGGCCTTGCCGAGGCGGGCGGCGAGGAAGCCTTGGGTGTCGCCGTCGGCGATGAAGCAGATGTCGTGGCTGTCCGGCTTCTTGGCGACCGCGAGGCCGCGGCGCTCCGCCTCCGCCCGGATCTCGTCCTTGGTGGTCAGCGTGTCGCCGAGCGGGAACATGGCGTGCGCGAGCTGCTTCTCGTCCAGGACGCCGAGCACGTACGACTGGTCCTTGGCCATGTCGCTGGCGCGGTGCAGCTCGCGCGAGCCGTCCTCGTTCAGCACGACGGTGGCGTAGTGGCCGGTGCAGACCGCGTCGAAGCCGAGCGCGAGCGCCTTGTCGAGCAGCGCGGCGAACTTGATCTTCTCGTTGCAGCGCAGGCAGGGGTTGGGGGTGCGGCCGGCCTCGTACTCGGCGACGAAGTCGTCGACCACGTCCTCGCGGAAGCGCTCGGCGAGGTCCCATACGTAGAACGGGATGCCGATCACGTCGGCGGCGCGGCGTGCGTCGCGCGAGTCCTCGATGGTGCAGCAGCCGCGCGCTCCGGTGCGGAAGGACTGCGGATTCGCCGACAGCGCCAGGTGCACGCCGGTGACGTCGTGCCCGGCTTCGGCGGCGCGGGCGGCGGCGACTGCGGAGTCCACGCCGCCGGACATGGCGGCGAGGACGCGAAGGGGGCGCTGGGGGGACGTGTGGCGAGTCTCAGTCATAGCCCTCCCAGGGTACGGGTCCGCGGGAACCCGGGTCGCGTGAGTAAGCGTTCTTGAGTGCATGGGGAGCGAGAAGCAGGGCGGGGTGGGGCGGCGTGCTGTGCTGCTCGGCGGCGGGGCGGCGCTGGTGGGGACGGCGCTGCTGGCCAAGGACGAGCTGCAGCGTGCCTGGTGGCGGCTGCCCGGCTCGCAGAAGAAGCGGGTGGAGGGGGAGCTCGACCACAAGGGCGCGGTGTGGACGTCGGCGGCCCGGGCGAACTGGCGGCGGGCGGACCGCCCTGACGACTTCGCGATCGACCGGGTGGTGATCCACGTGGTGCAGGGCAGCTACGCGTCGGCCCTGAAGGTGTTCAAGAACCCGGGGCACGGTGCCGCGACGCACTATGTGGTGGCCAAGGACGGCCGGATAGCGCAACTGATCCGCGAGCTCGACGTGGCCTTCCACGCCGGCGACCGCGACATGAACGAGCGCAGCGTCGGCATCGAGCACGAGGGCTTCGTGGACCGCCCCCAGGACTTCACCCCGGCGATGTACGCGGCGTCGGCGACGCTGACGGCGGGGATATGCGCGCGGTACGGCATACCCGTCGACCGGCAGCACATCATCGGCCACGCGGAGGTGGAGGGCACGGACCACACGGACCCGGGCCCGCACTGGGACTGGGACCGGTACATCCCGCTGGTGCGGGCGGCGCGGGCGAAGGCGCCCGCGCCGAAGGTCAGCTGAGGCCGGCGGTTCTGGCGCGCTCCACCGCCGGGCCGATCGCTTCGGCGACCGCTGCCACGTCCTCCTCGGTGGAGGTGTGGCCGAGGGTGAAGCGGAGGGTGCCTCGGGCGAGGTCCGGGGCGGTGCCGGTGGCCAGGAGGACGTGGCTGGGCTGGGCGATGCCTGCGGTGCAGGCGGAGCCCGTCGAGCACTCGATGCCGGCCGCGTCCAGGAGCAGCAGGAGCGAGTCGCCCTCGCAGCCTGGGAAGGTGAAGTGGGCGTTGGCGGGCAGCCGGTCGACCGGGTCGCCGCCGAGGATCGCGTCCGGGACGGAGGCGCGTACGGCCGCGACCAGCTCGTCGCGGAGTGCGCCGACCTCGCGGGCGTACTCCTCGCGCCGCTCGGCGGCCAGCCGCCCGGCGACGGCGAACGCGGCGACGGCCGGGACGTCGAGGGTGCCGGAGCGGACGTGCCGCTCCTGCCCCCCGCCGTGCAGCACGGGCACGGGGCTGTACTCGCGGCCGAGGAGCAGCGCGCCGATGCCGTACGGTCCGCCGATCTTGTGGCTGGAGACGGTCAGCGCGGCGAGTCCGGAGGCGGCGAAGTCGACCGGGACCTGGCCGAAGGCCTGGACCGCGTCGGCGTGCAGCGGGACGTCGAACTCCGCGGCCACGTCGGCGAGTTCGCGGACCGGCATGATCGTGCCGATCTCGTTGTTCGCCCACATCACGGTGGCCAGCGCGACGGACTCGGGGTCGCGGGCGATCGCCTCGCGCAGCGCCTCGGGGTGGACCCGCCCGTACCGGTCGACGGGCAGGTACTCGACGGTCGCGCCCTCGTGCTCGCCTAGCCAGTCGACGGCGTCGAGCACGGCGTGGTGCTCGACGGGGCTGGCGAGCACCCGGGTGCGGCGCGGGTCGGCGTCCCGGCGGGCCCAGTACAGGCCCTTGACCGCGAGGTTGTCGGCCTCGGTGCCGCCGGAGGTGTAGACGACCTCGCTGGGCCGCGCGCCGAGCGAGGCGGCGAGGGTCTCGCGGCCCTCCTCGACGGCGCGCCGGGCCCGCCGACCGGCGGCGTGCAGCGAGGACGCGTTGCCGGTCACGACGAGCTGGGCGGTCATCGCCTCGACCGCCTCCGGCAGCATGGGAGTGGTCGCGGCGTGGTCGAGGTAAGCCATGGTGCGTCGATTCTACGAGCCCGGCGGCGGCCTCTCGGCTCCCCCTGGCCGGTTCCCGCCGTACAGCGCGATCACCACGGCCGCGACGGTCGCGAGCAGCTTGCGGGCGTCGGGCGGCGCTGTCGGGCGAACGGACCGGCTCGGCGCCTGTCGCAACCGCCTCCCGTGCCCCTACGCGCGTGGTGCGCGGGCCAGTTGGCGGGACTGGGCTACCAGGCGGTCGGCGGAGTCCCAGACCTCGGCGTCCTCTTCCAGGAAGCCGCCGGCCAGGTTGCGGGTGGTGATGGCGACGCGCAGGGGGCCGGGGGCCGGGCGGCAGCGGATGTGGGTAGTGAGCTCGACGGTCGGGGTCCAGCCCTTCAGGCCCAGCTCGAAGGAGGTCGGCGGCAGCGCGTCGACCGTGAGGAGGAGCGAGATCGGGTCGGCGTCGCGGCCGTCCGCGAGGCCGAACCAGGCCCGCATCTCGCCCTTGCCGGACGGCGCGCCGATCGCCCAGCCGACGGTGGCGGGGTCGAGCTTGATGTCGAGCCGGTCGGTGATCGCGGAGGAGCCGGGAATCGCGGGTCTGGCCGGGCCGTCCGACGGCCCGAAGCACTGCTCGCGCGGCGGGATCGACGGCGGCGTGGCGGAGGTGCGCACATCGTCGGGGAGCGCGTCCAGGTCCCCGTACGAGGCGAGCACGCGGATGCGCTCGACCTCGCTGCCGTCCTCGGCGAACTGGAAGAGCGAAGCCTGGCCGGTCGACAGCGTGCGGCCGGTGCGGACGACTTGGGTCCGGATCACCGCGGGGCCCGGGGCGGACGGCGTCAGGTAGTGCGCGGAGACCGAGAACGGGTCCGGGTGCGGCAGGGCCTCGCCGAGCGCGCGGCCGAGCAGCGCGAGGAGGTAGCCGCCGTTGACGGCGTGGATGATCGTCCAGCCGGCGGAGAGGTCGGCGTCGTAGACGCCGGGCTCGCGGAGGGTGACGGCGGTGTCGCGGTCGAATTCGCTGTCGCCGATGCGGGCCTGCTCCAGGGCGGGCCGAGCTGCTGCCTGTGCCATGGCGGTACCGTACAACAAGCTATTACTGAGCGGTAGCTTTTCCGGTCTCTAGCTCCTCGTGGGCGCTGGACCTGCGGTTCCAGGCGCGGGGGGCGCGCCAGTGGTAGCGCATGGCGAGGAGGCGCAGCAGGAACGCGGTGATGACGGCGAGGCCGCCGGTGACGGCGTTGAGCGCGTCGAAGCGGATGCACAGGACGACCATGGTCGCGCCGACGATGGCCGGCACGGCGTAGAGGTCGCGGTCCCAGCGGAGCAGGGAGGGCACCTCGTTGGCGAGCACGTCCCGCAGGACGCCGCCGCCGACGGCGGTGGCGAGGCCGAGGGCGGCGGAGGCGGTGAGGTTGAGGCCGTACTCGTACGCCTTCATGGTGCCGGTGACGGCGAAGAGGCCGAGGCCGGCGGCGTCGAAGACGTTGACCGCGGTCTGGGTGCGCTCGACCTCGGGGTGGAGGAAGAAGACGAGCACGGTCGCGACGAGGGGTGTGAGGAAGTACCCGAGATCGGTGAACGCGGCCGGGGGCACGGCGCCGATGATCAGATCGCGGAAGAGCCCGCCGCCCAGGGCGGTGACCTCGGCGAGGACGGCGATGCCGAAGACGTCGAAGTTCTTGCGAACGGCCAGGAGGGCGCCGGAGATGGCGAAGACGAAGATCCCGACGAGGTCGAGCGCGTGTTGGACGGACGGGGTGAACAGTTCGTGGAGCACGCGCCCATTGTGACGGCCGCCGGCAACGGGGCTGCCTCCCCCCACCCCGCCCGGGAGCGAGTACGGGGCTCCGCCCGGACCGCGGGAGCGGCAGCTTCGCGCCCCGCCGGGGCCCCGGGATCCGCCGGGGCCCCGCGCACGGCAGCTTCGCGCCGCTCCGTCCCACCGTTGTGGGCATACGTCCCGCAGTGGGGGTCCCCCCAGAACGAAGTCCTGGGGGAGGGTAAGGGTGGGCACAACCCCCGGGGGTCTGGGCCTCTTCAGGGCCCTTGCCCCCAGGGGCCCGGGGTTACTTCTCGGGGGCCTCGTCCTTCGCAGGCGCGTCGGCCTTCGCAGGCGTCTCGGCCTTCGTGGGAGCGGGCGCGGCCGGCTTCAGTTCGATCGCTTCGCGTTCCGGCTCCACTCCCTCCGGGTGGTGGCAGGCCACCTGCTGGCCCGGGCGGAGTTCCAGGAGCGGGGGCTCCTTCGTCTTGCAGATCTCCGTCGCCTTCCAGCAGCGCGTGTGGAAGCGGCAGCCCGAGGGGGGCTTGATGGGGGACGGGACGTCGCCCTTCAGGAGGATGCGGTCGCTCTTCGCGCCGCGGCGCCGCGGGTCCGGGATCGGGACCGCGGACATCAGGGCCTTCGTGTACGGGTGCATCGGCGACTCGTACAGCGACTTCCGGTCCGCCAGCTCCACGATCTTGCCGAGGTACATGACCGCGATCCGGTCCGACACGTGCCGGATCACCGACAGGTCGTGCGCGATGATCACGTACGTCAGGCCCAGCTCCTCCTGGAGGTCGTCCAGGAGGTTCACCACCTGCGCCTGGATCGACACGTCCAGCGCCGACACCGGCTCGTCCGCGACCACCAGCTTCGGCTTGAGCGCCAGCGCCCGCGCGATGCCGATGCGCTGCCGCTGACCGCCGGAGAACTCGTGCGGGTAGCGGTTGTAGTGCTCGGGGTTGAGGCCGACCAGGCCCAGCAGCCGCTGGACCTCCTTCTTCAGGCCGCCCTCCGGCTCCACGCCCTGCAGCCGGAACGGCGCCGACACGATCGAGCCGACCGTGTGCCGCGGGTTCAGCGAACCGTACGGGTCCTGGAAGATCATCTGGATGTCCCGCCGCAGCGGGCGCATCTTCGCCACGCCCAGATGCGAGATGTCCGTCCCCTGGAACTCGACCGTGCCGCCCGTCGGTTCGAGGAGCCGCGTGATCAGCCGGCCCATCGTCGACTTGCCGCAGCCGGACTCGCCGACCACGCCCAGGGTCTCCCCGGGACGCACGTCGAAGGAGATCCCGTCGACCGCCTTCACGGCGCCGACCTGCCGCTGCAGCAGGCCCTTCTTGATGGGGAAGTGCTTGGTCAGGCCCTCGACCCGCAGCAGCGGCTCCGGCGTGGTCGTCGCCTGCGCCGGGATCTTCACGTCACTTTTCTCGGTCACAGCTTCGGCGCAATCTCTTCGGTCCAGATCCGGGTCCGCTCCTCCTGCGACATGTGGCACGCGGAGAAGTGGCGGTCGTCCGACCCGCCCGTCGCAAGCTTCAGCTCGGGGCGCTCCGTCCGCGTGATGCCGCCCTTGGGCACATCGGCGTACGGGCATCGCGGGTTGAACGCGCAGCCGCTCGGGACGTTGATCAGGCTGGGCGGGTTGCCCTTGACCGGGATGAGCCGGTCCGTCTGGTCCCGGTCGATCCGCGGCATGGAGCCCAGCAGACCCCAGGTGTACGGGTGCTTCGGCTCGTAGAAGACGTCCTCGGCCGAGCCGCGCTCCACACACCGGCCGCCGTACATCACGAGGATGTCGTCGGCGATCTCGGCGACCACGCCGAGGTCGTGCGTGATGATGACGACCGCGGAGCCGAACTCCTGCTGCAGGTCCCGGATCAGGTCGAGGATCTGCGCCTGGACGGTGACGTCGAGCGCGGTCGTCGGCTCGTCCGCGATCAGCAGCTCGGGGTTGTTGACCAGCGCCATCGCGATCATCGCGCGCTGGCGCATGCCGCCGGAGAACTCGTGCGGGTAGTTCTCGAAGCGCTTGGCCGGCTCGGGGATGCCGACCCGGTCGAGCAGCTCGACCGCACGCCTGCGCGCGGTCTTCTTGTCGACCTTGTTGTGGACCCGGTACGCCTCCACGATCTGGTGCCCGACCGTGTAGTACGGGTGCATCGCGGACAGCGGGTCCTGGAAGATCATCGCCATGTCGCGGCCGCGCAGCCGGCGGACGGTGTCCGGGTCGGCGGAGAGCAGCTCCTGGCCGTTGAGCCAGATCTCTCCGGAGATCTGCGCCTTCTGCCGGCCGTACTGGCCGACGGTGTGCAGGCCCATGATGCCGAGCGAGGTCACCGACTTGCCGGAGCCGGACTCGCCCACGATGCCGAGGGTCTTGCCCTTCTCCAGCTGGAAGGTGAGGCCGTCGACGGACTTGACCAGGCCGTCGTCGGTCGGGAAGTGGATCTTCAGGTCGCGTACGTCCAGGAACGCGTCGGACGGGGCGGAGCGCACCGGTTCTCCGGCCGCCGCGGCCGTCGAGGTTCCGGTCTTCGACAGCTGCGTCATGCCAGCCTCACTCGGGGGTCGATCACGGCGTACAGAAGGTCCACCACGAGGTTCGCGAGGACGACGCAGGACGCGGTGATGAGGGTGACGGCCAGAATGATCGGGAGGTCGCGCTCGCTCACTCCCTTGATGGCCAGCCCGCCGAGCCCCTTGAGGTTGAAGGCGGTCTCGGTCAGGATCGCGCCGCCGATGAGGGCGCCGAGGTCCATGCCGAAGATGGTCAGGATGGGGGTCATGGTGGAGCGCATGGCGTGCTTGCCCAGGACGACCGGCTCCGGCAGGCCCTTGGCCCGTGCGGTACGGATGTAGTCCTCGCCCAGGACCTCCAGCATGGTGGCGCGGGTGAGTCGCGCGTACATCGCCGCGTACAGGAAGGCGAGGGTGACCCACGGCAGGAGCAGGCCGCCGAACCAGCCGCCGAAGGACTCCCCGATCGGCACGTACGAGGCGTCGAGCCAGCCGAGTTGGGTGCGGAAGACCAGCATCGCCAGCATGGCGGTGAAGAAGATGGGGAGCGAGACGCCGGCGAGGGCGGTGATCATCGCCGCGCGGTCGATGATCGTGCCCCGCTTGAGCGCGGAGAGGACGCCGGTGGAGACGCCCAGGACGAGCCACAGCACGGCGGCGCCGAGAACCATGGACAGGGTCACCGGGAAGGCGTCGACCAGCATCGCCGAGACGTCCTGCTCGGTGCGGAACGAGTAGCCGAAGCAGGGCGCCGCGCAGTGGATGGTCTCGCCGCCGCCCGTGTAGTCACGGCCGACGAAGACTCCGGAGACGAAGTGCCAGAACTGCACCAGGATCGGCTCGTCCAGGCCCAGCTTCTGACGGATGCCCTCGATGGAAGCCGGATCCGCCTGCTTGCCGACGAACATCGCGGCAGGGTCGCTGCCGGTCATCTTGGGGATGAGGAAGAAGATGCTGAGCGTCACCAGGGTGACGACGAGCAGCATCGCTGCGACGGCGAAGAGCCGTCGGACTATGTATGCAAGCATGCGGTCGGCCGGCCGGCGGCCGGGGAACCCGATCGGGTTCCCCGGCCGCCGCCACGGCCATCACCTGCCCTTCGGACCTAGCGGCGGGTGCGCCGTTGGAGCGAGTTGACGGAGACGGGAGACGCGTCTTACTTGACGACGCCGAGCGACGCGTAGTCGTAACGGCCGTTGTAGGCGTCGGCCGTGTAGACGTTGGTCAGGCGCGAGCTACGCCAGATGATGTTCTTCTCGTGGGTGAAGGGGAGGTAGACCGCGGCCTCCGAGACCTTCGTGTTGATCTGCTTGTAGAGCTCGCCCGCCTTGGTCGGGTCGGTCTCCTTCAGCGCCTGGTCGAACAGACCGTTGACGGCCGGGTCGTTCAGCTCCGAGAAGTTGTTGTTGCCGCTCGGCAGGATGAAGCGACCGTCGACCAGCGGCTGCAGGAAGCCCTGGCCGGTCGGGAAGTCGGCGCCCCAGCCCATGATGATGATGCCGTAGCCCTTCTCCTTGACCACCTTCGGCGAACCGATGATGCCGGAGGTCTGGGCGCCGTCGAACTGGTCGATCTGAGCGTCGATGCCGACGGCCTTCAGCGACTGCTGGAGGGACTCGGCGGTCGCGATCTCGATCTTCTTGTTGTTACGGACGGCGATCGTGGTCTTGAAGCCGTTCGGCTGACCGCACTTCTTCAGCGCCTCCTTCGCCTTGGCGATGTCCGGCTTGCCGCCGAGCTTGCCGTACGGGTCGGCCTTCGGGTCGGCGCCCTTGATCGCCGGCGGCAGCATGTTGGTGGCGATGTCGCCACCGGCCTGCGGGCCGCCACGGGCGGTCTGGAGGGACGTGGAGTCGGCCGCGTAGATGATCGCCTTGCGGCACTCGATGTTGGGGATGACCGTCTGCGGGAAGGCCGCGTAGCGGATGAAGCCGGTCTGCGGGTTGTCCGCGTTCGCCTTGTTCTGCTGGAGAACCTTCTGGCGGGCCGCGGCGCCGACGCCCGTCGCGTTGATGTCGAGGTCGTACTCGCCCTCGATCAGACGGTTGTCCATGTCGTCGGCGTTCGTGGTGAACGTGACGCTGATCTTGTCCGGCAGGGCCTTGCGGACGGTGTCCGTCTTGGCGTCCCACTTCTCGTTGCGGACCAGCTTCATGGACTTGTTCGGCGTGTACGACTCCCACTTGTACGGGCCGGAGGAGAACGGCTTCAGGCCGTACTTGGCCTTGGTGTCCATGTCCGGGCGGACCGGGGAGGCCGCGGGCATCGCCAGCATCTGCAGGAAGTCACCGTTGGCGACCGGCAGCTTGAAGATGATGGTCTTGTCGTCCGGGGTCTCGATCGCCTTCAGGCCGAGCTTGTCCGGGGCGGTGTCCTTGTACGGGCCCGCGTACTTCTTCTGCGGGTCGAGGACCTGCTGCAGGTAGATCGGGCCGCCGGAGATGACGTCCTGGGCCCAGATGCGCTCGATGCCGTACTTGATGTCCTTGGAGGTGATCGGCTTGCCGTCCTCCCAGGTGACCCCGTCCTTCAGCGTGAAGGTGTAGGTCAGGCCGTCCGCCGAGACCTTGCCGGCGTCGGTGGCGAGGTCCGGGACCAGCTCGGTGGAGGCGGCGCCCGGCTCGGCCTTGAAGGTGACGAGCTGGCGCGTGTAGTAGCGGGCGAAGTCCCACACGAAGCCGTAGTAGCCGCGCTGCGGGTCCCACGAGTCGGCCTCCTGCGAGCCGATGAACTTCAGCTCGCCGCCCTTCTTGTCGGAAGCGTTGGCGACCTTGTTCACCGCGGCGTCGAAGCCGGGCGCGCCCGCCTTGCCCTTGTCACCGCTGCCGCTGCCACCGCCACAAGCAGTGGTGACGACCATCGTGGCCGCGGCGAGCAGCGCGCCCGCGGCAATTCTGCGCCTCTGGGAGCTGTTCAGAGTCATGGTCGAGCAACCTCCGGTGTTGTGGCGGCCGCTATGGGCGGTCCGCCGTTGGGGGATGTGCCTCCTGTCGACAGCGGCAGGGGCTGGTTCAGTGGAGAACGGTGCGGTCAGCGAGAGCTCTTCGGGTCGAGCGCGTCGCGCACGCCGTCGCCGAAGAGGTTGAACGCCAGCACGGTGATGAAGATCGCGAGGCCGGGAATCACCATGAAGAGGGGGTCCGCCTCATAGGTGGTGATGGCCGTCGACAGCATCTGCCCCCAGGAAGCGGTGGGAGGCTTGACGCCCGCGCCGAGGAAGCTGAGCGCCGCTTCGGTGAGGATGTTGGTGGGGATCATGAGGGTCGCGTAGACCATGATCGGAGCGATCAGGTTGGGCAGCAGCTCGCGGCGCAGGATGTAGAGGCGGCCGGCGCCCAGGCTCTGGGCGGCCTCGACGTACTCGCGGTTGCGCAGCGAGAGCGTCTGGCCGCGGACGATGCGGCCCACGTACGGCCAGCCGAAGAAGCCGATCACGACGACCAGGGCGACGATGCGGACGCCCGAGCCGGACAGGCCGAGGAGTTCGTTCGGCAGCACGGAGACCAGGGCGATCGTGAAGAGCAGCTGCGGGAACGCCAGCATGACGTCCATGATCCGGCTGAGCGCCGCGTCGACCCAGCCGCCGAAGTAGCCGGCGATGATGCCGAGGACGGTGCCGAGCGCCACCGCGAACACGGCGGCGAGGAAGGCGACGAGGAGCGAGACCTGGGCGCCGTAGACGATCCGGCTGAACACGTCGCGGCCGTTGACCGGTTCGACGCCGAGCAGGAAGTCGGAGCTGATGCCGCCGTACGACCCGATGGGCGTGCCGAACAGCGGGTCGATCTGGTCCTCGTGGAACTCGTTCGGCGGGTGGCCGAGCAGGCCGACGATGACCGGGGCGAGGATCGCGACGAGCACCAGGAGGAGGACGACGACCCCGCCGGTGAGGGCGAGCTTGTCACGCTTGAGCCGGATCCAGGCGATCTGCCACGGAGAGCGGCCTTCGATCGCCTTGGCGGGGGCTGCGGCCGCGACGTCGACAGCTGCGGTCTCGGCCGCACTCGTGTCGTGCAGTGGTGCCGTCATCGTGGTGAGGACCCCTCTCGGCCGCCGGTGGACGGCCCTTGCCCGCCGCGGGTGGCGGCGTTGTGGAACTGCTGGTTGAGCGCTCGATCAGGGAGTCGAACGCCCGGCGTTCCGGGGAGTCTTCAACGGTCGCGCGATCACCCGCCAGACCTGGCGGTGAATGTTTGCGCAACTGTGATGCGGTCCGCCCACTTCCGTTATCCGGACGGTGAGATCGGCTCAGCGGACCATCTCGGCCGCTATTCGGCCAGAACGGACAAATGCTCAACTGTCCTGGTGAGACGGGTGATTGGAGTGACTAGAGCGACGCGTGCGTCACTGGGGGTAGCCGTAGCCGGATCCACGCGCCGGCGCGGCGTGCGCCTCGCGGTCGTAGAAGGGCCGGGCGGACGCGTGCAGCCACATCGCCACCGGGTCGTACGCGTCGGACATCGCGACGGTCGAGACGGGCAGCCCGTCGGGCACCGCGGCCACGGACTGGCGCATCATCTCCCGCACGGCGTCGACGGAGGCCGGCGCGGTGTCGTACAGGTCGAGGCCGATGGCGAGGTACGGGGAGCCGAGCACCGGCTGCACCCAGGCCCGGCGCAGCGAGCGGACGGCGGGGGTGCGGTGCGCGTTCTGCGTGAGCAGGGCGTAGAACTGCGGGATCTCCAGGGCGGGTTCGGAGAGCCGCAGCGGTCCGGCGGGCATCCGGTCGAGACCGGTCGCGATCCGGCGCAGGTCGGCCCACGGGATGCCGACGCCGCCGCCGGGGGCGTGCGGGTTGAGCCAGATGCCCCAGCGGTCGGGGTAGAGGGCACGGGCGATGTCCCGGCCGGTGACGACCTCGTGGGCGCGGTTCCAGCCGGAGGCGCCGAGTTCCTGGGCGGAGGTGACGCAGGGCGCGTAGCCGAGGCCGTCGACCTGCATGTTCCCGTACTGGGCGTCGGAGGCGCCGGGCCGGCCGTGCCAGAGCAGCATCCAGACCTGCTCCGCGGCGAGCGCGCCGAGCAGCGCCTCGTAGGCGTCGTAGCGGCCGGGAGCGACCTGGCGCAGCAGGTGTTCCACCTGGCCGCCGGCCTGCCCGGTCCGGCCGACCGCAGCGTCGCGCGACGCACTCACCCTGGGTTCCGCCCCTCTTCCGTCTGCCGTTCGGTTCGGATTGTCTCGGTACCGATTATGCGTACACGCGCTGGTAGAACGGGCGCACCTTCGCCAGCATCCAGTCGGCCACCGGGTCCTGGGCCACGTCGAGCAGGACGATGTTGACCGGCCAGCGGACCTCGACCCGGCCGAGCGCGCGGCCGAGCGCGTCCTGGGGGTCCCCCCGGACGAAGTCTGGGGGAGGCGCGTCCCGGTGCACGCCGTCGTAGACGGAGAGCTGGACGCCGATGAAGAGCGCCGGCTCGGCGCCCTCGACGCTGGCGAGGACGCGGCGGGCGGTGGTGACGGTGCCGAGCGCGTCGAACTCCTCTGCCGCGGCGGACAGGAAGTCGACCGGGTCGTCCTGCCAGTCGGGCTCGAAGAGCCGGACCCGGCCGCCGCTCGCCGTGCCGTCCAGCGGGGTGCGGCCGGTGCGGCACAGTTCGGCGACGGCGGGCGGGGGCAGCGGGACGCCGACGGTGCCGCCGGGGTTCACGGCGAGGCCGAGCTGCGGCGGCAGACCGCGGGCGAAGTCACGGGCGGGGGCGACGGTGAACGACATGTGGGCGCCGACGCAGGCGAGGAACTGCTGCTCGGAGCTGAAGACGGGGACGTAGGCGCCGCCGTCGATCTCCACCGTGGGCAGATCGAGCGAGCGGCTGTCGGGGCCGCCGCCCTGCGGCAGGGGCACCCACACGTGGCTGCGCCCGAGGACCTCGACGAGACGGGCTCCGGCGGAGGGGGCGCCGAGCGAGGCGGCGAGCGTCTCTTCCAGCTCGTTGCCCGGCCATGCGATGTCCACGTTCTTCGTTCTTCCCTTCCGGCGGCGCGTCCTGCGGGCACCTTAACGTCGCGGACCGACACCGGGGGCACGCTGCCCCCGATTCGGACGCGGTGACTTCTCCCACCAGGACGGCGCCGAGCGGCGGAGGGTTGCCCTCCGGCCCGACGGAGTGGATCAGGGCGCCGGGCGGAAGGCGATGCGGCGCAGGGCGGTGGCGGCCGGCCGGTCGAGCAGGGTGGTGGTGGCGCAGCCGGCCGGGGGGCGCGGCGACTGGGCGGCGGCGAGCAGCCGGCCGACCGCGTGCCGGTGCCGGGTGAACGCGTACCCGGACACGCCCCGGCCCCGGTCGCGCTGGCCGTCGCGGGCGGTCTCGGGGGTGACGTCGAGCAGGATCAGGTGCAGGGCGCGGCCGCGGCGGCGTGCCTCGCGGGCCAGCCAGCGGCGGACCCAGCTCTGGGTGCCGCAGTCGTGGACGACGACGCTCGCGCCGGAGCGCAGGGCGGCGCGCAGTCCGGCGTAGTGCGCGATGCGGACCAGGGGGCGGTAGACGGCGTACGGCAGGAAGCCCGGCATCTTCGCCTCCCAGCGCTCACGGACGTCCTGCGAGTCGATGGCCCGGTCCTGCGCCGCGCGGCGGATGAGCGTCGACTTTCCGCTGCCGGGGAGCCCGGAGACGACCACCACGTCACCCTCCGCGAAGGTGAGCACGCTCGGGCCGCGGCCCTCGCGCTCGCGCAGATCGCGCAGCACGGGCGCGGCCCTGTGCCGGGCGGCGCGCTGCACCTGCTGGGCCGGTATGCCCGTCCCTGTCGCCATCGCGCCGGTTCGCTGCCACGTCATCGCTTCTCCCCCTGCCGGGTCTTTCGGGACCCTTGCCCATGAAGTGTAAAGAGACGGTAATGAGGCACAAGCGATTTGCCGATCAGACCCCGCATGCAATGATGTGCGCGCCAAGCGCACACAACCACATACTGGCCGCTCGAATCCGCGCGGGAGAGTCCCGAGCCGGAAGTATCCGGCCGGGCGCCGAAGGAGCAAGACCCTCCCTTGAATCTCTCAGGCCCCGATACCGCGTGGATGAGGCAGATCTGAAAAGCGGGCCGCGTCAGCGCGGTCCCACCCAAGGTGCAAGCCGGGGATGCCCCCGGTGAACCTCTCAGGTTCCATGACAGATGGGGAGGATGTCCTCACCCGTCATGTACGTCGTGCCCTGCACGCCACGCCCTGGGACCCGGGAGCCACCCGATGAGCACTGCCCCCCGTCTGACCGCCCTCGATGCCCTGCATCGTTCGCTGGGCGCGACCATGACCGACTTCGCCGGCTGGGACATGCCGCTGCGCTACGGCAGCGAGCGCGACGAGCACACCGCCGTGCGCACCAAGGCCGGCCTCTTCGACCTCTCGCACATGGGCGAGATCACCGTGACGGGCCCGCAGGCCGTCGAGCTGCTCGACCACGCGCTGGTCGGCAACATCTCCACGGTCGGAGTCGGCCGCGCCCGCTACACGATGATCTGCCAGGAGGACGGCGGCATCCTCGACGACCTGATCGTCTACCGCCTCGGCGACACGGAGTACATGGTCGTCGCCAACGCCTCCAACGCGCAGATCGTCCTCGACGCGCTGACCGAGCGCGCCGCCGGCTTCGACGCCGAGGTGCGCGACGACCGCGACGCGTACGCGCTGATCGCCGTCCAGGGCCCGGAGTCCCCCGGCATCCTGAAGTCCCTCACCGACGCCGACCTGGACGGGCTGAAGTACTACGCCGGCCTGCCGGGCACGGTCGCCGGGGTCCCCGCGCTGATCGCCCGCACCGGCTACACCGGCGAGGACGGCTTCGAGCTCTTCCTGAAGCCGGAGCACGCCGAGGGCGTATGGCGTGCGCTGACCGAGGCCGGCGCGCCGGTCGGCCTGGTGCCGTGCGGCCTGTCCTGCCGCGACACGCTCCGCCTGGAGGCGGGCATGCCGCTGTACGGCCACGAGCTGACCACCTCCCTCACCCCGTTCGACGCGGGGCTCGGCCGGGTCGTGAAGTTCGAGAAGACCACCAACGAGGGCCGCTTCGTCGGCCGCGAGGCGCTGGAGAAGGCCGCCGAGCGCGCCGAGACCGCCCCGCCGCGCAAGCTGGTCGGCCTGATCGCCGAGGGCCGCCGGGTGCCGCGCGCCGGGATGCCGGTCGTCGTGGCCGGCGAGGTCGTCGGCGAGGTCACCTCGGGCGCCCCGTCCCCGACCCTGGGCAAGCCGATCGCGATGGCGTACATCGACGCGGCGCACGCCGAGCCCGGCGCCGAGGGCGTCGGCGTGGACATCCGCGGCACCCACGAGCCGTACGAGGTCGTGGCGCTGCCGTTCTACAAGCGCCAGAAGTGACACTGAGCACGTCTCGTCCCTCACTGCACTCCCCGTTCATCAGCACTCTTCCGCGTACAGGAGAATTCAGGTCATGAGCAACCCCCAGCAGCTGCGCTACAGCAAGGAGCACGAGTGGCTGTCGGACGCCGTGGACGGCGTCGCGACGGTCGGCATCACCGAGCACGCGGCGAACGCCCTCGGCGACGTCGTGTACGTCCAGCTCCCGGACGTCGGCGACACCGTGACCGCGGGCGAGACCTGCGGCGAGCTGGAGTCGACCAAGTCGGTCAGCGACCTGTACTCCCCCGTGACCGGCGAGGTCGTCGCGGCCAACCAGGACGTCGTGGAAGACCCGTCCCTGGTGAACACGGCTCCGTTCGAGGGCGGCTGGCTCTTCAAGGTACGCATCGCGGAGGAGCCGAAGGACCTGCTCTCCGCGGACGAGTACACCGAGTTCTCCGGCAGCTAAGGAACCCCTCCCGATGTCGCTTCTGAACACCCCTCTCCACGAGCTGGACCCGGACGTCGCCGCCGCCGTCGACGCCGAGCTCCACCGTCAGCAGTCCACCCTCGAGATGATCGCCTCGGAGAACTTCGCTCCGGTCGCGGTCATGGAGGCGCAGGGCTCGGTCCTCACCAACAAGTACGCCGAGGGCTACCCCGGCCGCCGGTACTACGGCGGCTGCGAGCACGTCGACGTCGCCGAGCAGATCGCCATCGACCGGATCAAGGACCTGTTCGGCGCCGAGTACGCCAACGTCCAGCCGCACTCCGGCGCGTCCGCGAACCAGGCCGCGCTGTTCGCGATCGCCCAGCCCGGCGACACGATCCTGGGCCTGGACCTCGCCCACGGCGGTCACCTGACCCACGGCATGCGCCTGAACTTCTCCGGCAAGCAGTTCAACGTGGTCGCGTACCACGTCGACGAGGCCGGTCTGGTCGACATGGCCGAGGTCGAGCGCCTCGCCAAGGAGCACCGCCCCAAGGTCATCATCGCCGGCTGGTCCGCGTACCCGCGCCAGCTGGACTTCGCCGAGTTCCGCCGGATCGCGGACGAGGTCGAGGCGTACCTGTGGGTCGACATGGCCCACTTCGCCGGCCTGGTCGCCGCCGGTCTGCACCCGAACCCGGTCGAGTACGCGGACGTGGTCACCTCCACCACGCACAAGACCCTGGGCGGCCCGCGCGGCGGCATCATCCTGGCGAAGAAGGAGTTCGCGAAGAAGCTGAACTCCTCGGTCTTCCCCGGTTTCCAGGGCGGCCCGCTGGAGCACGTGATCGCCGCCAAGGCGGTCTCCTTCAAGGTCGCGGCCTCGGAGGAGTTCAAGGAGCGCCAGCAGCGCACGCTGGACGGCGCCCGGATCCTGGCCGAGCGCCTGGTCCAGGACGACGTCACCGCGCACGGTGTCTCGGTCCTGTCCGGCGGCACGGACGTGCACCTGGTCCTGGTCGACCTGCGCAACAGCGAGCTCGACGGCCAGCAGGCCGAGGACCGTCTCCACGAGGTCGGCATCACGGTCAACCGGAACGCGATCCCGAACGACCCGCGTCCGCCGATGATCACCTCGGGTCTGCGCATCGGTACGCCGGCGCTCGCGACCCGCGGTTTCGGCGACGAGGACTTCACCGAGGTCGCCGACATCATCGCGGAGACCCTGAAGCCCGGCTTCGACGCCGAGTCCCTCAAGGCCCGGGTCACCGCGCTGGCCGACAAGCACCCGCTGTACCCCGGCCTGAAGTAATTTCGTACCCTTTTGTTCGTACGAACCTCCGGGGCACCGCGCACACTGGACAGTGACAGTGGGCGCGGTGCCCCGTCCCATGCTCAGCGTTTCTGCACCACCCCGGCAGACAACGACGTCTAGCCCCCACAAGGAGTCCCCGTGGCCATCTCGGTCTTCGACCTGTTCTCGATCGGCATCGGCCCGTCGAGCTCCCACACGGTGGGCCCCATGCGCGCGGCCCGCATGTTCGCCCGCCGGCTGAAGAACGAGGGGCTGCTCGCGCACACCGCGTCGATACGGGCGGAGCTGTACGGCTCGCTGGGCGCGACCGGGCACGGCCACGGCACCCCGAAGGCCGTCCTGCTCGGTCTGGAGGGCAATTCGCCGCGCACGGTGAACGTGGAGACCGCGGACGACGAGTTCGAGCGGATCAAGCAGAGCGGGCGGATCAACCTGCTCGGGATGCACGAGATCCCGTTCGCCTTCGACGACGACCTGATCCTGCACCGCCGCAAGGCGCTGCCGTACCACGCCAACGGCATGACGGTCTTCGCGTACGACGCCGAGGGCGCGCTCGTCCTGGAGAAGACGTACTACTCGGTCGGCGGCGGCTTCGTCGTCGACGAGGACGCCGTGGACGGCCAGAACCCGATCGTGCCGGACGACACGGTCCTGAAGTACCCCTTCCGCACCGGCGACGAGCTGATGCGGATGGCGAACGAGAGCGGCCTGTCGATCTCCTCGATGATGCTGGAGAACGAGAAGGCCTGGCGCACCGAGGAGGAGATCCGCGAGGGGCTGCTCGAGATCTGGCGGGTCATGCAGTCCTGCGTCTCGCGCGGCATGTCCCGCGAGGGCATCCTGCCGGGCGGCCTGAAGGTCCGCCGGCGCGCCTCGTCGCTGGCCCGCAAGCTGCGCTCCGAGGGCGACCCGAAGGCGCACGCGATGGAGTGGATCACCCTCTACGCGATGGCCGTGAACGAGGAGAACGCGGCCGGCGGCCGCGTGGTCACCGCCCCGACGAACGGCGCGGCGGGCATCATCCCGGCGGTTCTGCACTACTACATGAACTTCGTCCCCGGGGCCGACGAGGACGGCGTGGTCCGCTTCCTGCTGGCGGCCGGCGCGGTCGGCATGCTCTTCAAGGAGAACGCCTCGATCTCCGGCGCCGAGGTCGGCTGCCAGGGCGAGGTCGGCTCGGCCTGCTCGATGGCCGCCGGCGCCCTGGCGGAGGTCCTCGGCGGCTCCCCCGAGCAGGTGGAGAACGCCGCCGAGATCGGCATGGAGCACAACCTGGGCCTGACCTGCGACCCGGTCGGCGGTCTGGTCCAGATCCCGTGCATCGAGCGCAACGGCATGGCCTCGGTGAAGGCCGTCACCGCCGCGAAGATGTCGATGCGCGGCGACGGCAGCCACCTGGTCTCCCTCGACAAGGTCATCAAGACCATGAAGGAGACCGGCGCGGACATGAGCGTGAAGTACAAGGAGAC
>NZ_DATCVQ010000514.1:0-8414 GCF_036566765.1 Streptomyces sp.
GTGACCGTGGACGTGATCGCTGACGACGTCCATCCAGCGGGCGGGGCGTCCGGTGACGAAGAAGACCTCGATCCCGGCGGCCTCGGCCGCGGCGAGCGCGGCGACGGTGCGCGCGGAGAGGGACTTGTCGTCGCGCAGCAGGGTGCCGTCGAGGTCGGTGGCGATCAGTCGGGGGGCCGGGGCAGCGCCGCGCGCGGGGAGGGGTGAGGTCACGGACCCATTCTCACGCACTTCATGCACGGTCGTGCGGATGCGTGCACATCTGAGTGGGGCACGGGGCGATCATCCGGAGGGACGACGGGGCGCGTGGGGGCGCACATGCCACACAGGCCTCAGGGACCCCGCAGGCCCTGCTCGCAGAGGCTCTGATGCAAGGTGTCGGTGGCGGCACGTACTGTCGAGGTATGCGTCTGAGCACCGTGATCCTCCCGTCCCGTCGCTGGCACGACGGCGGCCGCGACCAGTGGCTGCGCGCCGAGCAGCTCGGCTTCCACGCCGCGTACACCTACGACCACCTGTCCTGGCGCACGTTCCGGGACGGCCCGTGGTTCGGCGCCATACCGACGCTGACCGCCGCGGCGGGCGTCACCGACCGGCTGCGCCTGGGCACGATGGTCACCTCCCCCAACTTCCGCCATCCGGTCACCCTCGCCAAGGAACTGATCACGCTGGACGACGTCTCCGGAGGCCGGATCACGCTCGGCATCGGCGCGGGCGGCGTCGGCTTCGACGCGACGGCGCTGGGCCAGGAGCCCTGGACGCCGCGGGAGCGGGCCGACCGGCTCGCCGAGTTCGTGCCGTTGCTCGACCGGCTGCTCAGCGAGGACGTGGTCTCGCAGCGGGGCACGTTCTACTCGGCGGACGAGGTGCGCAACATTCCCGGATGCGTGCAGCGGCCGCGGCTGCCGTTCGCCGTGGC
The DNA here is from genome assembly GCF_036566765.1 of Streptomyces sp. Lineage (GTDB taxonomy): Bacteria > Actinomycetota > Actinomycetes > Streptomycetales > Streptomycetaceae > Streptomyces. The sequence goes on from NZ_DATCVQ010000514.1 coordinate 920, forward strand.
GGCGACCGGACCGCGCGGGCTGCGGCTGGCGGCGCGGCACGGGCAGGCGTGGGTGACCACGGGCGACCCGAAGCTCTTCGAGGACGGCACGCCGGAGCAGTCCCTGGAGGCCATCCGCGGCCAGATCGAGAAGCTCGGCACGGCATGCGCCGAGGCCGGCCGGGAGGTCGCCGCGATGGACAAGATCCTGCTCACCGGCTTCACCCCGGACCGCCCGCTGGAATCCTTCGACGCCTTCGTGGACTTCGCCGGGCGCCACTACGAGCTGGGCTTCACGGAGATAGTGATCCACATGCCGATCGCCGACTCGGTGTTCGCGGCGGACGAGTCGGTCTTCGAGAAGATCGCCTCGGAGGGACTGGCCCAGCTGGGCGTCAGCGCACCCGGGAACTGAGCCAGGGTGTGAGGGTGCCGCGCAGCACCAGCTCCTTGTAGGTCTCGTCGCCGGGCAGTGGCACGACCAGCCACCAGCCCGCCGGCCAGAACCGGCCCTTCACGTACGCGAGCCCGCCGTAGAGGGAGCGCAGGAAGGCGGGGACGGAGTCGCGCGGCACGTCCGCGAACTCCACCCCGTCGACGACGATCTTCGCGTCGTCCTCGGGGAAGAGCTGGACGCTCACCGCGGGGGAGCCGCCCAGCTCGACGAACGCCTCGTGCGGCAGCGATCCGTCCGGGTCGAGGACGGTGAAGGCGCCGGAGGACGTGCGGCGCGAGGTCTGGTCGGCGCCGATGTCGTCGGTCACCGTCATCTCGCGGTTCTCCTCCTGGGCGATCTCGCGGATCGCGGTGACGGCCGACTCGGTGGTGGGCAGACGAGAGTGTCCCATGGAGTCGATCATGCCTCAGCCCGGAAAGCGGAGGAACTCCGGAGGCACGGAGTCGGTCAGCCAGACGCCGTTGGCGCTGAGGTGGAAGACATGCCCGGCGCGATGCATGGCCCCCGCGTCCACGCTCAGCACCACCGGCCGGCCGCGGCGTGCGCCGACCCGGGTCGCGGTCTCCCGGTCCGCCGAGAGATGCACGTGGTGGCGGGCCATCGGGCGCAGTCCCTCGGCGCGGATCGCGTCCAGGAAGCGGGCGACCGTGCCGTGGTAGAGGTACGCGGGCGGCTCGGCGACCGGCAGACCGAGGTCGACCTCCACCGTGTGGCCCTGGCTCGCGCGGATCCGGCTCCCCTCGACCGCGAACCGCTTCTTGTCGTTGGCGGCGACCGCGTGGTCGAGTTCGGCGCGGGTGATCGGGAAGCCGTGCGCGGCGGCCGCGCGCAGCAGTGCGTCGATCTCCGTCCAGCCCTGCGCGTCGAGGACCAGCCCGATCCGCTCCGGCTGATGACGCAGATGCTTGGAGAGGTACTTCGACACCTTCACGGTGCGTCGTTCGTCCATCGGCTCAGGATGCACGAGCTTCGTGATCCGGACCATTCAATTGAGGTGAGGAGGTTTGATCCACAGCGAACTAGATTTATCCACAAGGGAATTGGCGATTCTGTGGACAACTCCCGGGCAGAATAAGGCATTTTGGGTAACTCATGCCTGATTAGACTGGCTTGCCGCAAGTGCATCCAATGTCCGCGCCTGTACTTCGCGTTCGGCGGCTGCCGCGACGAACGCCGAGACGTTCTCCCGGCCAACAAGCCTCTCCACGGCCTCGATCGTCTCGGGCGGCAGGGTCACCTGGCGCGGCTCATCCTCCCGCAGCGGCAGCGAGTCCGCGGACAGGTGGTGCTGGAGGTGCCGGTGCGCGAACGTCCGCATGGCGCGGGCCAGTTCCGCGTCGACGGTCTGCTGCGCGAGCGGCCTCAGCCGGCGCACCATCGTCGCCGCGGCGGCCGCGTCCGCGTCTGTCGGAGGACGGTGCTCCAGATAGCGGGCGAAGACGTGCTCGGTGGTGAACTCCAGGAAACGGGAGGCTATGTGCTCGACCTGGCCGCGAAGTTCCCGCAGATGTCCGGTGATCGCGGAGAGTGGCACGCCCGCCGCGTACAACTCGGCGGCCACCGCGAGCTCTTGGGGACTCGGGACGAGGAACTCCTCCTCCCGGTCCTGGATCGGCACCAGGACGCCCAGCTCCATCGCGTCCCGGATCGCGTCCTCGTCCGGCTCCCCGCCGAAGCGGGCGTCCAGCTCCGCACGCGAGATCCGGTCCGCCTCCTCGTCCGTCCACGGGCCGTCCACCTCGGCGACCAGGCCGAGTACCCCGCCGAGGCCCCGACCGGTGTCCCAAGCCTCCAGGAGCTCCTTGATCGAGGCCAGCGTGTAGCCGCGGTCAAGGAGGTCCGCGATCTGCCGCAGCCGGGCCAGGTGGGCGTCCCCGTACACGTTGGACCGGCCCCGGCGCTCCGGCCGCGGCAGCAGGCCGCGGTCCTGGTAGGCACGGATCGTCCGGACCGTGGCGCCGCTGTGATGCGCCAGGTCCTCGATCCGGTACTCGGGCGCCCGGTAGTCGCCCGACCGGTTCTCGGCCGCCGACGACGGTGCCGACGACGGTGCCGGCGACTGCGCCGCTACTGACTGCTCAGACAAAACCGCTCCTCCAACCCCTCTGCGAGGGATGGTACGGCCGCCGTCGGGCTACGCCGGCGGCTCCCACCGGGCCAGCGCGCGCAGCGTACGCGGCGTGAAGCGGGACATGAAGCGCAGCCCGTGCGCCTCCGGTGTGACCGGGACGACCGCCTGGTTGCGCAGCACGGCGCGCAGGATCGCGTCCGCGACCTTCTCCGGCGGGTAGTTGCGCATCCCGTACAGCCGCGAGGCGTGCTTCTGGCGGCGGGCCTGCTCCTCGTCGCCCGCCCCGGCGAACCGGGCCGTCGCGGTGATGTTGGTGTTGACGATGCCGGGGCAGATCGCGGTGACGCCGATGCCCTGCCCGGCGAGCTCCGCGCGCAGGCATTCGCTCAGCATCAGCACCGCCGCCTTCGACGTGCTGTAGGCGGGCAGCGCCCGGGACGGCTGGAACGCCGCCGCCGACGCGGTGTTGACGATGTGGCCGCCCTGTCCGCGCGCGGCCATCTGCGCGCCGAAGACCCGGCAGCCGTGGATGACGCCCCACAGATTGACGTCGAGGACCTTCTTCCACTCCTCGCTGGTGGTGTCGAAGAAGGAGCCGCTCAGACCGATCCCGGCGTTGTTGACCAGGACGTCCACCACGCCGTACTCGTCCGCGACCTTCGCGGCCAGCTTCTCCATGGCCTGCTCGTCGGAGACGTCGGCGCTCTCGCCCCACGCCTGGGGAGCGCCGATGAGCCGGGCCATCTCGGCTGTTCGGGCCGCGCCCTCGGCGTCGCGGTCCACGGCCACCACCCGCGCGCCCGCCTCGGCGAACGCGAACGCGGTCGCCCGGCCGATGCCGCTGGCCGCGCCGGTCACCAGGACCAGCTGGCCGCCGAACCGCTCGGCGTACGCCGGGTGGACCTCGCTCTTCGCCGCCTGCTTGGGCGCCTTGGTCTCGGGGTTCTCGTTGGCGTCGACGAACTCGGTGATCCAGGCGGCCAGTTGGTCGGGGCGGGTGCGCGGCACCCAATGCTTGGCGGGCAGCGTGCGCCGGGTGAGGTCGGGCACCCAGGTCGCCAGGTCGTCGTAGAGCCGCTCCGACAGGAACGCGTCGCCGGTCGGCGTGATCAGCTGCACCGGGGCGTGCGCGTACGCGTCGGGGCGCGGCCGCCGCAGCCGCGGGCGCACGTTGTCCCGGTAGAGCCAGGCGCCGTGGGCCGCGTCGGAGGGCAGGGAGGCGGTCGGGTAGTCCCCGGCCGGGACCTTCTCCACCCGCTGGAGGATCTTCGGCCACTGCTTGCCGAGCGGGCCGCGCCAGGCCAGCTCCGGCAGTACCGGCGTGTGCAGCATGTAGACGTACCAGGACTTCGCGCCCTGCCCGAGCAGCTGGCCCACCCGGCGCGGGGTCGGCCGGGTCATCCGCTGCTTGATCCAGTGCCCGAAGTGGTCCAGGGATGGTCCGGACATCGAGGTGAAGGACGCGATCCTGCCTTCCGTCCGGCGGACCGTCGCGAATTCCCAGGACTGCACCGAGCCCCAGTCGTGTCCGACCAGGTGCACCGGCCGGTCCGGGCTGACCGCGTCGGCGACCGCCAGGAAGTCGTCCGTCAGCTTCTCCAGCGTGAAGCCGCCGCGCAGCGGCTTCGGGGCCGTCGACCGGCCGTGCCCGCGCACGTCGTACAGCACCACGTGGAACCGGTCGGCGAGCCGGGTCGCGACCTCCGACCACACCTCCTTGGAGTCCGGGTAGCCGTGCACGAGCAGGACCGTCGGCCGGCTCTCGTCGCCGAGCTCGGCGACGCACAGCTCGATCCCGCCGGTCCGGACCCAGCGCTCCCGCGCTCCCTTCAGCCCCGTCATCACGCCGCCCTTCCTTCCGCTTCGGTCTCGGCCCAGCGCCGCACGTGCGGCAGGTCGTCGTCCAGCCAGAACGCGCTCTGCTGCGGGTCCGTGGAGTCGGTGACGACCAGGATCTCCTCGAACTTCGCGCCCGTACCCCGGAAGCCGAGGTGCGGCTCGACCGCCCACAGCCCCGGCCGGGGCGGGTGGTCGGAGAACTTGTACGGCGACCAGAGCGGCGACCAGCCGTCCCGGTGGCCGTGTATCGCGTCGCTCGCCAGTCCCTTCAGGGACTGCGTGCCGAAGCCGAACAGGGTCGGCGACCAGCGTCGCTCCTTCACCCGGTCGATCTTGTGGGCGATGACGCCGAAGGGATACGCGCGGTGCCGGTTGGCGTAGCCCTGGCGGACCATGAGCCGGTCCACGTCCTCGTAGATCTCCCGCAGCGTGCGGCGCTCGCGCACCTCGCGCAGAATCAGCTCGCGGTGGTCCTTCAGGTCGGCGAGCAGCTTGTCGTGCATCGGGTTCAGGCCCAGGCAGCCGGAGTACCCGATGTCAGCCGTGTACCCCTTGTAGACCGGTGCCATGTCGAGGATGAACGGCATCCCCGCCTCGAGGCGCCGGTTCGTGGGGAAGAACTGCAGCGGGATCTTGAAGTCCACGAAGGCGGTGCGGTCGCCGAACCAGGCGAAGGGCCGGTGGAACCAGTCCCGTACCCCGCGCGCGTACAGCCAGTCCCGCTGCATCTTCGCCGCCTCGCGCTCGGTCACGCCCGGCTTGAGCTGTGCCGCGACGGCCTCCGCGCACTCGTAGGAGAGGCGCTGGACCTCCCTGAACCCGCGCAGGTCCGCGGCCAGTTCGCCCGCTGTCGCTGTCGTCATGCGACCCGCCCTCCCGTCCGTCCCGCCGATTGCGCTACGTGCGCGTAACTTGACACCGATGAATGTGACAATGCCTGGCGTCTGCGTCAAGGGGTGTGCAAAAGCCAGTGGGAACCTGTGGAAACGGAAGGCGAGGGTCACATCGGCGGCCGGCGCCCGCTGACTTTCGTCGTCGCTCCCCTACGGGCATGTACTCCTGGAGTCGGACATGGATCGAGCCGTTGGGCTGACGACTCCTGTGGCGCACGCCACTACCTTCGAAGCGTGACTGTGATCGCCACCGAAAGCCTCAGCAAGCGGTTCCCCAGGGTGACCGCTCTCGACCGGCTCTCCCTGGACATCGGGCCCGGTGTGACCGGACTGGTGGGTGCCAACGGAGCCGGTAAGTCCACGATGATCAAGATTCTTCTTGGTCTGTCCCCGGCCACGGAGGGCCGCGCCGAAGTCCTCGGACTCGACGTCGCCACCCATGGCTCCGCCATCCGCGAGCGCGTCGGGTACATGCCCGAGCACGACTGTCTGCCGCCGGACGTCTCGGCGACCGAGCTCGTGGTCCACATGGCCCGGATGTCCGGCCTGCCCGCGACCGCCGCGCGCGAGCGGACCGCCGACACCCTGCGCCACGTCGGCCTCTACGAAGAGCGCTACCGCCCCATCGGCGGCTACTCGACCGGCATGAAACAGCGGGTGAAGCTGGCCCAGGCCCTGGTCCACGACCCGAAGCTGGTCCTCCTCGACGAGCCGACGAACGGCCTGGACCCGGTCGGCCGGGACGAGATGCTCGGCCTGATCCGCCGCGTCTGGACCGACTTCGGCATCTCCGTCCTGGTCACCTCCCACCTCCTCGGCGAGCTGGAGCGGACCTGCGACCACGTCGTCGTCATCGACGGCGGCCAGCTGCTGCGCTCCAGCTCCACCAGCGACTTCACCCGCACCACGACCACCCTCGCCGTCGAGGTCACCGACTCGGACACGCACCCGGACGGCACCAAGGCACTGCGCGAGGCGCTCGCCGCCGCCGGCGTCGCCCTCCACGAGAGCACGGAGGAGGGCCTGCCCGGCGCCGGCCACATCCTCCTCCTGGAGGCCACCGGCGACGAGACGTACGACCTGGTCAGAGACACGGTCGCCGGCCTCGGCCTCGGCCTGGTGCGGATGGAGCAGCGCCGCCACCACATCGCCGAGGTGTTCCGCCCCCAGGCTTCCGAGCAGCAGCAGGAGGAGGTGCCGGCGCGATGAGCTCCCAGGCCCCCGAGACCACCCAGATCCACAACATCGGCTACCGCACGTACGACGGGCCGCGGCTCGGCCGCGGATACGCCCGCCGGGCGCTGTTCTCGCAGTCGCTGCGCGGAGCGTACGGACTGGGCCGCAGCGCCAAGTCCAAGGTGCTGCCGATGATCCTGTTCGCCGTGATGTGCGTCCCTGCGCTGATCATCGTCGCCGTCGCGGTCGTCACCAAGGCGCCCAAGCTGGCCATCGAGTACACGCAGTACGCGCTGTTCCTCCAGGTCGTCATCGGCATCTACGTAGCCGCCCAGGCCCCGCAGTCCGTCTCCCGCGACCTGCGGTTCCGGACGGTGCCGCTGTACTTCTCCCGGCCCATCGAGCGGGCGGACTACGTGCTGGCCAAGTACGGCGCGATGGCGGCGGCCCTGTTCATCCTCACCGCCGTCCCGCTGGTGATCCTCTACATCGGCGCACTGCTCGCGAAGCTCGACTTCGCCGACCAGACCGCGCTCTTCGGCCAGGGCCTCGTCTCCGTGGCCCTGCTCTCGCTGCTCTTCGGCGGCATCGGCCTGGTCATGGCCGCGCTCACGCCGCGCCGCGGCTTCGGCGTCGCCGCCGTGATCGCCGTGCTGACGATCTCGTACGGCGCGGTCACCACCATCCAGGGCATCGCCTACGGCACGGACAACCTCGGCCCCATCGAATGGATGGGCCTGTTCTCGCCCATGACCCTCATCAGCGGCGTGCAGACCGCCTTCCTCGGCGCCCCGCCCGCCTTCCCCGGCGAGGTGGCCGTCGGCGCCGGCGCCGGAGCGGTCTACGTCTTCGCCGTCCTCGCGCTGATCCTTGGCTCGTACGCCGTGCTGATGCGCCGCTACCGAAAGGTCGGGCTGTGACCACGCTCAACATCGACCACGCCTCGCGCTGGTTCGGCAACGTCGTCGCCGTCAACGACGTGACCATGACCATCGGCCCCGGCGTCACCGGCCTGCTCGGCCCCAACGGCGCGGGCAAGTCCACCCTGATCAACATGATGGGCGGCTTCCTCGACCCCTC
>NZ_DATCVQ010000515.1:0-10552 GCF_036566765.1 Streptomyces sp.
CCCCGGCTACCCGACACTCCAAGGCCTAGGAACAGCGTTTGTCGACGGGTTGCGGAGGACGTTGGTGATCAACCGGCTCGGGAATGTCGACGAGAGATGGGTTCTGGCACAGATCTTGGGGAGCGGTCGCGGAGCGTGACATCGCCGTTCGATTGTGAGGGCCTGGCTCGTACGAGACGGCGTACGCCTTGTCGCCTGACGGCCGGAAGTGACGCTCCCTCAGGTGTATTGCGTTCGCTGCTGTGGTCGGCGGTGGACCGTGATGGTGCGGGTCATGCAGACCGACGCGCTGTTCTGGGACTCGCTGGTGTTCGAGGGGATCGACGAGCTGGAGGTCGAGGCGGTTATGGCCGCGTTCGGCACGGTCGAGGTGATGGCGAGAGGCCGCGCGGTCGCGGTGGCATGTCCGGACTGCGGCCTCTTCTCGGACCGGGTCCACGATCGTTACCAGCGCAGGCTGAAGGACCTTCCGCTCGCTGATCAGGGCTTTGTGATCCGTCTGACGGTCAGGCGTTTCATCTGCGGGTCGGGGACTGCCCGCGCCGGACGTTCGCCGAGCCGTTCGCCCGGCTGACTGTCCCGCACGCACGGTTCACCATGCGGCTCAACCGCGCTCTGGAACGGGTGGGACTCGCCCTGGCGGGGCGGGCCGGCGCTCGGCTGGCTGCCCAGCTCGGCTTCGGTGCGGGGCGGATGACCTTGTTACGCAGGGTCATGGCACTGCCCGATCCGCAGTTCAGTACTCCACGGGTACTGGGCGTGGACGACTTCGCGATCCGTCGCGGCCAGACCTACTCCACTGTCTTGACCAGCGTCGAAGACCATCAAGTGGTCGACGTGCTCCCGACCCGCGAGGGCGGACCGCTGGCCGCCTGGCTGATCCGCCACCCCAGCGTGGAGATCATCTGCCGGGACCGAGCAGGCGCCTACGCCGAGGGCGCCCGCCGCGGTGTCCCCGATGCCCTGCAGGTCGCTGACCGGTTCCCTCTATGGCAGGGCCTCGGCCGGGCCGTGGAGACCTGCGTCGCCGCCCATCGCGACTGCCTGCGCAACCCGATGCCCAGCGGCACGCTGCCGCAGGACACCCCACCGGCTTCCGATCGGCCGCAGAACGGCGCGGAGCCGGTCGGCCGGCGAGCCGAGCGGAAGAAGGCCGCACACGCCCTGGTCCACAAGATGCTCGCCCAGGGGCACTCACGTCGGGCGATCGCCCGGCACCTGGGCTGGGGCCTCAACACCGTCCTCCGGTACGCGAACGCCGCACGCTGGCAGGACACCATCCGCGACAACCGGCCCCGGCCCAGCAGGCTGGACCCATACAAGCCCTACCTGGAGCGCCGATTCGCCGCGGGATGCACCAGCGTCACCCGCCTCCACAGTGAACTCGTTGCCGACAACGCGCCCGTCACCTACCAGATGGTCCGCGCCCACATCGCCACCCCTCCGCGGGGCTCCGGCCGGCGCGCCGCCCCGGCCTCCGACGGTGCGCGAGGTGACCGGCTGGCTCACCAGACACCCCAACGCACTGAGCGAGGACGACCGCGCGGGCCTGAAGGATGTCCTGGCGCGCTGCCCCGAACTGGACACGGCCGCCGGGCATGTCCGCGATATCGGCGAGATTCTCAGCGACCGTCTGGGTGCCAGGCTCCCTGCCTGGATCGACGCAGTCGATGCCAGCCAGCTACCCGGCCTCACCGGCTTCGCACTCCACCTGCTCCGGGACCTCGACGCCGTGACAGCAGGGCTCACCTTGCACTGGAGCTCCGGCAGCATCGAGGGAGCCGTGAACCGCATCAAGAAGATCAAAAGGCAGCTCTACGGTCGCGCCGGATTCGAACTTCTCCGCAAAATGGTCCTGCTCCAGTAACACTCTGCGATCACTCTCCAAGATCTGCGCCAGAACCCACAACCCATGAACATCGAACGGGACGCTGCACAGGTGCCTCCCAAAAACGCCTACCGCCTCGCCACCACCCGAGCCCGCGCGGAGCAGCAAGCGGCGGCTGGCTGGCCATGGCAGCATCACGGCACAGAGCAGTGGAGCTCAGATAGATAGCTGCCGATCCCCCGGCCAACTGCGCATCCAGACTCACACTACGGAGCAGCGAGCTCCCCGAAGGCGTGCGGCACCGGCCCATCCGGCTGCCGTTGGCAGCACGTCCAGGGGGTTGCCGTCGAGGCTGAAATGCACTCTCGGCCTCCGGGGTATCCCAGGTCGATCCGCGCGGCCTGATCGAAAGCAAAGTCGACCTCCACAAGCCCCACGACAGCAGCCAGGGTCGCAGGCAGCTCGGACACCAAAATCGGCTGTGTTGGCACGCCGTATCGCGAGTAGCGATCGTCATATTCGCAGTCCCAGGTGAAAAGATATGGTGCCCGTGCCAGCTCAACGACGCAGTGCGTAGGACAGTCATCCTCCCCGCACTCCGCAGCGAACCACTCCGGGTGCCGCGTCATGGCGCAGGCGGTCGCCTCATCCAGGGCCTGCACATGGGCGTTCGCCGCCGTGGGCACCGGGCCGAACGCTGAGTCGAACAACCCGACTTGGCCGGACGGATCGACCGCCCACCAGTGGAACTCAAGTCCCCAACGAGGATGCGTGAAGGTCATGGGGTCAGCATATGGAGGCACAGCTCCTACCTGTGCTGCACCGGGCCCGACCTGCTGTACCCCGCTGTCCATCTTGGTACCGCAAGCTTCGGGTGAACCATTCTCAAACGACGAGCGACCGGCCGACTCGAGTGCTGCTATTTCTCAGTTCTCGCGAAAACCGCCTAATCTTCTCCAGTTACGCTCCGCGACCGCTCCCCAAGATCTGTGCCAGAACCGAGTTTTGATGTCGATAGCGTGTGCGATCGCGGGTTGCGGGGTCTGTTTCATAATCCAGCTGTGGACATATCTGATGAGGGACAGCCGCTCGATCCCGTCTGGCTTGAGATCAACAACAATGTGTGTGGTGGCCTGGCAGGAGCCCCGAGTGCATCGTTGGTGGCCGAGCGCTTCATAGGGGCTGACTGGAGTTCCCAATCAGGCTCGTCGTGGGGGTCGTATGAGGTCGAGACCAGCTGGTGCCGCATCGAGGTCGATCCGACTGACGGGGACACGCTCCTGAACGGAGTTGTCGATCCTCAACGGTTCGAGGAGCTGGCTGTGCTGCTGACCCGGTTCGGTCTGCGGTTCAGTCTTGAGCTCTATGACGATGACGGGGAACTGCTGAGGGAGATCGAAGCTGGGACCCCGTCAGCGCCCGTCGTGGACCGGATCAACGCCAAGTGGGGTGGGCGGCTCGCCGGCCCTGCCGGCGCCTACCGCCGCACAGGGTGAGTCGTGGAGTGATCACGACCGTGTCGCAGGTGTGCACGATGATTGGCCCCGGCGTGAGCGGCTGGACCGCCTGCCGCGGGGCTGTTCGTCGTGATCACGTTTTCGAGCGTTCGATGGTAGGGGTGTGATGTGAGGGACTGGCGGAGCGATCCGACGTTCGCGATGTGCCGGGCCGTGGTGGACGGGGCAGATCTGGCCTCGTTCTCGGGCGGCCCGTACGACGTGCGGGCGGTGGTGGCTGGCATCCTGCCCGAGCCCCGACGCGACCTGGGCCTCGACGCCGTCCCATGGGGCAACTTCCCCCACGGGCCCGACGCCCGGGAGGCCGTTGAGCACCTGCTTGCCGGCGACGAACCCGACATGGGCGCGACGGGTGTGCTGTGGGGCCTGTGCGCCAACGACAGCCGGGCCGCCGCCGCCCTGGCCGTACCCTTCCTGATCCCCCTCGCCACGGCCCCCGGCCACCCCCACCGCGCCGCCGCCCTCGGCGTCATCTCCGGCCCGGCCCGCGCCCGGCACTTCGGCGTCGCCTGCCGCGAGGAACTCCTCCTCCACCGCACCGATCCCGTGCGCCACGCTCCCGACGGCGACGACGACTACGGCTATGAGGTGACCGGATACCCGGCCGGCTGGTCGGTGGCCGCCGCCCGGGCGGCGATCACCGCCGACACGCCCGCGCTCCTGCCGCTCCTCGGAAACCCGGACTCCGCCGTCCGCGTCGACACCGCCTACGCCCTGGCGACCGCCGCCGACCCCGACCGCGTCGTCCGCACCGCCCTGGCCGCCGGTTTCGCGGCGGAGCGTGACGCCATGGTCCGCGCCGCCTTTCTGCTGGCCACCGCCGAGATCACCCGCGCCCACGCGCACCCGCCGACCGCGGCGTGGCTGTACGAGCGATGGCACGACCCGGCGGAGGCCCCCGAAGTCCGCCTGGCCGCGGCGATCGGATGGCTCTGCCTCACCGATGACCCCGCCCCCGAGGAACTCCGCCGGACCGTCGACACCCTCGCCGACGACGAACGCGCACACGCCATGGAGGCCCTGCGATGGATGAGCACCGCCTCCGGAACCAATGAACCGGGCCTCCTGCGCTGCAAGCGCCTCATGCTCCATCCCGAACAGCCCGACCCGGAAACGATCTTCTGGGACTCCCTGTTCTGAGCAAGCCGCGGTTGTGCATCGGAGTTGTCCAGTGGGGCCAACTTTGGTGCACGGTCACATCTGGGGGTGCTCGTGTGGTGCGAGGCATCGGCAGGAGCGTCGTCGCAGCTCAGCGGCGTCGTTACCCAGCACCCCCAGGTGCGACAGATGTGGTGCGCGGGATCGGGTGACCGTCGAGCGTGCAGGACTCAACCGCCCACGCCGCCCCGACACCGACCGCCTGACCGACCGGTGGCTTCGCTCGTTCGGGATGATCTGGCAGCGTCCTCCGGCACCTCCCCGGCCGGGGAGGTGCCGGATAGGCTCCAATCGCCCGGCGACGTCAGGCTTTCGCACCGGGCAGGCCGCTGGTGACGACGATCGCCGCCACGTTGCCGGTCTCCGTGCGGCCCAGCCAGACGACGCCGCCCGACTCGGCCCCAAAAGTGACCAGATCGGCCTGCATTGACGCATCGCGTACCCGCTCGCAACCGTCAGCCAGCTGCTCGGTATCGCGAGGGGCAGGGACGCCGTCTATGAACGTGCGAAACGGCGCGGACAAGGCCGTCCAGGCACCTGCGTCGGCAAAGCAGCCGACATTGGCGTCGGAGAAGAACCGGGGCACTTCGCCCGGCTGAAGCCGGTCGATATCGTCCTCGACGCTCAGTCCCATCTCCCATCCGACGACATGGTCGTCGCTGATGCAGAAGCGCGTCGCGGCGCACTCAATGCCGTCAACGTGCTCGCCCATGAACTCGTACGGGCCCGCCGTCCACGCGATCTCCACCCGGTAGACACCTGGGGGAATCCTCAGGGCCAGCTCGCGCGGGGGCCTCGTCGGCAGCCCCCTCTCGTAGTGCCAGACCTCGTCGTCGTCCCAGGGCGCATCGACGACGAGCCGGCCACTGGGCACGCGGATCGTCGTCAGCTCCTCGATGCCCGTCACGACTACCGGCGTCGTCGGATCGTCGTACACCGTGCCCAGCTGAGCGCCCGCCGTGAAAGCCGCCTCTAGGTACCAGGCGGCCTCAGGCCCGGCTGCCAGCCGAGAGTCCCCGACCCACTCCATCACTCGCTCCCTCCTCGCCACTCGACCGGACGGTCGACCGGAATCTACGCGCGCCCGCTGACAGCCTTCCGACCGCCCCACGCATGCCCCACGCCAAGCTCAGTCGAGGATGCCGATGGCTATGACGACTGCCGGGGGAGTCATTCGTCGAGAAAATTGGGATATCGCAAGCTCGTACGAACCGATGGTCGCTGTGCTTCGGCCGTGACGTGGCCCAGCGGCGGCCATTGGAGGTTGACAGCGCGGCTTCCTCGGAGTGGGAAGGACTCACCTCCTCTGGCCGCAGTACCTATGATCGGCGTCGTCGACGGGGGGCTCGTCGTGCCTGAGTCGCGTATCCAACCGTGCTGGCGTGCACCGTTAGCCAAGTGGATCCAGCCTGCACCTGAACGCGCTCTGTATGCCGTTGTCCCGACGGCATACGGCGAGTACACCCTCTTGCGGGAGCCTGGCGAACGACCGAGCCCTACTGCGAAAGCCGAGGCGTGGGAGCGCTGGCAGCTCGTCCTTGGTGAGGACGTCGTCCTGGAAATCGACGACGCCGCGCCGCCCTGGCACGGCTTGCGGAGCAGGATGCGCCTCGGAGTCCATGGCAGGCTGGATGGCGTGCCGTTCACGGCGCGCGCTGCGAGCAGGTCGTTTGTGCCGCGCCGCCGAGGCATTCACTTTTATGTGAGCGATGGCCGGGCCCTGTCGTTCACCGCACATCGTTTCCACCGGCACTTCATTCGGAATATCTGCGGTGAAGAGCGTCTCATCCTGCGTTCCGATGGCTCCCGTTGGGAGACGGACCAACTGGACCGGGGCGAGTTGGCGCTCCTGTGTTTCGTCCTGGTTTCAGGCGCCGACGCGCTCCTCACGTCGCCCCTATGGAATCTCTAGGTGCGCCCCCGTTGGACCCCGGATGGTGGATGATTCAAGGCCCGAGTGAGCTCTCGGTTGGCCGCTCGCGCGGCATCCAGCTCCTCGGTCCGGGTCTCGAGTTTGTTCCCGGAGTCCACTCCGGGCTACCTCGGCAACGGCTTCCAGGTCTCCGCCCCGCGGACGGCGCCGCAAGGCTTATCTTCCGCCTCGACCCCGACCGTACGGAGGGCACCGCACCGGCCCTCTACCGCTACGACGAGAAGGCCCGCCACCTCGTCAAGCAGTCGGGCCAGCAGCGCAGCGGCAGCACGATCACGGCCACCGCCACGGCCGACGGCTCCGCCAAGTACGTCGTCCTCGACAGCCACGCCTTCGACAAGGCAGGTCCAACCGCACCGTTCCGTCGCCGAGATCCACCGCCCACAGGCGCGCGACGCTCGCCGGCGGCCAGCCGTCCTCGTCTATGTTCATTCGGAAGTGGACCTTCACGTGGTCGTCACTGATGTTCGTCACCTCGCACCAGCAGGCCATGCTGATGGCTGACCAGACATTGAGAAGGCCCTCCTTGGTCCACTCCACGTCGAGTGAGAGCTCAAGCCAGTCAGCGCCGTCGTTGTAGAGGGAGACCAGAGACAACGGGAGCTCCGGTGTGCCGGCCTTGGCCCGTCCCGGGAACGTGACGTGCTGCGGGAACCACTCCCAGACCTGGGGCTTCCCCGATACCTGGACGTCATCGATCTCATCTGCCGAACGACGAAGGCGGCCGAGATCGGCGACACCGGCGTCTGGGAAGAGAGCTTCCAGGGGGGACGACATCGAAGCTCCCGCTTGGCGTGTTCATGGGCCTGAGCATGAGGATCAGCGGCTTCAGGGGCAAGGGCGAAGAGCACCCTGACCTAGAGTCATGGCCGTGACCGAACCCCTGTCGAGCGAGACCCTGAAGGAATTCCTGAGCACCATACGAGTCGGCGAAGTCCGTGTCGGCCGCGTCATGAGCGTCGAGGACCGGGAGGTGCTCGTCGAACTGGACGGGTTCTCCGGTCCCGGGAAAGCAGTGGGGCGTATCCCGCGTGGCGATCTGACCCGCAAGGCGATCGAGCATCCATCCGAGGCTGTGAGCATCGGGCAGCGCCTCACCTTCGAAGTAATAGCCGTCGACTGGCAGCAGGAGCGCGTCTGGGCCTCCGCTTCAGCGTGTGAGGACCCGGCTCTGCGAGCGTTTCTTCTTGGCCTTCGGCGCGGCGCAACACACCAAGGTCAGGTGCGGAGCGTCCACAACTTCGGTGTGTTCGTGAACCTCGTCGGCGAACCGGCCGGTCTGTGCACCGGGTTCATCAGAGGCCCCGAACTGAGCTGGCTGCGGATCGACCATCCCGCAGACGCTGTCACCGCCGGCCAGCGGGTCGTGGGAGAGATCATCGACGTAGACACCCGGCGTGGACAAGTCCAGCTGTCACTGAAGGCCCTCCAGGAGGACCCGCTCGTTCCCTTCGCGAAGAAGGCAGGCCTTGTCACGACCGGCACGGTCACCAAGCTGATCCCGTTCGGAGCCTTCGTCCGCATCGCCGACGGAGTTGAGGGGCTCGTGCACAACACCGAGTTCCGTGACGAGCCCGTCGAAGACCCCGGCCAGATCGTGAGCGAGGGCGACGAGATCACCGTACGGATCCTCGAAGTCGACCTCACACGCCACCGCCTGACCCTGTCCGCCAGAAACCTGCCACCAGAACGGAAGCGCTCCTTCTGAGGAACGAAACCGGCTGCGAGCAGTCAGTCGGCGGCAGACAGATGGTGCCACCAGTGGCCACAGCCGCTGGAGCAGAAGCGCTCGCGGCGCCGCCCGTCGGCGACCGTGAGCACCGCGATCAGCAGCCTGAATGCCTTGCGGCGTTCGTCGAGAGGCGTGAGACCGGCGATCTTTCCCAGTTGCTCGTCGATCCGGCCCCGGGAGATCAGCACCGCGGGCGTATGCGTAGGGCGCAGCCCAGCACGGCGGATGCCCTCCGAGGCATCCTCGGCGACAGCGCGCGCCTGGACACAGTGATGACGTAGGAAGAGTAGAACCTCGGACTGTTCTTCCGAGCCGAGGTCGTCGAACCAGTCGATGCCTTCAGACATGGGGCGCAGGCCCTGCGCGAGTTCGTTGAGCAGGACGTCCCGTTCGTTCACGACTGCCCCCGGGAGATCAGGCGGCACTCGGCCGCGGTGCTGGCGCGGATCCACATCCGCCCTCGTCAGGGGCGGATGTGCCCACAGCTCACTCACCACGCCACTCTGCCGTGCACAGCCGCTCGAACACCAACCTATTACGAGCGTCATCGGCACAGTTCTGGGAAACGATCTTCAGCCAGACGGGAAGCGATCTTCATTCGTCTCTGGAGTGCCTTGGTCAGCGGCACTCGTGAACACCCCGCTCTGGGGCCGAACTGTGCCACGAGCGCCTCCTATCGGGTGCCTGCTGCAGCGCCGCTACCGGCGGCCGGCCCAAGGCCATCCCCGCCAGGCCCGAGCCAACTCCGCAGCCTCGACAGAAGCTAGGGTTGGGCCCCCGGAAGGATCTTCGTTGCTTCCGCCGCGTAGCATTCGGACCGATGTGCGAAATGCGCATCAAGGGGGAGTCGAGTCGGGCTGTTCTCCCCTGGGTCTCTGCCGGAGGAAGAACAACATGCATCGCAGCTCCAAGGCTGCCTACGGGATCTTGGCCGTCGCTCTGGGAGTCGCACTCACCGCCTGCGGCGACGACAGCGGTACCGCCAGCTCCACCGACCGTGCGGCAACGACCAAGAGCGAGCAACCAAACGCCAGCCCGAGCGCGAGTGCGAGTGCGACGTGGGGCCCCGCGCTGGCTCTCGGGCAGCCGGGACCCATGCTGTACGAGTCCTCGGCCGGTGGAAAGTTCGAGATCACCGTGCAGAAGATCGTCAAGGGCGGCCCGGAGCAGATGCCGAAGCTGCACCCCGAACTCTTCGACAAACCTGCCGACACCCCGTACTTCGTATTCGCGAAGTACACCTTGAAGGAAGGCGAGCCGAGCCAGCCGAACCCCAAACTGACCGATGTCTTCGCCATCCTCAACGAGAACGGCGAAGAGGTAGCGGAGCAGCCGGCCATCAGGCCCGTTCCTGACGAGAACGGCTGCCCCAACGAGGAGATCTACCTGAGTTGGGACATCGGTGAGACCCGCACCCTCTGCACCGCTTTCGTCGGAAATGCCTCCAAGCCGCCCACCCGACTGGTCTGGAACGGCGTGGATGCCCGCACCCCCGATGAGTTCAAGAAGCTCACCAGCTGGCAGTGGAGCACCCAGTGACTGAGCCCTTCAGTGTTGACGCTCCAGGGTGAGGACGGCTGCGGCGATGACGGTCATGCGGTTGGGACTGCAGCGGGCTTTGCGGAAGACGCGCCAGGACTTCAGTCGCGCGATGCTTCGTTCGACCGGTGCTCGTGCCGCGGACAGGGCCCGGTTGATCGTCCGCTGGGTCGTGGTGAGGTCCTGATGGGGAAGCCGTCTGATCGGTGTGGTCACCCAGGGGCTGGCCCCGATGTAGGCGCGGTCGGCGAGGACGGGGACGCCTTGGCGTTCACAGATCCGGATGATGCGGTGGGTGCGGGCCGCGGTCAGGTCGTGGGTGCGGCCGGGCAGCGCGGGCGAGATCCACAGCAGCTTGCCCGCGGGATCGGCCACGACCTGCACGTTCACGCCGTGGCGGCGGTGCTTCTGGGAGAAGTCGGCCCGGCTGTCGCCGACGCGGTCGCACTCGGCGAGGGTCCCGTCGAGCAGGACGTGGTCAGGATCGGCCTCTCGCAGGACACGCAGGATTCCGGGTGCCTGGCCGGGACAGGTGATCGACGACGGCCGTGACGTAGGCGTGAGCGGTGCCGACGGATATGCCGAAGCGGGCGGCGATCTGCGTGAGCGTGTCGTGCCGGCGGAGGTAGACAAGGCCCATGAGAGCGCGCTGGTGAGGCGGGAGCTTGCAGCGGCGGTCACCCTCACGGGTGACGATGAGAATGGATACCCACTCGACCAGGACGTGAGGCAGGTCGAGTGCGGCAGGATTGGGAACCAACGAGGTTCCTGCGCTGATGAGTTGAGACGTCGAACACCTCTCTCAACGGCACGGGAGCCTCGTGCGTTGCGGAACGCCAGCCCGT
>NZ_DATCVQ010000516.1:0-5854 GCF_036566765.1 Streptomyces sp.
GACCGGCTCGCCGTGCCCGGCCGGCTGCGCCGCCGGCCGCTCGCGGGCGGGGCCGCCGACGCCGACCTGCAAGGCCTCGTCCTGATCGACCTGCCCGACCACGACTCGGCCGTCACCGCCCACCGCGACCAGGTCGACCGGGTACTCGCCCTGGTCGATGCCGTGATCTGGGTCGTGGACCCGGAGAAGTACGCCGACGCCGCCCTGCACGAGCGCTATCTGCGCCCGCTCGCGGGCCACGCCGAGGTCACCTTCGTCGTCCTCAACCAGATCGACCGGCTGCCCGGCGAGGCCGCCGACCTCGTCCTGGACGACCTGCGCCGGCTGCTCGACGACGACGGCATGGCCCTCGGCGAGCACGGCGAGCCCGGCGCGACCGTGCTGTCCCTGTCCGCCCTGACCGGCGACGGCGTCGGCGAACTGCGCGAACTCCTCGGCCGGTTCGTGCAGGAGCGCACCGCGCCCGCCCGCCGGCTCTCCGCCGACGTGGACGCGGCGGCGCGGCGGCTGCGCCCGGTGTACGTCGCCGACGGCCGCCCCGGGCTCGACGAGCGCTCCCGGGAGGACTTCGCCGCCCGGCTCGCCGTGGCCGTCGGGGCCACCGCCGTGGGCGAGTCCGCCGAACGAGCCTGGCGCCGCAACGCCAACCGCGCCTGCGGCACGCCCTGGCTGCGGCTGTGGCGCCGGTACGAGCGGATGCGCGACCACGGGAGCACGGACCCGCGGCTCCAGTCGCCGGTGGAGGAGGAGCCGACCGCGCGTCAGCGCGTCGAGCAGGCGGTGCGGATCGTCTCCGACGAGGCGTCCCGTGGCCTGCCGGCGCCGTGGGCGCTGGCGGTGCGTGAGGCGGCCTACCGGGGGGCTGAGGGGTTGCCGGAGGCGCTGGACGAGCTCGCCGCCCGGGCGGGCGAGCCCGCGGGCCGGCCGCCGCGGCCCGCGTGGTGGCCGGCGGCCGTGCTCGTCCAGGCGGCGATGACGCTGCTGCAGATCTTCGGCGCGCTGTGGCTGGTCGGCCAGATCATCGGCGTCCTCGACCCCGGGCTGCTGCCGCCGGTCCTGGTGATGCTCGGCGGGATCGTCGGCGGCCCGTTGGTGGAGTGGGCCTGCGCGGCGGCGGCGAAGGGCCCGTCGCGCCGGTACGGGCAGGAGGCCGAGCGGCGGCTGCGCGAGGCCGCGGCGGCGTGCGGCCGGGCGCGGGTGCTGGACCCGGTGGCGGCGGAGCTGATGCGGTACCGGGAGGTGCGGGAGCAGTACGTGACGGTGTCGGGGGCTGGGGCTGGGGCGGGTCACTCGCGCAGGTGACGGGGTTGTCCCCAACGGGAGGTCTGTCCACAGGCGAGGGCGGGAAAGGCGGGCGCGGTCCAGCATGGGGTCAGATCACGCACGAGTGGGACACGGGGGTAGGCACATGAACGAGACGACGGTGACGCTGGTCGGGAACGTGGCGACGGGGGTGGAGTACCGCGAGACGCCGTCGGGCGGCGTGGCGCGCTTCCGGTTCGCGGTGACGACGCGGAGGTGGGTGCGGGAGCAGTCGGCGTGGGCGGACGGGAACACCAGCTTCTACACGGTGTTCGCGTGGCGGTCGCTGGGGGCGAATCTCGCGGCGTCGGTCGGGGTCGGCGATCCTCTCGTCGTGCACGGGAAGTTGAGGATCCGTGAGGAGGAGCGGGAGGGCCGGCGGAAGACGTTCGTGGACGTCGACGCGGTGGCGGCGGGTCACGATCTGACGCGCGGCACGGCGGCGTTCAGGAGAGTGGCGCGGGTCGGGGCAACGCGAGAGCAGCCGGCGGAGGATGCGCAGTCGCAAACCGGAATTGAAGAATCCGTGACACTCGCGCCACCCTCCGTAGAGCAGTTGACCCCTGTGTCCTGACCTGCAGTTGTGCTGATTTGTCGACAGTGTCGGGGCGTCTGATAACGATTACGATTCGGAATGGTTATCTGATGGCATGACGGGGGATCAGGCGCGTTCGCATCCCTAGGATTCCCGCGTACTCATGCGGCACTTGAGTCTGCCGGCGAAGCGCTCCCCCCACGCGTACCGACCAACGACGCGGAGAGCCTCGCCTGAAGGGGAATCCAATGTTTTCAGTTCGGAGGCGTGGCGTCGCCCGCCTTGCCGCCGCGACCGTGGTCTCTGGCCTCGTCGCGGCGGGTGCGATAGCTGTTGCGGGACCGGCGGCGGCCGACGAGGGCGCGCAGAACTCCGGCGGCGCCAGCGCCACGCTCGGCAGGCTCGCGATCCACGACACCGTGACGATCGCGGAGTCTGACGGCAAGAAGTGGAACGCCGAGGCGGGCCTCTTCGAGATGGCCGTGACGCCCGGCGGCGCCATCCAGACGTACTGCATCGACCTGCGCACCCCGGCCCGTAAGGGCACGGAGTACAAGGAGGTCGGCTGGGACCAGTCGTCGCTGCACAACAACGCGGACGCGGGCAAGATCCGGTGGATCCTGCAGAACTCCTTCCCGCAGGTGAACGACCTCGCCGCGCTGGCGAAGAAGGTCGGCGCCGGGAAGCTCACCGAGGACACCGCGGCGGCCGGCACGCAGGCCGCGATCTGGCACTTCTCGGACAAGGTCGAGGCCACGCCCGAGGACGCCGACGCCCAGAAGCTGACCGAGTACCTGGAGAAGGAGGCGAAGAACCTCGAGGAGCCGGGCGCGTCCCTGACCCTCGACCCGCCGTCCGTCGCCGGTCACCCCGGTGAGCGTCTCGGCCCGATCACGGTCAACACCAACGCCTCCAAGGCCGCGCTGTCCCTCGCGCCGGGCGCGCCGGCCGGCGTGAAGATCGTGGACAAGGACGGCAAGGTCCTCGACTCCGCCGCCGACGGCTCGAAGATCTTCTTCGACGTCCCGGCGGGCACGGCGGACGGCTCCACCACGCTGAACGTCCAGGCGGACACCACGGTCCCGATCGGCCGCGCGTTCGTCAGCGAGACCAAGAGCCAGACCCTGATCCTGGCCGGCACCAGCACCTCGACGGTCACCGCGAAGGCGACCGCGACCTGGGCGAAGAAGGGCGCGATCCCGGCGCTCTCGGCGGAGAAGAACTGCGCCAAGGGCGGCGTGGACATCACCGCGTCCAACAAGGGCGACGAGCCCTTCACCTTCGAGCTCAAGGGCCAGAAGGTCACCATCGGGGCGGGCGAGTCCAAGACCGTCACCATCCCGGTCGCCGAGGACCAGGCGTACGAGTTCAACATCACCGGCCCGAACGGCTTCGAGAAGACCTTCAAGGGCGTCCTCGACTGCAAGACGGCCACCCCCGGCACCCCGACCGAGCAGCCCTCCCCCCAGCCCTCCGCGGCCACCACGGGCGGCACCGGCGGCTCCGACGGCGACCTCGCCGAGACCGGCGGCTCCAGCGCCACCCCGATGATCGCCGGCATCGCCGTCGCGCTCGTCCTGGCCGGCGGCGGCGCGGTCTTCTTCCTCCGTAAGAAGAAGACGGCGAGCGAGTAGTCTCCCGCGCGGCGGGCCACGGCCGGCCGCGCGGCAGAAGGCCCCCGGTGCGCGAACCTCGCGCGCCGGGGGCCTTCGCCGTCACCCCGACCGGGGCGACGGTTCATCCGTGGGCCCGGATCACGGGTCGACGACGACCTGGCAGTTGTACGTACCGGGCGGCAGGTTCTCGAACTTCGCCGAGGTGTCGGTGACGTTGGTCGCCGTCTGGTCGGTGCAGGTGATCGTGGACTTCGTCGCGCCCTCGACCTGCGGGATCGCGCTGATCGTCACGTCTGTGAGCGGGGTGTTGCGGAACGTCAGCGTCTCACCGACGAACGTGGCGCCGTTGCAGGCCGCCGCGTTGTTCACGGTGGCGTTCTGGTTGGCGTTGTCCGCGTAGCCGGGGTGGTCGCCCTCGACCGCGGTGTAGGTCCCGAACGCCAGGTTGTCGAAGCAGACGCGACCGTTCGCGTCGGTCGTCCCCTGCGCCACGGTGTTGCCCTCACTGTCCTGCAGGGTGAAGGGCACGTTGCTGTGCGGGTGACTGTCGCCAGGCCCGGACGCGGCGTGCTTGCGGTACTTCTGGATCAGCACCGCTCCCCTCTGCCGCGGGTCGACGAAGGTGAGCTCGACCGTCTCGTTGACGACGACCGTGGCGTGCTGGTCGGGCGCCGTGTTGTGGCCGGCGGGGGTGACCGTCTCGACGACCCAGTACTCACCCTGGGGCACGTTGGGGATCGTGCAGGTGCCGCCGGTGACGACGTTGCACCTCAGGAGCGGGTTCGTGAGCGTGTCCTCGGCGCCGCGCGAGCCGCCGATCGGCGCCTTGTCGTTGTAGAGGGTGAACTGGGCCCCGTTGAGGAGGGTGCCGGCGTCGTCGACCTTGTTGACCTTGATGCTGCCGCAGTTCGAGATGTTGACGGGCACCGGCGCGATGAAGTCCTTCAGCGCCGAGTTGAACGCGTCCGACGCACGGCTCTTGAGGTAGGCCGCACCGAACGACTTGCAGGTGGTGCCGTTGCCGAAGATCGAGGAGAGCCGGATCTGGGCCTCGCCGAAGGTGCGCGGGTCCTGCGCGCCGATACCGTCGCTGTCGGCCGCGTCGATCGTGCTCGTGTTGACCGTGGCGGCGGCGTTGGTCGCGTTGAGCGGGGTGGCGGGCCCCCATGCCGTGCCCGTCCACGTGCGGGTCGAGATGGCCGCCTTGGTGCCGCCGTTCGGCAGGTCGTACTGGATCAGCAGGTCACCGGCCCTGCGGACCGGCGTGACGCCGTTGCCGCTGGGGGTCGAGCTCTGGTTGAACTCGAAGTCCATGTTGGTGGTGCCCGAGGGGTCCTGGACCCGGGACCAGAACAGGTTCAGGAAGCCGTCGGTGGTGGTGCCCTCCTGGTACACACCGAAGACCTTCAGGTCGCTCTTGTTGGGCGGGATGCCGCCGTCCACGATCGAGGGGACGGCGGTGTCCTCCTTGGCGCCCTGTCCGAACGACGGGTCGTCGGCCCCGCTCGGCGCGTCCGCCATGCGGACCTCGTTGACCGTCTCCCAGTCGTCCGGGCTGTTCGGGTCGTCGACGACGAGATTGGCGTCCGTGTCGATCTCGAAATCGCTGCCCGTCAGGCTGGGCGCCGGCGCCTGGGCCGAGGCCAGGGCCGGAACCATTCCGACGGCGAGTACCGCGGCGGTCGCCGCCACCCGCATACGGAGGGAACGACGGCTGCGCCGCGCCCCTCCGGTTTTGTCGGGCGTGTACACGGATTCGGTCACTGAGAATTCCTTCCATGCGCATGCGGCAGATGCGCCGACCCCGGTCATCAGGGCGCTCACGAGCCACTTCTCGATGCCCAGGGGTGAGCGGAACCGCCACGGAGAACAAGACCGGGCCTACCGCTTTCCCGTGCTGCGCGACAGGAATAGCACGCGGAGGGATTCACGCCTCGGAATTACCGCGCAGAATTCAGGCGGCCACTCGTTAGGGGATATCCACCCCGCTGCCGCCCGGCGCAGTATCCCGATGAACACCGAAACCCCGAAACCCCGAAACCCCGAAACCCCGAAACGGCGAAACCCTGAAACCCGAAGCCCCGACCCGGCCGGCACGGACAGCCCCCAGAACGCCGCCGGCCCGCGGCGCCGCGGGCCGGCGGCCACCGAGCAGCGCCCCCGCCGTCTCCCGCCGCCCCCGTCGCACCCCCCTCGAGACAGCGCCCCGGCCCCCTCAGGAAGACCGCAGGTCAGAGGCCCCCGCACCTACTGGTTCGCTCCCGGGGGTGGCGGTCAGGCAAGATGGGGTGTATCTGCCCACTCACTCCTAGCCGGACGGTTTCTCTTGGCTGAGTACATCTACACGATGCGCAAGACGCGCAAGGCGCACGGCGACAAGGTCATCCTCGATGACGTGACG
>NZ_DATCVQ010000517.1:0-13796 GCF_036566765.1 Streptomyces sp.
TGAGCGGAGGCAGAAGAAAGGGGCGGGGCCGCTGCAGCGGCCCCGCCCCTTTCTTCTGCCTCCGCTCAGCGGCCCGGCTGGGCCGATGGGGTGGAAAGGCCGGCGGCCGACGCCTCGTCCGCGACCGCCTCCGCGGCGGCCTGCGCAAGCCGCGCCGCCTCGGCCCGATTGCGGCGCGCCGTGCGCAGCGCGTCCCAGGTCAGGACGGTCAGCGCCAGCCACACCAGCGAGAAGCCCGCCCACCGCTCGGGCGGCATGGCCTCGTGGAAGTACAGGACGCCGAGCGAGAACTGGAAGACGGGCGCCAGGTACTGCAGCAGTCCGAGCGTCGACAGCGGCACCCGGATCGCGGCCGCGCCGAAGCAGACCAGCGGGGCCGCGGTGACGATGCCGGTCGCGGCGAGCAGCGCCGCGTGACCCGTGCCCTCCGTGCCGAAGGTGGCGGTCCCGGTCGTGCTCAGCCAGAGCAGGTAGGCCAGAGCGGGCAGGAACTGCAGGGCGGTCTCGGCGGCCAGCGACTCCAGGCCGCCGATGTTGACCTTCTTCTTCACCAGGCCGTAGATCGCGAACGAGAAGGCCAGGGTGAGCGAGATCCACGGCGGCCGCCCGTAGCCGACCGCGAGGACCAGCACGGCCGCGAAGCCTATGCCGACGGCCGTCCACTGCGCGGGCCGAAGCCGCTCCTTCAGGAGCAGCACGCCCATGGCGATGGTGACCAGCGGGTTGATGAAGTAGCCGAGCGAGGCCTCGACGACCTGGCCGGAGTTGACCGCCCAGATGTACAGGCCCCAGTTGACGGTGATGACGGCCGCGGCGAGGGCGAGCAGGCCCAGCTTGCGCGGGGCGCGCAGGAGTTCGCGTACCCAGCCCCAGCGGCGCAGCACGAGCAGCGCGAGGCCGACGACGGCCAGCGACCAGACCATGCGGTGGGCCAGGATCTCGACCGCCCCGGCCGGCTTCAACAGCGGCCAGAAGAGCGGGACCAGACCCCACATGCCGTAGGCGCCGATCCCGTACAAGAGCCCTGCCCGACCCTCGTTCTCCGTCTTCACCGAACCTCCTGACCCGCCTGCCCCGCGTTACGCCGTTCCGACGAAGGTAGCGCCGCGGGGGGCAGGCTGTCATGTCCGTACCGGAATACGGTCATGACTTTCTGGTGAAGGGGGAGCGCGTCCCGCCGTCCGCGTCAGGCGGAGCGGAGCGCCCCGGCGATCGTGTCGGCGATCGGGGTGGTGGGGCGGCCGATCAGCCGGGCGAGATCGCCGCTCGTCGCGGCCAGCGCGCCGCGCTGGATGGCCTCGTCCACGTCCACGAGGATCGCCGCGAAGGGCGCCGGAAGGCCCGCGCCGGTCAGGATGTCCAGGTGTGCGGCGGCCGGGACGTTCGTGTACGCGATCTCCCGGCCGGTCTGGCGGGCGATCTCGGCCGCGTACTCGGCCAGCGACCAGGCGGTGTCGCCGCTCAGTTCGTACACGCGGTTGGCGTGCTCCTCGGCCGGGCCGGTCAGGACGGCGGCCGCGGCGGCGGCGTAGTCGGCGCGCGCGGCGGAGGCGATCCGGCCCTCGGCGGCGTTGGCGACGACCGCGCCGTGCGCGAGGACGGGGGCGAGGTTGGCGGTGTAGTTCTCGGTGTACCAGCCGTTGCGCAGGAAGGTGTGCGGCAGGCCCGAGGCGAGGATCAGCCGCTCGGTCTCCTTGTGCTCGGCGGCCAGCTCGAAGTCGGCCTCGGGGCCGCCGAGGATGCCGGTGTACGCGAGCTGGGCGACGCCCGCCGCCTTGGCCGCGGCGATCACGGCGGTGTGCTGGGGGACGCGGCGGCCGACCTCGTTGGCGGAGATCAGCAGCACCCGGTCGCCGGCCTCGAACGCGTCCGCCAGGGTCTCCGGCCGGTCGTAGTCGGCGATCCGCAGCTGGACGCCGCGCTCGGCCAGGTCGGCGGCCTTCTCCTTGTCGCGGACCACTGCGGCGACGGAGGAGGCGGGGACGGAGGCGAGCAGCTCGTCGATGACGAGGCGGCCCAGCTGTCCGGTGGCTCCGGTGACGACGATGCTCATGGCGTTCTCCTGGGTGGGGTCGGTGGGGGCGTTCTCGGGGTGTGCACTCACCGTACGAGGGGCGCGAACTTTTTGAAAGTACCCACTTTGAAGTAAGGTACTGGTGTGAAAGTAAGCGTGAATGATCCGATGTGCCCCTCGCGACTCGTCCTGGAGCACGTCACCAGTCGCTGGGGCGTGCTCGTCCTGGCCGCGCTCCTGGAGCGCTCGTACCGCTTCAGCGAACTGCGCCGTGCCATCGGCGGCGTCAGCGAGAAGATGCTCGCCCAGACGCTCCAGACCCTGGAGCGGGACGGCTTCGTGCACCGCGACGCCAAGCCGGTCATCCCACCGCGCGTCGACTACAGCCTCACCGTGCTCGGCGAGGAGGCCGCCCGGCAGGTCTGGGAGCTGGCCCGCTGGACCGAGCGCCGGGTGCCGGCCGTGGAGGAGGCGCGCGCGCAGTACGACACGGCCCGTCGGGCGAAGTGATCTGGCTCACAGCTGTCACAAGGATCGGTCAGCCGGTGTCTTGAGGGCGAACGCTTCTCAGCGAGGGAGACACACCATGACCGGCAACACTGACGTGATCGTGATCGGCGGCGGGTACGCCGGAGTCATGGCGGCCAACCGCCTGACGCAGCGCGACGACGTGACCGTGACCCTGATCAACCCGCGCTCGACCTTCGTCGAGCGGATCCGGCTGCACCAGCTGGTGGGCGGATCCCACGACGCGGTCGTCGAGTACCGCGAGGTGCTGGCCGACGGCGTGCGGCTCGTGGTCGACACCGTGACGGAGATCGACGCGGCCGGGCGCGGCCTGACGCTGGCGACCGGCGGCACGGTCGGATACGACTACCTGGTCTACGCGGTCGGCAGCGGCAGCGCCGATCCGAGCGTGCCCGGAGCCGCGGAGTTCGCCTACCCGATCGCCGCCCTGGAGGACGCCCAGCGGCTGCGTCCGGTCGTCGCCGCCGCGTCCGCCGAGGCCCCGGTGACCGTGGTCGGAAGCGGTCCGACCGGCATCGAGACCGCCGCCGAGCTGGCGGAGGCGGGCCGCAGGGTGACCCTGGTCTGCGGCGAGGTGCTCGGCCCGTACCTGCACCGCCGGGGTCGGCGCGCGGTCGCCGGGCGGCTGGCCGAACTCGGGGTGACCGTGCTCCAGGGCCCCGGCGCGCGGGTGACGGCGGTGACCCGCGATGCCGTGCACCTCGGCGACGGCCGCGAGCTCCCGAGCGCGGTGACCATCTGGACCGCCGGGTTCGGCGTGCCGGACCTGGCCGCGCGCAGCGGGCTGAGCACCGACGCCCTCGGCCGCCTCCTCACGGACGAGACGCTGACCAGCGTGGACGACGAGCGCATCGTCGCGGCCGGCGACTCGGCGGCCCCGTCGGGCCTGCCGCTGCGGATGAGCTGCCAGGCCGCGATGCCGCTGGGCGCGCGGGCCGCCGACACGGTTCTCAGCCGGATCGACGGCGAGCGGCCCGCGACGCTCAACCACCTGTTCGCCGGCCAGTGCATCAGCCTGGGCCGGCGCGCCGGCATCTTCCAGTTCGCGCACCGCAACGACGTCGCGCTCTGGTTCCACATCGCCGGTCGCTCTGGTGCGAAGATCAAGGAATTCGTGTGCAAGGGCACCGTCAAGCAGCTGGCGGACGAGGGGCGCAAGCCCGGCGCGTACGGCCTGCACAAGGTCTCGGGAGGCGCCAAGCGCGGGCAGGCGCTGCAGGCCGAGCGCGCCGCGGCGCCGGCCACCGCTGATCTCGGGGCTGCGGCCGCCGGCTGAACGAGGGGGCCCCGGCCTCCGCCTGGACGAGGGGCCCCGGCCTCCCGCTGAACAAGGGGAACGAGACATGAGCGACCACGCCACCGATGCGGCGACGGAGACGTTCGTCGCCCACCGCAACCTGCTCTTCACCGTCGCCTACGAGATGCTCGGCTCGGCGGCCGACGCCGAGGACGTCCTCCAGGAGACCTGGCTGCGCTGGGTCAAGGTCGACCTGGACCAGGTGCGCGACCAGCGCGCGTACCTGGTGCGGATCACGACCCGGCAGTCGCTCAACCGGCTGCGCACCATGTCCCGCCGCAAGGAGTCGTACGTCGGCCCCTGGCTGCCCGAGCCGCTGCTCACCGCGCCGGACGTGGCCGAGAACGTCGAGCTCGCCGAGAGCCTGTCGGTGGCGCTCATGCTCGTCCTGGAGACGCTCTCGCCGACCGAGCGGGCGGTGTTCGTGCTGCGCGAGGTCTTCGATGTCGGCTACGACGAGATCGCGGCCGCCGTCGACAAGACCCCCGCGGCCGTCCGCCAGATCGCGCACCGCGCCCGCCGGCACGTCGACGCCCGCCGCCCCCGCGAGACGGTCTCCGCGAGGGAGACCCAGGCGGCACTGGAGTCCTTCCAGCGGGCGCTCGAAACCGGCGAGGTGCAGGCCCTCCTCGACGTGCTCGCCCCCGAGGTCGTCCTCGTGAGCGACGGCGGCGGCGTCAAGCAGGCCGCGCGGCGGCCGGTCATCGGCGCCGACAAGGTGGCCCGCTTCATCGTCGGCGGCGCCCGCAAGAGCGGCGCCGTGATCACCGTCGAACCCACCGTGGTCAACGGCAACCCGGCCCTCCTCGTCCACGTGGGCGGCGAGCTCGACGGCATCCTGGCCGCCCGGGTCGAGGACGCCCGCATCACCGGCCTCTACTTCGTCCGCAACCCGGAGAAGCTGACCCGCGTCGAGTCCGAGACCGCGCTCACCCTGGGCTGACCGCTGCTGATCGGTACGAGGAAGGGCGCCCCCGCGGGGGCGCCCTTCCTCGTACGGCGTGGACGCTCGGCTAGCCGACGACCGTCCATGTGTCGTTGCCGGTCAGCAGCGCGCCCAGATCGCCCTTGCCGTTCTGTTCGATCGCCGCGTCCAGCTGGTCCGCCATCAGCGTGTCGTACACCGGCCGCTCCACCGACCGGAACACCCCGATCGGCGTCTGGTGCAGCGTGTCCGGGTCGGCGAGCCGGCTGAGCGCGAAGGCCGTCGTCGGCGACGCGGAGTGCGCGTCGTGGACGAGAATCTGGCTCTCGTTCGCCGGGGTCACCTCGACGACCCGCAGGTCACCGGTCTGCGCGTCGCGGACCACGCCCTTGCGCAGCTCCGTGCCGAAGCGGATCGGCTGCCCGTGCTCCAGCCGGATCACCGCCTCCTCGGCCTGGTCCTTGTCCTTCAGGACCTCGAACGCGCCGTCGTTGAAGATGTTGCAGTTCTGGTAGATCTCCACCAGCGCCGTGCCGGGGTGGTCGGCGGCCTGCCGCAGCACCTCGGTGAGGTGCTTGCGGTCGGAGTCGACCGTCCGCGCCACGAACGAGGCCTCCGCGCCGAGCGCCAGCGACACCGGGTTGAAGGGCGCGTCGAGCGAACCCATCGGCGTCGACTTGGTGATCTTGCCGAGCTCGCTGGTGGGGCTGTACTGGCCCTTGGTGAGGCCGTAGATCCGGTTGTTGAACAGCAGGATCTTGAGGTTCACGTTGCGGCGCAGCGCGTGGATCAGGTGGTTGCCGCCGATCGACAGCGCGTCGCCGTCGCCGGTCACCACCCAGACGGACAGGTCGCGGCGCGAGGTGGCCAGGCCCGTCGCGATCGCCGGGGCGCGGCCGTGGATGGAGTGCATCCCGTACGTGTTCATGTAGTACGGGAAGCGGGACGAGCAGCCGATCCCGGAGACGAAGACGATGTTCTCCTTCGCCAGGCCGAGCTCCGGCATGAAGCCCTGCACGGCCGCGAGGACCGCGTAGTCGCCGCAGCCGGGGCACCAGCGGACCTCCTGGTCCGACTTGAAGTCCTTCATGGACTGCTTGGCCTCGGCCTTCGGCACCAGGTTCAGGAGTGACTCAGTCATCGATGGCCTCCTTGAGCGCCGCGGCCAGCTGCTCCGCCTTGAACGGCATGCCGTTCACCTGGGTGTGACTGCGCGCGTCGACGAGGTAGCGCGCGCGGACGAGGGAAGCCAGCTGCCCCAGATTCATCTCCGGGACGACGACCTTCTCGTACCGCTTCAAGATCTCCCCGAGGTTCTTCGGGAAGGGGTTCAGATGGCGCAGGTGGGCCTGGGCGATCGGGCGGCCCGCGAGGCGCAGCCGGCGCACGGCGGCGGTGATCGGCCCGTACGTGGAGCCCCAGCCGAGGACCAGCGTCTTCGCGCCGTCCGGGTCGTCGACCTCCAGGTCGGGCACGTCGATGCCGTCGACCTTCGCCTGCCGGGTGCGGACCATGAGCTCGTGGTTGGCCGGGTCGTACGAGATGTTGCCCGTGCCGTCCTGCTTCTCGATGCCGCCGATGCGGTGCTCCAGGCCCGGCGTGCCCGGCAGCGCCCAGGGGCGGGCCAGGGTCTCCGGGTCGCGCTTGTACGGCCAGAAGACCTCGGTGCCGTCGTCGAGGGCGTGGTTCGGGCCGGTGGCGAAGCGGACGCTCAGGTCGGGCAGCGTGTCGACGTCCGGGATCCGCCAGGGCTCGGAGCCGTTGGCGAGGTAGCCGTCGGAGAGCAGGAACACCGGTGTGCGGTACGTGAGCGCGATCCGGGCCGCCTCGACGGCCGCGTCGAAGCAGTCGGCCGGGGTCTTCGGGGCGACGATCGGGACCGGGGCCTCGCCGTTGCGCCCGTACATGGCCTGCAGCAGGTCGGCCTGCTCGGTCTTGGTCGGCAGACCGGTCGACGGGCCGCCGCGCTGGATGTCCACGATCAGCAGCGGCAGCTCCAGGGAGACCGCCAGGCCGATCGTCTCGGACTTCAGCGCCACTCCGGGGCCGGAGGTGGTGGTGACGCCGAGCGCGCCGCCGAAGGCCGCGCCGAGCGCGGCGCCGATGCCCGCGATCTCGTCCTCGGCCTGGAAGGTCCGCACGCCGAAGTTCTTGTGCTTGCTCAGCTCGTGCAGGATGTCCGAGGCCGGGGTGATCGGGTACGAGCCCAGGTAGAGCGGCAGGTCGGCCTGGCGGGCGGCGGCGATCAGCCCGTAGGACAGGGCCAGGTTCCCGGAGATGTTGCGGTACGTGCCGGTCGGGAACGCCTTCGTGGCCGGGGCGACCTCGTAACTGACGGCGAAGTCCTCGGTCGTCTCGCCGAAGTTCCAGCCGGCCCGGAAGGCGGCGACGTTCGCCTCGGCGATCTGCGGCTTCTTCGCGAACTTGGTCCGCAGGAAGGTCTCGGTGCCCTCGGTCGGCCGGTGGTACATCCAGGACAGCAGGCCGAGGGCGAACATGTTCTTGCTGCGCTCGGCCTCCTTGCGGGAGAGCCCGAAGTCCTTCAGCGCCTCGACGGTCAGCGTGGTCAGGGGCACCGGGTGGACCCGGTAGCCGGCCAGCGAGCCGTCCTCCAGCGGGGAGGTCGCATAGCCGACCTTGGCCATGGCCCGCTTGGCGAACTCGTCCGTGTTGACGATGATCTCGCCGCCCCGCGGCACGTCCCCGATGTTGGCCTTCAGGGCGGCTGGGTTCATCGCGACCAGCACGTTCGGCGCGTCGCCCGGAGTGAGGATGTCGTGGTCCGCGAAGTGCAGCTGGAACGAGGAGACGCCCGGCAGGGTCCCGGCGGGGGCCCGGATCTCCGCGGGGAAGTTCGGCAGCGTCGACAGGTCGTTGCCGAACGACGCCGTCTCCGAGGTGAACCTGTCACCCGTCAGCTGCATGCCGTCACCGGAGTCACCCGCGAAGCGGATGATCACACGGTCCAGACGGCGTACTTCCTTCTCGGCGCCGTTCGTCGCCGGGGCGCTGCGCTGTTCCCCGACGACTGCCTCATTGGCCTCATCGGCCTCGTCGGCCTGCTCGGCCGGGCTACTGACCTGGCTGGTCACTGAACTGGACCTCCTTCGAGGCGGCTGGGTCGCGACCGGATCACCGGTCCTCCCAACGCCAACCCTACGTCGGTAAGGGGCACGGTTCTTCGTTCTCCGTCCGTCTCCGTACGGAATTACCTGACGGTATGTCAGATGAATATGGAGAATTCAAGGAATTTCCAGGGGTGGAAATCTATGAATCGAGATAGGTCAGCACGGCCAGGACCCGTCGGTGGTCCCCGTCGCTGGGGGAGAGGCCCAGCTTCAGGAAGATGTTGCTGACATGCTTCTCCACCGCGCCGTCGCTCACCACCAACTGGCGTGCGATCGCCGAATTCGTCCGGCCCTCGGCCATCAGGCCCAGGACCTCGCGCTCCCGAGGGGTCAGGCCGGCCAGCACGTCCTGCTTGCGGCTCCGGCCGAGCAGCTGCGCGACGACCTCGGGGTCCAGGGCGGTGCCGCCCCGGGCCACCCGGACCACGGCGTCCACGAACTCGCGCACCTCGGCGACGCGGTCCTTCAGCAGGTAGCCGACGCCGGTGCTGGAACCGGCCAGCAGTTCGGTGGCGTACCGCTCCTCCACGTACTGTGACAGGACGAGCACGCCTATCCCCGGATGGTCCTTGCGCAGCTTCACGGCCGCGCGGACCCCCTCGTCCGTGTGAGTGGGAGGCATCCGCACATCGGCGACCACCACGTCCGGGGCGCTGCCCTCGGCGGCGAGCTCCGCCACCGTCTTGACCAGCGCGTCCCCGTCCCCGACACCCGCGACGACCTCATGCCCCCGGTCGGTCAGCAACCGGGTCAGGCCCTCACGCAGCAGCACTGAATCCTCGGCGATGACCACCCGCACCCTGTCTTCCACGACCTGCTGCCCCCATGCTCGATGCGTTGTGCTTCCAGCATCGCAGCTTTGCGGTGGGGTGGGGCGGCAAGAACGATCGGAGTCGGTCAACTGGGGGGCGGCTTGAGCGGGGGTGGAGGGGGCTGCGAGGGGGCCTCAGGCGGGTCAGCCGCGCCAGGGGAGCTCGGCGGTGACGGTGGTGGGGCCTCCGGCGGGCGAGTCGATGGCGAGGACGCCGTCGACGGCGTCGAGCCGCTCGGCGAGGCCCGCGAGCCCGCTGCCTGACTCCATGGAGGCGCCGCCCTGCCCGTCGTCCCGAACCTGGAGCAGCAGCTTGTCGCCGGTCCGCCACACGTCGACCCAGGCCTGACGGGCCCGCGCGTGCTTGGACACGTTCTGCAGCAGCTCGGACACGGTGAAATACGCGATCCCCTCGATCGCAGGGGCGGGCCGCGACGCCAGGTCCACGTCCACCGACACCGGGGCGGTGCAGCGGGCCGCGACGGCGGAGAGCGCGGCGTCGAGGCCGCGGTCGGTCAGCACGGCGGGGTGGATGCCGCGGGCCAGGTCGCGCAGCTCCTGCAGCGCGGTCTTCACCTCGCCGTGCGCCTCGTCGACCATCCGCGCCGCGGCGCGCGGGTCCTCGGCCAGCTTCTCCTTCGCCAGGCCCAGATCCATGGCCAGGGCGACGAGCCGGGCCTGCGCGCCGTCGTGCAGGTCGCGCTCGATGCGGCGCAGGTCGGCGGCGGCGGTGTCGACGACCACGCCCCGGTCCGACTCCAGCTCAAAGACGCGGCTGGCCAGCCGCGAGGGGCCGAGCAGCCCGGCGACCATCAGCCGGTCGACGTTCGCCAGGGCCCGGACGACCCAGGGCGTGACGAGGACGAGGGCGAGGCCGAGGAGCCCGGTGAGGGTCAGCTCGAGGGGCGAGTCGAGGTAGATGCTGTGGGTGGAGTCGCCGTACAGCTGGATGCCGTCCTGGCCGACGAAGACCGGGTAGACCCACATCCAGAGCGGATAGGTCAGGGTGGCCCACCCGTACACCACGAAGACGACGGAGACGGTGAACGCGAAGATCGCCCAGGGCATGTGCAGCACCGCGTACAGCAGGTGACGCCAGGAGGCCCCGCTCTTGAGGACGGCCCCGACCCACGCCATGACGCCGCCCTTCGCGGCGCGCGCCGGCTCGGGGTCGGCGACGTCGAGCCGCAGCAGCCCACGGGCCCGCCCCCGCTCGACGGCCCCGAAGCCCCGGCACATGGCCAGCCCGCCGGCGAGCAGGGGGATGCCGAGAAACGTGATCAGCAGCCCCGCGCCGAGCGCGACGGCGGCGATGGAGAGCCCGAAGTAGAGAACGCTCAGCGGCAGGCTGAGCAGCAGATACCCGAACTCGCGCCAGGTGCGGGCCTCGATCGGCGCACGCAGCGCGGTCGGCAGGCGGTGGTGGGCCATCGACGACGTCCATTTCTATTCGACACGGGCTGGGAGAGGGGCTGCCTCGCTACCCCTCCAGGGTTCCGCCCGGCTGCCCTGCGAACCATGAGGACCGTGGGCGTCTTGGGAGGGGGGTTATCCCCACCCGGGGGTGGGGGAGGGGCTGGGGCCTGGCGGTACCGGGTGTGGGAGCGCCAGGTTCCGGTACGGGCCCGAGGCCTGGCGGTACCGAGACGCAGGAGGGGCCGGGAGCGCGCGGCCTTGAGACCCGGGCGCGTACTGGCCTCGGGTCCTCGGCCCCGCCCAAAACCGGGCCGAGGCCCCTGGCGGTACCGAGACGCGGGGAGGGGCCGGGGCGTGCGGCGTTGAGGCCCGGGCGCGTACCGGCCCGGGGCCGGCGGCCCCGCCCAGCACAGGGCCGAGGCCCACCCCCGCCGCCCGCAGGCGTTACTTCGACGCAGCGCCGCCGCTCGCCGTCGGCCTGGGGCGCCACGGCAGCTCCGCCGTGACCGTCGTGCCCTCGCCCTCCGGGGAGGTCACGACGAAGAGGCCGTCGACCGCGCCCAGGCGGTCCGCCAGGCCCTTCAGGCCGGTGCCGGCGTCGAGGCGGGCGCCGCCCCGGCCGTCGTCCTGGACCTGGATGAGCAGCCGGTCCGGCGTGCGCCACACCTCCACGGACGCGCTGCGCGCCCGCGCGTGCTTGGACACGTTCTGCAGGAGCTCCGAGACCGTGAAGTACGCGATCCCCTCGATCGCCTCCGCCGGCCGCTCGTCCAGGTCGACGGTCACGGTGACCGGCGCCGTGCAGCGGGCGGCGACCGACGAGAGCGCCGCGTCGAGCCCGCGGTCGGTCAGCACCGCCGGGTGGATCCCCCGGGCCAGGTCCCGGAGCTCCTGAAGCGCCAGCTTCACCTCGCCGTGCGCCTCGTCCACCATCGCCGCGGCCGCCTCCGGGTCCTCCAGGAGCTTCTCCTTCGCGAGACCGAGCCCCATCGCGAGCGCGACGAGCCGCGCCTGCGCGCCGTCGTGCAGATCGCGCTCGATCCGGCGCAGGTCGGCCGCCGCAGTGTCGACGACGACCCCCCGGTCCGACTCCAGCTCCGCGATCCGCCGCTCCAGCTCGTCCGACGGCGACAGCAGCCCCCGCACCATCGCCCGGTCGGCGTTCGACAGCGCGCGGGCTATCAGCGGCAGCAGCGGCCACAGCACGATCAGCGAGACCAGCGTCAACGCGAAGGTGAGGATCCCCCAGGGCAGCCGTATGAAGTCGTACAGCACCGTCCGCCACGCCACCGGGTCCTTCAGCCGTGCCCAAGCCCAGCCCAGCAGCCCGCCGCGGCTCGGCGGCAGCGGGCTCGGCTCGTCCACCCGGACCCCGAGCAGCGCCCGAGCCCGGCGCCGCTCCGCGCGGCCCAGCAGCCGCGAACCGGCCAGCCCCATGCCCAGCCAGGGCAGCCCGATCACGGTCACCGACAGCCCGGCGCCGAGCACCACCGTCACGACCACGTACACGAACCCGATCAGCGTGACCGGCAGATTGGCCAGCAGGAACGCGACCTCCCGCCAGGTGCCGCCGTCGAAGGAGGCGATCCGCGCGCGCGGCAGGCGGGCGTCGTCGGCTGACGGAAGGGCCTCGGCCTCGGCCTCAGCCTCAGAGGCAGGGGCGGTGGCGGCCTCGGACTCGGCCTCGAAACCAGTACGGGTGCTCATGTCGAACAGCCTGCCGGGCCGCTGATCACGACGCCATGGGGTTCATGGGTGAGACCGCCCTGGGGATAACCCCAGCCTCCCAGGACCGGGGGCGGCGTCCGCCATGCGGCACGACTGATTACCGTGGACTTATCAGGGCCTAGACTCCCGTGCGTACAGATCGTCGAACGGGCAGGGAGCGAGGGGCGGACGTGCCGGAGACGACAACGCCGACCGCGACGACGACCGTACTCGCGGCCGACTACTTCGAGAGCTACTCGGTCGTGGGACTGCTCGCCGTGCTCGGCGTGCTGTTCGTCGCGATCGCCTTCGGCGCGGGGCGGTTGCTGCGGCCGGTCGTGCCGACGCCGGAGAAGCTGCTCACGTACGAATGCGGAGTCGACCCGGTCGGCGAGGGCTGGGCGCACACCCAGGTCCGCTACTACGTGTACGCCTTCCTCTATGTGATCTTCGCCGTCGACTCGATCTTCCTGTTCCCCTGGGCGACGGTGTTCGCCGCGAACGGATACGGCGCGACGACACTCGTCGAGATGTTCATCTTCCTCGGCTTCCTGGCCGTGGGACTGCTCTACGCGTACAAGAAGGGCGTCCTGACATGGACGTGAGCCCCGCACCCGTGGACCTGCCGGAGCCGAAGCGGCTCGGCGTCCTCTCCCGCCTGGCACCCGAGCCGATGAAGGTGGTCCTGAACTGGGGCCGCCGCTACAGCCTCTGGGTGTTCAACTTCGGGCTGGCCTGCTGCGCGATCGAGTTCATCGCCGCGTCGATGGCCCGCCACGACTTCATCCGGCTCGGCGTGATCCCGTTCGCGCCGGGGCCGCGCCAGGCCGACCTGATGATCGTCTCCGGCACGGTGACGGACAAGATGGCGCCGGCCGTGAAGCGGCTGTACGAGCAGATGCCCGAGCCGAAGTACGTCATCTCGTTCGGCGCGTGCTCCAACTGCGGCGGCCCGTACTGGGACTCGTACTCGGTGACGAAGGGCGTCGACCAGATCATCCCGGTGGACGTCTACGTACCCGGCTGCCCGCCGCGCCCCGAGGCGCTGCTCCAGGGCATCCTCAAGCTCCAGGAGAAGATCGCCCGCGAGAGCCTGGGGGAGCGGTACGCGACGCCGTCGGTGGCGCAGCTGACCAGCGACTTGGTGACCCCGCCGAACCCGGGCGGTGAGAAGTGACGGCGAACGCCTACGACTCCCTTCCGGAAGCCGTGACCGAGGTCTTCGGCCCCGAGGCGACGGCGGAGCAGGCCTACGACCTGCTGACGGTCGACGTGCCGGCCGGCGAGTGGATCGCGGCGCTGACGACCGCGCGGGACGAGCTGGGCTGCACGTTCTTCGACTGGCTGAGCGCGGTCGACGAGACGGGCACGGGCTTTCGGGTCTGCGCGCACGTGGCGGCGCTTGAGGGCGGCCATGTGCGGCGGCTGCTGCTGCGCACCACGGTGCCGCACGACGCGGCGGTGCTGCCCACGGCGGTGGACGTGTACGCGGGCGCGGCCTGGCACGAGCGCGAGACGTACGAGATGTTCGGGGTGACCTTCACGGACCACCCGAACCTGGTGCACCTGCTCCTGCCGGAGAACTTCGAGGGCCACCCGCTGCGCAAGGACTTCGTGCTGGCGGCGCGGGTCGCGAAGGCGTGGCCGGGCGCGAAGGAGCCGGGCGAATCCGAGCACGGCGGCCCCAAGCGCCGCCAGATGCTCCCCCCGGGCGTCCCCGACCCCAATGAATGGGGCCCCCTCAAGGGCCAGCTCCCCCCGGCCCCCGAACGCCCCGCCCGAGCCGCCCGCGCGGCAGGCGACCGCCCGGTCCGCCGCACCCGCACGACGGACGAGGGCTCGGCCAGCCAGGCCGCGGAGGGTACGACGGCCCCGGCGCGCCGTGCCCGTACGGCGGCGGAGGGTTCGGCGAGCCAGGCCGCGGAGGGCACGACAGCTCCGGCCCGCCGCGCCCGTACGGCGGCGGAGGG
>NZ_DATCVQ010000518.1:0-7833 GCF_036566765.1 Streptomyces sp.
TCCGGGGCGGAGGCCGGCGGGGCGCCCGCCTCGGCCTCGGCGGCCGGGCCGGTACCGGCATTCGCCGCCGGGCCGAGCCGCATCGTCCCTTCGCCCGCGTCCCCGCCCGCCCGCCTCAGCTGCTCGTCCGCCAGAGCCACCAGCTCCGCAGCCGTCGGCCGGTCCTCCGGCTCCTTCGCCAGGCACGACGAGACGATCGCGGCGAGCCGCGGATGGGTCTCGGGGAGTGCGCCGAGGTCGGGCTCGGTGTGGACGATGCGGTAGAGCAGGTCGAGCCCGGAGCCGTCGCCGAACGGGGGCCGGGTGTTCGCCGCGTACAGGAGCAGGCTGCCGAGCGCGAACACGTCCGCCGCGCCCGTCAGTCGGCCGCCTCCGACGGCCTGCTCGGGCGCCATGTAGGCGGGGGTGCCGACGACCATGCCGGTCTTGGTGAGCCGGCTCTGGTCGGCGGCGCGGGCGACGCCGAAGTCGATGAGGGTCACGCCGTCGGCCGTCAGCATGACGTTGGACGGCTTGAGGTCGCGGTGCACCATGTCCGCCGCGTGCACCGCGCGCAGCCCGGCCGCCGCGTCCCGCAGCAGCCGCCACAGGCTCGGACCGGGCAGCGGCCCGTCGTGGAGCCGTACCGCCTCGCTGAGCGTGATCCCGGGGATGTACTCGGTCGCGAACCAGGGCGGCCGGGCGGTGCGGTCGCTCGCGAGGAGACGGGCGCTGACGTCGGCGGGCAGTCGGGCCAGGTTGTCCAGCTCGTGCCCGAAGTGGCGCAGGAAGTCGGGATCCTCGGCCAGCGCGGGCAGCACCTGCTTGACCGCCGCGTACCCTCCCGGCCGCCCCGGCTCCCCCTGCGAGCAGCCGAGATACACCCGGCCCATGCCCCCGGCGCCGAGCAGTCCGATCAGCCGGAAGGAGCCGATCCGGCGCGGGTCGGCCGACTGGAGCGGTGTCGCGCCACTACCCGTCAAATTAGAACTTTTTTCCATTCCCCCGGTCATGGGAAACAGGCTATCGCGTTTCTCCTGGGCCGAGTTGACGCCTGACACCATGCTGGGGATAGCCCCAGCCCGGGTCGGCCTGCCTGCCGGATGGGGCCGTGACGGGTGATCAACAAAGCTGTGCTCATGACTGCTTACCGACGCAACGCCCTCCTCCTCGCCCTCTCCGCCGCCACCGTCGCCGCGGTCCTGCCCGCCGCGCAGAGCGCCTCCGCCGCGCCCCGTACGGAGCTCACCTGGCGCAACTGCGAGGTGAAGGGAGGGCCGGCCGGGCAGGAGTGCGCCGACCTCTCCGTACCGCTGGACTACAGCGAGCCCGACGGGCGGCAGCTCACGCTCGCCGTGTCACGGATCAAGAGCACCCGGCCCGAGGCGCGGCGCGGCACGCTGATGGTGATCCCCGGCGGGCCCGGCAGCTCCGGGGTGCAGCGGCTCACGCAGAAGGGCGCGCGGCTCGCGAAGGAGATGGACGGGGCGTACGACCTCGTCGCCTTCGACCCGCGCGGCGTCGGCGGCAGCTCGCGGGCGAACTGCGAGCTCGACGCGGGCGACCGGTGGATGGTGACCCTGCGGTCCTGGCCGGACGCGGACGGCGGCATCGAGGAGAACGTGGCGCGCTCCCGCCGCATCGCCGAGGCCTGCCGCCGCAACGGCGGCCCGATCCTCGACAGCCTCACCACCGCCAACCAGGCCCGCGACCTGGACCGGCTGCGCGAGGCCCTCGGCGAGGAGAAGATCTCCGCCTGGGGCACCTCGTACGGCACGTACGTCGCCGCCGTGTACGCCCAGAAGTTCCCGCGGCACACCGACCGCTGGGTCCTCGACAGCAGCGCCGACCCGAACCCGAAGCGCGTCGCGCAGGGCTGGATGCGGGACATGGCGCGCGGCGCGGACGACCGCTTCCCCGACTTCGCGGCCTGGGCCGTGCACCCGGACCGGGCGAACGAGGGCCTGCGGCTCGCCGACCGGGCGCAGGACGTGCGCCCGCTGGTCCTCGACCTCGCGGCCCGCCTCGACCGCACCCCGGTCCCGAGCACGACGCCCGGCGTCGCAGTCGACGGGAAGGTGCTCCTGCAGGCACTGCAGAACGCCCTCTACAGCGACTCCGCCTTCTCCTCGATGGCCCGCCTCGTCAAGGCCGCCCAGGACCCGGCCGCCGTCCAGGACCCCGAGCGCCGGCCCGTCCTGCCGCCCGCGCTGACGCAGGCGATGAGCGACGAGGACGCGGCGATCACCGTCGGCGTCATCTGCAACGACGTCCGGTGGACCGGCTCCGTCCCGTCCTACCGCCGCGCCGTCGCCGCCGCCCGCGACACCCACCCGCTCACCGGCGGCATGCCGGCCAACATCACGCCCTGCTCCTTCTGGAAGGCCCCGACGGAGAAGCCCGTCCGCCTCACTGCCGACGGACCCTCCAACATCCTCATGATCCAGAGCCTGAAGGACCCCGCCACCCCCTACACCAGCGGTCTCAAGATGCGTGAGGCCCTCGGCGCCCGCGCCCGCCTCGTCACGGTCGAGCAGGGCGGTCACGGCCTCTACCTCGGCAACGGCAACGCCTGCGGCGACGCGACCGTGACCCGCTACCTGCTCACCGGCGAGCGCCCGGAGAAGGACGCGTACTGCGCGAACTGACGGCCGCGTCAGCGGACGACGTCGAAGACCTGCTTCTGCAGGCCGTTGGCGTACGCCTCCTGCTCGACCAGCTTCAGCTTCTGGGTGTCCTTGTCCGTGGTGCTGAACAGTCGCTTGCCCGCGCCGAGCAGGAGCGGGAAGACGAGCAGGTGGTAGCGGTCGATGAGGCCGGCGTCCGAGAGGGCCCGGTTGAGGGTGGCGCTGCCGTGCATGATGATCGGGCCGCCCTCGGTCTCCTTCAGCGCGGCGACCTCGTCGAGCGAGCGGAGGATCGTGGTCTCGCCCCAGTTCGTGACGAGGTCGCCCTCGGTGAGGGTGGTGGAGACGACGTACTTCGGCATGACCTTGTAGCCGGCGAAGTCCTCCATGTCCGGCCACACCGGGCTGAACGCCTCGTAGCTGGTCCGGCCCAGCAGGATCGCGGTCGCTTCCTTCTGCTCCCGGTCCTTGATCTCGAACGCCTCGGGAAGGAACTCCACGTCCTTGAAGGTCCAGCCGGAGTTCCGGTAGCCGGGCTCGCCGCCCGGGGCCTCAACGACGCCGTCGAGGGAGATGAAGGCGGAGCTGATCAGGGTGCGCATGTGATGTCCTCGGTGACTCGTGTGGGTTTCCCGGATGTCCGGCCGCTGCGTGCTCCGATCGAACACCAGGTATGACAGCTGGCCGTGCAGAAACTCATCGGCCTCCAGGGAAAAGAATTCTCGGCCCGG
Source organism: Streptomyces sp. (assembly GCF_036566765.1). Taxonomy (GTDB): domain Bacteria; phylum Actinomycetota; class Actinomycetes; order Streptomycetales; family Streptomycetaceae; genus Streptomyces. The sequence continues at coordinate 3,338 of NZ_DATCVQ010000518.1, forward strand.
CGATGTCAGCGGCCCCCCGTACGGTGCCGCCATGACTGATTTCGTACTTGTCGCAGGGGCCTGGCTCGGAGCGTGGGCGTGGGACGACGTCGTCCCGGAACTGCGGGCGGCGGGACACGGGGCGCACGCGCTGACGCTGTCCGGGCTCGCGGAGAAGCGGGACGTGGCCGCCGGGCAGCGGACGCACGTGGACGACATCGTGGCGGAGGTCGACCGGATCGGTTCGCGTGACGTCGTCCTCGTCGGCCACAGCTACTCCGGCATCCCGGTCGGCCAGGCCGCCGAGCGGATCGGCGACCGGCTGAAGCGCGTGGTCTTCGTCGACTCCAACGCGCCCGCGCACGGGCAGTCGTTCGCGTCGTCCTGGTGGCAGGGCCAGGCCGCCTTCGACGCGGAACTCGCCGCGAACGGCGGCGACTGGGCCCCGCCGACCGCCCCCGAATTCGCGGGCCAGGACCTCACCGACGCCCAGATCGCCCATTTCCTCGGCGGCGCCACCCCGCACCCGGGCGCGACGCTCACCGAACCGGCCGTCCTGGAAGCCGAGTTGGCCGACCTGCCGGCCACGTACATCAAATGCCTGCTCGACGGCGACGAGCCGAACCCGGACGTGGCGGAGCTGCTCAAGAGCGACCGCTGGCGCCTGATCGAGATGAACACCGGCCACTGGCCGATGTTCTCCCGGCCGAGGGAACTGGCGGGGATTCTGCTCCAGGACGCCTGACGGGGCGGGGCGGTCAGCGCGGCGAGCGCGGGTCAGGGGTTCCGCGGGAAGATGCGCAGCACGGGAATGTGGGACCAGAGGAACTCCCCGGCGGGCAGGCACGAGCTTTCCCGGTCGGTGGTGATGCCGTCGCAGTGCTCGGCGGTCAGCCGCATGAAGACCGTGGACGTGTGCGTGCCGACGCTCAGCGGGTGCAGCGGACCCGCGGCGAACCAGGCGTAGAGGTTGCCGTCCCCTTCGAAGGTCTCGGTGCGGCGCACGATCTCCTGGCCGAAGCTGTAGCTCCGCTCCCGGACGGTGTTGATGTCATGGACGACGCGGACTCCGACCAGCTTGGAGCGGAAGTCGCGCATCGGGTCGTCCGGCAGCGAGGTCACGTAGTCCGGCGGGTAGAGCAGCGGCGGGTCACCGGCCTCGCGGGGCTGTGCGGTGCCCCAGCTGAAGAAGCTGCGGTACAGCCGCTCGCCCGCGAACGCCTCGCGGCAGGTGGGCGGGCCGATGATCCGGTCGGCGATGCCGAGAAAGCTGTTGAGCTCGGTTCCGTCGGGGCTGAAGCAGATGTGCTCCTGGGGCGGTACGGCCGTCTGCGCGGCGGCGGCCTGGGCGGGTACGGCAGCAACGGCGGCGAGCAGCGCCGCCGTGGCGGTGGCGCGGATCCGCGTGGTCCAGGCGGATCTCTTCCAGAGGGGTCGCACGGGTGATCACCTTTCGGCTGGGGGTCGAAGGCGAGGGTGCGGCCCCTTGCGACCACCGGCCCGACGGACACGCCGTCCATCCGCCACATGCCGGACGAAGCGTCAGGCGAACGCCGGGCACGGGCCGTCGTCGCGGCTCTCAGCGGGCATACCCCAGTCCGTTGACGACCTTAACGATCACCTCTTAGCGTGTCGCGCGACGCTGACCACGTTCAAAGGATTTCGACATGCGACGTATAGCCAAGATGACCGTGCAAGGAGTGGTGGCCTCTCTGGGGCTGACCACGTGTCTGGTAGTCGGCGCAAGCCCGGCCCAGGCGGCCGTCTATGACTGCCGGGCTTCGTTCAACAACGAGGACAACCTGGCAATCGCCCACTGCTACGGGGGATTCGGGCAGTACCGGGTGAAGGCGGCGTGCGCCTCGCCGACCTACCCCTACTCGATCACCATCTACGGCCCCTGGGTGTCCCGTTCGTCCGGTCAGAGCAGCCCCAAGGGCTCCCTGGTGGACGGCGACGCGTACAACTGCCACATCACCAGCGCTTCGACGGCCGTCTAGGCGGTACGGGCTTCCGGCCCCGCCGAACCGTCATGGGCGATTCCTTGCGTGGGCGCGGATCGCTTCCGCGTAGGCGCGGACTCGGGCGGCGGAGACGGCGGGGGCGGGGCGCGGTGGGGAAGCCGGCGCGCCCCGGCAGGTGCCGCATTCGCCGCCTGTCAGGGTCTCGGCGTAGCTGGGGGCGCCGCACTTGGCGCATTCCAGGAGGCGGAGGGGCGGGGGCTCGCGACGGAGAGGTTCGGGCGGGATCTTCGTCGTCAGGCGGTTGCGGACCAGCCCGGCGGGGTGGTGGACGGGCGACGGCAGCCCGTCCGTGAGCGCCCGCAGCACGTCGCCGTCGGTGGCCTCCCGAGCGAACCACTCCTCAAGGAGCGGCGCGAGCGCGCGGCAGTCCGCGTGCGACAGCGACAGAGCGGAGTTCTCCCGGCCCAGCGCGGCGAGCAGGATGTACGCGCGCGAGCGGGTCGGCGGGGGCTTCTCCCTGGGTACGTCCCCGCGCTCGAAGGCCGCCCACCACGCGTCGTCGCGCGCCGTACGGGACCACCACGTTCGGGTGATCCAGCGACCGGCCAGACACTCCCGCCCACGCCTCAAGTGACCAACCCGTTGAATGCGGTTGAGGGCGGTCCGGAGCGCACACTGCCCGTACGGCAGCTGCTTGGCCAGCGTCTTCACGGAGATGTCGCTGCCGTCGGGGAGTCTGTCGATGTACGCGGCGATCGCCGCTTCGCGGGGTTGCAGGTGCCGCCAGTCGTCCGGCCCTGCTGGACGTTCGTACGGAGTGGCGCGTTTTCCGTAGCCGGGGTTGGCGAGAGGGTGCGCAGCGCTATTAGAGTCGGCGTTAGCCATGGATCGAACGTTTCCTTCGATCTGGTTGGTGAGGCCCTCGTCCGGTGTTGGCGCACCGGCGGGGGCCGCTCTATGTCTGGTTTCGCTCACCGTAAACGCATATGACGCTCCGTGGCAAGTCGCTCGCGCAGCGTCAACTCCTAGGGTGGGCAGGCGGGTTAAGCCCAGGTCCGTACCCCTTCCTCAGAAACAGCGCCCGAGGCTGAGGACTTGAGCTTCGGGCCGACGAACTCAAGGAAAGATGCTCGTGATTGCTGACGCGGACGACCTGATCGACGACTGGGAGTCGATCTACCAGGGGTACTTCCTCGGGGAGCACGACGAGACCCTGCTGGAGTGCGCGGAACGGCTCGACGCGGCGCGGGCCGCCCGCCCGCGCGATCCGGACGTGACGGCGTTCTACACGCTGGGCCTGGTGTGGACGTATTGCCATGCGGCGCAGGACGCGGAACCCGGGACGGCACAGCGGATCGTGACAGTGCTGTCGGCCGGGGCGTTGGACCCCGCCGTCGTGGAGGCCGCGTGCTCGCACGCGGGCCATCCGTGCGACGACGACCTGGACACGCACCTGGAGTCCTTCGAAATCGCGCTGTCGCTGCTGGCCGGCGGCGGCGACGACGTCGGCTACACGTGGGGGGACCTCGACGGGGGCACCGCCTGGCACTGCCCGCACAACGTGGCGGGCTTCGCGCGGGCCGCCGCCGATGCGATCGAGCAGCATCGGCGGTAGCCCCACGGGCGCGGCGTCACGCCGCCTGTACGCCGCCGATGAACGCCGCCCAGGCCTCCGCCCGGAACACGAGCTTCGGGCCGTCGGGGTTCTTGGAGTCCCGAACGGGGACGACGCCGGGGTGCTCGTCGGAGACTTCGAGGCAGTCGCCGCCGCTGCCGCCGCTGTACGAGGACTTGCGCCAGGTCGCGACCTCGACGCAGTCGCTGCCGTCACCCGCGCTGTAGCTCGACTTGAACCAGGTGGCCGTGCTCAGGTCGCACTCAGGAGCGTTGATCTTCATGGGTGTAATCCTCTATGGCGGACTCGATCAGAGCCAGGGACTCCCGCGGTGCCAACGCGGCGGCTGCGACGAGATCGTAGGTGAGGCCGTGGCGCGCGACGGTGGCCGGATCGTCCTCCAGGCGGCCCGACCCGTGGCCCTGCAGGTACGCCAGGGGAGGCGCGTCCTCGAAGGTCATCAGCTTGAGCGGGCCGCCCATCGACGCGTGCGATCCCGCCGTGAATGGGACCACCTGCACGATCACCCTGCGCCTTCGCACCAGCGCTACCACTTGCCGGAGCGCTTCCGCCATTACCGCCGGTCCGCCTACCTCCTGGCGTAGTACCGCCTCTCCGAGCACCAGCCACAACATGGGCTTTGTTGGGTCGTCCAGTAAACGGCAACGAGCGATGCGCGCTTCGACCAGTTCATCGATCATTTCGTCCGACGCCGTCGGTTGATACGCCCGGAACAGTTCCGTCGCATACGCCGGCGTCTGGACGAGGCCCGGAATCAGGAGCGGCTCGAACTGCTTGATCGTCGTCGCTTCTGCTTCCGCCTCCGCTGCCTTCGCGAAGTGGTCCGGGTACCTCGACTTGTTCGCCGCCCGGCAGTTCCGTTCGAAGAAGCCGCCCGTGTCCAACAACCCGTCCAGTTGGACCGCGATGTCCAGCGG
>NZ_DATCVQ010000519.1:0-3123 GCF_036566765.1 Streptomyces sp.
ATTGGGTGCGCCTCGTGGGCCGGTCTCGCGTCCCATCGCACGTGCGCGAGACCGGCCGTGAAGAACGAGCCCCGGCTCCTCAGCTGTGGCGGGCGACGTCTGCCGGGATACAGGTGCGAACGTCCTCGGCTGCAGTGGGCACGAGATCGTCACGGACCCAACTAAAGCGTGTTGCACAAGACTGCAGCGCGGGCATTTCTCCTGTATGCGTGGGGTGCTGAGGGCTGAGCCGTTGTGGGTGGAGAGCTCTGCGGAGGATTCGCCAGGACTTGAGTCGCGCGATGCTTCGTTCGACCGGTGCTCGTGCCGCTGACAGGGCACGGTTGATCGTCTGCTGGGTCGTGGTGAGGTCCCGGTTCGGGAGGCGTCTGATCGGTGTGGTCACCCAGGGGCCGGCACCGATGTAGGCGCGGTCAGCGAGGATCGGGACGCCCTGGCGTTCGCAGATCCGGATGATGCGGTGGGTGCGGGCCGCGGTCAGGTCGTGAGTGCGGCCGGGAAGTGCGGGCGAGATCCACAGCAGCTTGCCCGCGGGATCGGCCACGACCTGCACGTTCACGCCGTGACGGCGGTGCTTCTGGGAGAAGTCGGCCCGGCTGTCACCGACACGGTCGCACTCGGCGAGTGTCCCGTCGAGCAGAACGTGTTCAGGGTCGGCTTCCCGCAGGACCCGCAGCAGTCCGGGTGCCCGGCGGGACAAGTGCTCGATGACGGCCGTGACGTAGGCGTGGGCGGTGCCGACGGATATGCCGAAGCCGGCGGCGATCTGCGTGAGCGTGTCGTGCCGGCGGAGGTAGACAAGGCCCACGAGAGCGCGCTGGTGAGGCGGGAGCTTGCGGTGGCGGTCACCCTCACGGGTGACGATGAGCATGGATACCCACTCGACCAGGGCGTGAGGCAGGTCGAGTGCGGCAGGATTGGGAACCAACGAGGTTCCTGCGCTGATGAGTTGAGACGTCGAACACCTCTCTCAACGGCGCGGGAGCCTCATGCGTTGCGGAACGCCAGCCCGTCACCCGATCAGTGGCCACTCTGAAAGAGCTCAGTCTTCCGCGCCGACTACTTGCGGCAACTGCCGCAGGTCGAACAGGCTCTGGGACACCAGACAGTGGCGCTCATCCGACAGGTCGACGCCGCCTGCCTCAGCGTCACTCAGCTCGCGGCGGCGACGGAAGAGACGTTCCTCGCACACCCTGATGCAGGCATCATCACAAGCTTCCCGGGGCTGTCTGTATTGTCCGGGGCACGCGTCCTCGCCGAGATCGGGGACGACCGCGAACGCTTCGCAGACGCCTGAGCCATGAAGGCATACGCCGGAGCGGCACCTGTGACGCGAGCCTCCGGTCGAAGCCACGTGGTCGTGGCCCGGACCGTCAAGAACCAGCGACTGGGCTCAACCGGGCACATATGGGCCTTTGCAGCCCTCCGAGCGCAGGCTCCACGAGCCCACTACGACCGACGGAGAGCTGGTGGAGAACGCCATACCGCAGCTCTCAGAGACTTGTTCAACAACCTGCTCGGCTGCCTCTACCACTGCCTGCAGAACCGCATGCCCTACGACCCCGAACGGGCCTTCAATGCACCCGTTGCGCTCGCTACCTAAAGCCGCGGGCCCACGGAGATGTCGACGGCGGCCGCGTTCCAGCCGGGCTCGTCAACGGCGACACGGATTTGCCGCCTGCCCGCTTCACCGATGAGACTCACGAAGCGCGTCACGCCCATGACATCACCGATGACCAACCGCCCATCCGCCAACGAGATCGGCCCCTCGAAGACGGTCGTGAAGGAAGGATCCGGCCCTGGCTCCTCGTCGAGCGGCTCGGTGAAGAGCCGGGCCTTAATGAATTGAACCTGGGCCTGAACCCGGATTGCCACATGGGTGTCGCACCCGACCGCGGCCTCGCCTCCCAACTCCAACACCGGCAGCCAGTCGGTCGAACCCAGCGCCAGAACCGGATGGTTCACCCGAAACTCAACGCCAGCGGCCTGCACGTTCAACCCCCTCTGGTATCCGCCTTATGACGCGCCGCGATGTTATCGGGTGGCTCCGACAGGCGAGGCACATCACCTCCGACCACTGGGGCTGGACGTGACGCTGCCACACATTGAGTTGACCTCCAGCGACATGAGATGTCTTCGACCGCACGGCGATGGTGTGGTCCCGCGTGGGAACCAGAGTGCCGTCCACGATGAGCACGGCATCCTTGGCGAACCGCTTGCGCGACTGGAGCGCGAACATCGGCCCCTGGTGGTCGATGATGCGGTCCGCTGCCGACTTCGAGATCCCGAACGGTGGGGCCAGTTGTCGCATGGTCAGGTTCGTTCGCCAGTACGCGGTGACCAGCAAGGTCCGGTCTTCCAATGAGAGGCCCCACGGTCGGCCCTTGCGAACCGAGTCCGCACCTGCGCGACGCAGTACCGTCACCAGCTTCCCGAAGGCTCGCGGGCTCAGCCCGGAGAACGGGGCTATCCAGGACGGCTCCGACACTGTGATCACACCAGTCACATCGAGATCATCTCGTCCATGTGACCACTTCTTCAGAGAGCCACCCGGGGGCTCTCGCCGGCCGTTTCCCTGAGCTGCGACACTCTGCGCGTGAGCTATCCCGCGACAGACCAGCTGTCCTCCGCCGAACGCGCCTTCATGATCAACGCCACCGAGATCGACATCCTCCCCGGCGTCTGGGGCGACCTCGACGAGCCGCTGGTCTCACGGCCCGCCTCGGCTCTCGTCCCGATCCTCCTTCCCCTCGCCGACAGAGGATGGATCGAAGTGTGCCGGCTCGTGCCCTGGACAGCGCCGGATGGCTCTCTCGGTCAGCAGCCCGGTCCCCCCATCCCGAAGCAGGACCTTCCCGCAGTCCTGGCGAACGCCGAGAACTGGGAGTACCCGCAATCCGGCACGTGGCTGGGGTGCCTCACACTGACCCTCACCGAAGCGGGACAGAGCATCCCCCGCTGACACTCAGTCCCGACGGCACCCCTCCGCTCTCTGCAAGATCCTCCGCGACTGCCGCCTCAAAGGCAAAGGCGTTCACCATGCCGTGCTCGGCATCGCCCGCCTACACAGCCTCACCCACGCCGGATGAGGCACAGCGTCGCTGGTCAATCGGCATGTCGTAG
>NZ_DATCVQ010000520.1:0-3625 GCF_036566765.1 Streptomyces sp.
CGACGCCCGGTCCAGGGTGGCGCTCATCCGGTTCGGTTCGACCACTCACGGCAACAACATGGACCAGCGCTACGTATGGCTGCGCACCGGAACGCAGGATCCCGACGGGTACGAGCAGTGGACCATCCACTTCCGCACCCCAGAAACGCCGGCGGTGGCACCACCCGGCAACTACATGCTCGTCGTGGTCGACAGCAGCGGCATCCCGTCCAAATCCCGCTTCGTCCACCTGGCGTTGGACACGTAGGAGGCAGAAACCCCCCGGCGCCGAGCCCCGGGCCGCCGACCGACCATCGGCCCGGGGCGGGCAGCTCCCGTACCTCCGGATCCGCAAGGGCGAAGACGTGCGCGCCGCCTCCATCGGGCAGCTGTCGCTGCACGCGGCCGCGATCCCCACGACCGCGACCAGCAGCAGCACACGCAGCCCGGGGCGTCGGCGACGTTCCCTGCGTCCGGGGCGGGCGGATCCATGACCACGACGACGTCCTTCCACACACGCGGCACCGCCCGCTCGGGCGGCGACGAGCCGATCGGTCGGCCGTGCGCGTCCAGGAAGCGATGGAGCCCGAAGCGAAACCGCGAGAACCTCGCGGGGTTCCAACGCAGAACAGCCCGAGGAAGCCCGGACGTGGAAAGTCCCTCACAGCTCACAGCAGGCCCGTCCACCAGGCAAAACGGCCTGTGAGCCACACAGGCTCACAGATTCTCTGTGCTTGCCACGGGCGAACTGACTACGGACCGCATAATCGGTGACGGCCCGGGCTGGGCTGTCACAGGACGGTGCCGTGCAGGGCGCGCCGGTCGCGGTGAGGGCGTACCGGCGGGCTGCAAGGCCGTGGTCCAGCAGTTCGCCGTTCTCGTCGCACAGCGGCGCCAGGATGTCGGCGGCCTGGGTGTCGGACAGGTGCGCGGGGGCGACTTCCAGTATCAGCTCACCGACCGCGTGGGCGGCGGCGAGGTCGTCGGCGGTCCGTCGCAGCGCGGCGTGCCCGGGATCCACCGGCGGATCGGTGGCCGGTGGGGGGCGGGGCGGGGCGAACGTCGCGGACGGCCCGGCGGACCATCGCGCGCACCGCGGGCTCGTCGAAGGTCTTCAGACCGGTCTGAGCGAGTGCGGCTCCCAGGAGCTCATGCCCAGGGGGGATCCAGACACGGGCGGCGTGCGCGACGCGGACACAGGCGGCAAGGACTGCGACCGAGCGGCGGACGTCGTCCATCGCCTCCCGCAGCCCGTCCGTGATCGCACGGGCCTGCGCGGCGTCCAACAGCAGCCGCGCAGGTCCGACGACGTCGCCCTGGTCCTCGTCGTGCTTGCCCGTACCTCCATCGTGCTCCGCGCCGACGGACCGGACCAGGGCGCACAGAAGCAGAACCGTCAGCCGGCAGGCTGCCGTGGTAAGCGCGGTGGCCTGCAGCGCGGACCGTGGTAAGTCCAGCGTCCGGCTTGCTTGCCATGGCTGGTCAACACGCCATAGCGCGGAGCCTCAGGAGCGTGGGAACCCTGCGGGAACGCAAACGCGCCCGGTCGTGACACGGACGCGGATACGGCGGGATCCATGCCGCGAGCTGTCACGCACGCGGTTCGCGCGATTGCCAGCCAGGAGCTAGCTCTCCCCCGGTGACTCCGCCGCGGGCCGCAGGTGGCGGCGGTCGGCCGGCCGCGGGGTGTTGTGTGCGGCGCGGGTGCCGTCGAGGACGCCGCGCTCGCGCAGTTCACGCAGGTCAGGAAGTCGTACGGAGGGCAGCGCGGTGTCGAGGTCGGCCTCAGAGGCGCGGCTGCGGCGGGGGTCCTCGGTGCTCGAGGCGGTGGTGTCGGAGCATCCGGGGCCCAGTGCGCGGCGATCGTGTGTCACGGCAGGTGATCGTAGGCCTTGGTCAGGGGCGCGCTGTCGGGGCGCGGCAAGTCGCGGTGCTGTACGGCGATCTGAGCGTGTAAAAGACGTCACCCCGCCGAAAGCGGGACCCAGGGCAGGGTGAAAGCCCGTTCGAAGCGAGAGACACCAAAAGCGCCCAGCCGCAGCTGGACGCCATTGTTGGTGCGGAGGGGGTGCACCACACCCTCTGTCGGCCAGGCCCCATGGGGCGAGGGGAGGGCGGTATCGCGAAGCTGCGGAACCGCCCCTCATCACCTGGTTGAAAGACGCTTCTGTTTGGTGAGTATGGCGTCAGCCCCCGCGCGTGTCTCCCGAGAGGTCGACGTGAGGAACGAGGGGAGAGCCAGGCCTGCCGCCGGTGCGGTTAGGCCGTTTCCTTCGGATCACCTTGCAGACCAGATGAAGATGGCTGCGAGGTGGAGTCCGGCGAGGTAGATGGTGGCGGTCTTGTCGTAGCGAGTGGCCAAGCCGCGCCATTGCTTGAGTTTGTTGATGCAGCGCTCGACGGTGTTGCGTTGCTTGTAGGCCTCGCGGTCGAAGGCTGGCGGACGGCCTCCCAGCCTGCCGAGCCGTTTGCGGTTGGCGGCCTGGTCGGCAGGCTGCGAGATCACCGCCCGAATCCCGCGCCGACCGAGATGGGTGCGGATCGCGCGAGATGAATACGCCTTGTCCGCCAGGACCATGTCCGGTGTGGTTCTGCGACGGCCGACCGGCCGGGGCACCCGTAGGCGGGCCATGACCTGGGGGAATACGGGCGCGTCACCGGCCTGGCCGGGTGTGAGGACGAAGGCGAGTGGGCGGCAGCGGCTGTCCGAGTCGAGGTCGCCCTCGGCGTCGGCCTGGGCGAGCAGGGCGGTGAAGACCTTCTCCCAGGTGCCGTCGGCGGCCCACTTCCGCAGCCGATTGTGAGCGCCCTTCCAAGAACCGAAGCGCTCGGGAAGGTCCATCCACGGCGTGCCGGTGCGGTACTTGAACGCGATCGCGTCGAGTACCTGCCGGTGATCACGCCACCGTCCACCCCGCTTCGGCGTCCGATCCGGCAGCAACGGCTCGATCCTCGCCCACTGGGCGTCAGTCAACGACACACCCGATCAACGATCAGATGATCTGAAAGCCACTGCTCAACTTCCCTCGTGCTGCTGGCGCTCTCGAAGTCGCCGCACATGCCTGGCGTACTGCCCAGCCCGCGACCTCTGGGCGCGATCGATTGAAAGCACCTGGGGATCTGCCGCGCGCTCATACAGCTCCACCTCGAAGGAGTCCGCGTCCACGTCGACAAGCCGGGCCAAGGCATCCCGATCCTGCTCAGCTGTCGGACGTGCTCGGACCTCGTCCCTCCACACCTGACCGCTCGCCTCGGCTTCCTCCATCTCGCCAATATATGTGCGACAGCAGCGCCCGAAGTCCATCCGAACCAAGATCCGGAAGAAGCGTCCTAGGGGCGGAAGCGTGCACTGTCTCCTTCGACGTAGATCATTGCGAATGATCGCTGAGTAGGGATCTGACAGCAAGGTCGTCCGTGGCAGGCACCCGCAGCGCTGTACGGAGGCACCGCATGGCCGCGATCTGGGCCGGCATCGACGCAGGAAAGACCCACCACCACTGCGTCGCAATCGACGAGAGCGGCCGCCGGCGGCTGTCTCGGCGCGTCGCCAACGACGAGCCCGACCTTCTCGAGATCCGGCAGTGGCGGGAGCCGTCGGCCCGGCATGCTCTTCGCGGACCGCGGCTACGACCACGACAAGTACCGC
>NZ_DATCVQ010000521.1:0-6185 GCF_036566765.1 Streptomyces sp.
GGTTCGGGGTCATGTTGGGCGACCGTGGTCGTCCAACCCTGGTCGAGCAGGAGACAGGCCTGGTCGATGGCGGCGGCGGGATCGGGGCAGGAGTCGGCGAACGCGAGGGTTTCGAGGGTGAAGCGGGCGTAGGCGGCGCAGATGAGGTCGCCGGGCGGTCGGCCGGTCTGGTCGGCGAGAGCACGGGCCAGGGCGTGTTCGTGGCGCAGCCACATCGTGCGGGAGTACTCGCGCAGGGCCGGGGTTTCCTGGATGAGCCGCTGGAAGCCGGCGAATCGGGGGTCTCGGGTGTGGGCCGAGTCGGCGAAGCCGGTGAGGTAGGCGCGCAGGGCGTGGGGGACGGTCTGGCCTCGCGGCCGGTCGGTGACCGCGCGGACGAGGGCGGCCTCGTTGCGGGCGTCCTCGTCGAAGACCAGGGCCTCTTTGCCTTGGGGGAAGTGGTTGAACAGGGTCGACACCGACACGTCGGCGCCCTCGGCGATCTCGCGGACGCCCACCTGCTCGTAGCCGCGCTCCAGGAACAGCCGCAGCGCGGTGTCGGCGATCGCCTGGCGGGTGGCGGCCTTCTTGCGTTCGCGCCGCCCACCCGTTCCCGCGCGGTCGATCGTCTCTGCCATGTCTTCAACCCTACCCGGCATAAGGCAAACTTGGAACGGTTGCATGTTTGGAGCTGTTGCAGAACAATGTAGGCGGTGCCCCATGAGTCCGCGGCGCAGGGTCGCGGCCGTGATCCGGCGCCGGCGAAGGGGACACCATGAACTCCGTAGCACCCGCCCAGGCCAGGATCAGCATCATCGGCGCCGGACCCGGCGGGCTGACCTGCGCGCGCATCCTCCAGCGGCGCGGCGTCGCGGTCACCGTCTACGACCGCGACCCGGGCCCCGAGGCCCGCAACCAGGGCGGAACCCTCGACCTGCATGCCGACAACGGCCAGATCGCCCTGCGCGAAGCCGGCCTGCTCGACGAGTTCTTCGAACTGGCCCGCCCAGAAGGGCAGGAGATGCGCCAGATGGACCCGACCGGCACGATCACGTTCCATAAGGTCCCGGAGGCTGACGAGCTCTTCAAGCCGGAAATCGACCGCGGCCAGCTGCGCGACCTGCTGCTGGACTCCCTGCAACCGGGAACCGTGCACTGGGGACAAGCCCTCGGCAGGATCACCGGGCCCGCCGACGGGCCGCGGCAGCTGCACTTCACCGACGGCACGACCATCGAGACCGATCTGGTCATCGGCGCCGACGGCGCCTTCTCCCGGGTACGCCCGGCCGTTTCTCCCGCCAGCCCCGAGTACACCGGGGTGAGCTTTCTGGAGGCGCGGTTCTCCGACGTCGAGAACCGCCACCCCGACATTGCCGAACTGGTCGGCCTGGGCGGCGCCGCCGCAGCCGACGGCGACCGCGGCCTGTTCGCCCAGCGCAACAGCGGAAACCACATCCGCGTCTACATCATCCAGCGAGTCCCGGTCGACTGGATCAGCGCGAGCGGCCTGACCATCGACGACACCGACGCCATCCGCGCCCTGCTCCTCGACAGGTACGCCCACTGGTCGCCCCGCATGCGCCAGATGATCACCGACAACGACGGCCCCTACGTCGACCGCCCGATCTTCGCCCTCCCCGTCCCGCACACCTGGGAGCACAACCCGACCGTGACCCTGCTCGGCGACGCCGCCCACCTCATGCCCCCGCTCGGCGTCGGCGTCAACCTCGCCATGCTCGACGCCGGCGAACTCGCCCTCGCCCTCGCCGACTCCGCCACCGTCGACGACGCCATCCGCGCCTACGAGGAGACCATGCTCCCCCGCTCCACCGAGACGGCCAAGATCCTCGAAGGCGGCGCCGAGCACCTGCTGTCCCCCGACATCCCCGACTTCGGCGACGACGGCGCAGTTTGAATCCATGCAACGAGCGCAAGCCTGTCTGAAGCCGCCTAGGGCCTGTTGGGAAAGTGCTGGTCACAGCCGACGACGTCTGGCTCCGCCATGCTGGTTGTCAGTGCATTCTCGTAAGCTCGCGGCGACCTGATCGAAGGGATTGCCATGGAAGACCCGACGGGCATCGCAGAGCTGGCTAAGATCCTTCCTCCAGATCTTGGCGCTGACGAGGAGATCGACTGGGTGGCCGCGGAAGCGCGGTGGGGCACACGGCTCCCGCGGGACTACATGGCATTCATGTCCGTGTGGGGTGCTGGCTCGTTCGAGGAGGTCTGCATTCTCATGCCCCTGCCGAAGGAGTACGTCCAGTGGGATCCAGGGACCTTCGAGGAGGAGACGGAGAACGCCCGCTACACCTGGGAGATGCTGGACGGCCAGGAGGGCCTCGACATCAACCCGGACCACATCCTCGCCTGGGGTGTCACCTCCGGCGCAGACATCCTCTGCTGGCTGACCACCGACCCCGACCCTGACCAGTGGCCGGTCCTGGTCTGCGGCCGCCACACTCATGACGACTTCACCCTGTTTTCCTGCGGCATGGTCGAATTCCTCCGCAAGCTGCTCCTGGACGAGTTCGATCCTTATCCGATCAGCATCGATATCCGCGGCGCATCACCCCGCTACGTGCACTGGCTCGAGCAGCAACGTCGTTGGAAGGCCGGCCTGGACCGGTACTCCGGTGAGCCACGGTCTGCCAACCGGTAGGAGTTGTTGCGGCCCTGCTGGTCACAGCCACTCGTTGATTGCTGCGACCAGCAAGGTCGCGTGATATCGGACTGCGAGCTTGTCGTACCTCGTGGCGACCGCACGGTGGCGCTTCAGGCGGTTGATCCCGCACTCGACGGCGTGGCGCTCCTTGTAGTCGTCCTTGTCGAACTTCGGCGGGCGGCCGCCCCGGGAACCGAGCTTCTTGCGGTTGCGAACCTGGTCGGCCTTCTCCGGGATGGTGCACCGCACGCCTCGTCTGCGCAGGTAGGCGCGGTTCGCGGGAGCCGTACGCCCTGTCCGCGCGGACCTTGTCCGGTTTCGTACGCGGTCGGCCCGGTCCGGTCCGGGGCACCCGGATACCGTCCAGGACCAGCTGGAACTGGGGACTGTCATGTCGCTGGGCGGCGGTGACGAGCAGGGACAGCGGCTTCTGCCCCTGCTCGACCGCCAGATGCAGCTTGGTGGTCAAGCCGCCGCGCGAGCGCCCGAGGCCGTGGTCATCGGGCTCGGTGTCGATGCCCCCAGGAGGCTCCTTCTGCAGGTCCCCCTTTTACGCGCCCCGGCAGCATGCTGGTGGGCCCGGGCGATTGTGGAGTCCACGCTGACCTCCCACGTGATCAGACCTTTCGCGTCAACTTCGGCCTGCAGCTGCTCGAGGATCCGGCTCCAGGTGCCGCTGCGCTGCCATCGCCGGAACAGGTCGTAGGCCCGGTCCCACGGCCCGTAGCGCTCCGGGAGATCGCGCCACGGCGCACCGGTCCTGGTCCGCCACCGGATGCCGTCGATCAGCTTCCGATGTGTCCAAGTCCGAGGGCGGCCAGGCTTCTTTCCCACCGGCAGCAGCGGCTCCAGACGCTGCCACTGGCCGTCTGTCAGATCACCACGTCCCACGGCTACCGATCATCCACGACCTTGATCCACTTTCGCAACACGCCCTAGAACCCCCGTCATTCCGTTCCCAGGATGTTCCCGTCGGGCACGCAAAGGACCCTCCGTGGTGTCCACGGAGGGTCCTTGCGGCGAAATCCTGCGGCTCACGGTGGATACGGTTCGCAGGCCCATCCGTCGCCATCTCGGTCCAGGTGTGGCCCGTAGCCAGGCTGGCCTAGATAGATGGGTGCGGCACCCGCGGCTCGCGCCTATCACTGCGGCTGCCAACAGCGGCACGACTCCCACATGAACGGGGCGGCTCACGGGCGTCACCTCACACCATGAGGCTTCTTCCCTTCAGACTGCGCCGCCACTACCGGAACAGCAACGCGAGGCGAACGCCCATCTGCCCCGGCGCCTGAGCTTGGGAATCACCGATCTTTGAGGCTAAACGGTGGCGCTCTGAACAGGGAGAACGGGCGTCAGTGACGCTTGCGGAGCTCCCCATGACACCCGCCGTCGACCGCCGTTCCCCGCTCCATCTGGCACGCGTCTGGCACGGCCGGAGCCGGTTGTCAGTCCCAGCGACTAGCGTGCGACACGTTGGGCCGGCCAGACACCGCACCTGCGGGCGACGCGGCCAAGGGGGGTGGCTCAGAAGAGGACGCCGACAGCCAATCCGCGACCTCGTGCAGCTTCAACCCCACCCCCCTCTCAACAACCTTCTGATCCATAGCTCTAGCGGGATCGGTCAGACATGGCCATTCCGGCCGCTATTAGGCCCCGGAGGGACGCCACCGGACGGGGGTGGGAGCTGGGGTTGCGGTACGGGGCTGCTGTACCGCACGACCGTCACCAGCCGCGCCAGGGCTCGGCAGCGCGTCAGTGGCGCTCCTCCGCATTGATCTGCCAGGCGACGGCCCCGGACGCTCCCGGCCTCGCCTTGACGGTGAGTGGCAGTTCCGCGGGCGCCGATGGGATCCGGTAGGTGACGGGTTTGCCGTCGCAGTCCTGAGCCTGGGAGGGCGCAGAGCCGATGGTCACGTCGACGGTGCCTGTGCCCGCGCATGCGACGACGGCCTCGTACCTCTTTCCCTTCGTGAGGGGAGAGAGGTTGCGGGCGCCTTCCTGCACCGTGGTCAGGCCTGATTCGACGAAGGCTTCCTCGTCCACCGAAACACCGGACACGGCACTCTTCGCGCGTTCGGCGAGGGGATCGGAGCCGGGTGACGGTGTGGTTGTCGTGGCCGAGGGCGCTGGGGTGGACGGTCTGGCCACCGGGTCCGACGGATCGGTCGTGCAGCCGACGGCAAAGGCAGCAAGCACGGCGGTGAGGAGCATGGCCGGCGGACGGCGGATCATGAGCTGGTCTCCCAGTAGCGCCACCCAAGCTCGTCCCTGTCCGGAATGTTGAACGTGGCGGTGCGCACGAGGGTCTTGCCGCACCTGTCGGCGCTGGTCGTGTACTTCCGCCAGGTCACTCGGCGACCCCAGGCACCGTAGGTGGTGTGCCCGTACTTGTTGTTGCTGATGTTGCGCCGATACTCGTGGCCGATGGTGATGCTCGCTTCGACCCCAAGGGTGACGTCCACCTTGGCCTTGGCTGCGGCAACGACACCGCTGACCTCGGTCTCGAAGCCGGCCGTGCCCTCGATCTTCAGCTTGCCTCCGGTTTCGACCTTGACCACCATCGTGCCGCCCGGTCCGTCCTTGAAGGAGGTTCCGGGCCACTTCATGTGAATCGTGGGGGACGAGGCGATCTCGTACCACGTCCTGCGCGGGTTGTCACAGGCCATGGGTGCAGGATCGCCCGCGCTCCGCTCCCCGCCCTCGGAGACGTCCGGCAGCTTGGCCATGGTGTCGTCAACCGGGTCGTACGTCTGGCTCGGACCGTACTCGACGCCGGGCCCCGCCGCCGTTGCGGCTGCCGGCTCCTGGTCGGGTTCCGGGGTGGTCGCCACTGCTGACGTCGTGACCGTCGCCATGACCACGGCCATGGCGGGTATGAGGATGAGCCTTCGTCCCATCTTGTCGTGCATGAATTCCCCCTGCATTTGCGCCTCCTGGTCGAGAGAGGCGGGTCGTCAGTGACCCTAGGGATACGAAGCGCGACCGCGCAGGCAGAAAGAATCACTCTGAGGAGAACTTGAGGATCACGGCATAGCAACCCGGGGAGGGCAGGGAGCAAGCAGTCCTTGATCCGCTGATCCAACCCGGCTGATGGGAACCTCGTAAACGACCTCGCACAGCGCCGCGGGCACGATGATGTCCGCCGTCTCCACGGGTCGACCTTGGTCGCTGTAGTACCGAGCCGCGCTGCGATCTCCGCCGGCGCCGGAACCTTGGCCTCGGTCCGACTCTCCCAATCCCCTTGCCTGCCCGCGGCCTTCATGTCGGCGTGGAACGGAGAACCGCCGCCCTGCTCACGCGCCGAGGAGCGGACCACGCGCACCCGCAGCCGAGGCTCGGCGACGTACGTGCCGGAACCGGCACGCCCCTCCAGAACCCTCTGGGAGTTCACGCAGCCTTTGTCCTCGCGATCGCCATGGGACTCCGACGCGGCGAGCTGGTCGGCCTCCGCTGGGCGGACGTGGACCTCGACAAGCGCGTGCTCTACGTGCGGCAGCAGACCCAGCGCCGCCGGGGCGTGCTGTACGACGACGATCCCAAGGGG
>NZ_DATCVQ010000522.1:0-5971 GCF_036566765.1 Streptomyces sp.
GATCAGGGCGTCACTGTGGGAGAAGGAACCGGGGCATTGCTCGCGCTCCCCCTCGTGCAGGCGGCTGCCGCGCTCGCGGCCGAACTGCCGGAGCGCACAGAGCCGGTGGAGAGCGATTCGGACTGACGCGACGGCGCGGCCGCCCATAACCGGGCGACCGCGGCCTCGCCCATCTTGGCGCGTGATGCCCCATATCATCGCGTTTCATGGGAGAGGTCCGTTTGTCCACCGAGCTTGCGCCCCGCGCCCCCGGCACTGCCCGCTCGCGCCGCAGCGCCGCGTTCGCCGTCTGGTATCTCCGCGCCGTCACGTTCGTGAACTTCCTGAGCGCGGTCTGGGTCTCTCTCGGCCAGGACCTCCGCCGCCACAACACGGACGACTACTTCACCCCGTACCTGCTCACCGCGGGCTTCGCCTCCGGCGCCCTCACGCTGCTCCTCGCCGTCACCATGCGCCGCCGCAAGCGCGCCGCCTGGATCCTGAACATCGTGCTCAGCGGCGTGTTCCTGCTGCTGTTCGCGCTGGCCATGATCCTCCCGGAGATCCGGCAGCACGCGCAGAACTGGGTCTCGCTGGTCCTGACCGCCGCCTTCGTCGTCTCCCTGCTGCTCGGCCGCAAGGAGTTCTACGCGAAGGGCGACCGCTCCAACCCGCTGCTCGCCGCGCTCGTCGCGGTCGGCGGCCTGCTCGTCACCTCGCTGTTCGCCGCCTTCCTGGTCACCGTCACCAACACCGCCACCGGCCCCTCCACCTTCCTGGAGCGCTGGCGGTACGGCGTGATGCGGCTGGTGACGCTGGCCGCCGACGACTCCCAATTTCCCGCCATCGCCACCCCCGGCTGGGTCGACGTCACCATCAACGTGATGTCCACGCTGCTGCTGTTCGCGGTCCTGTTCGCCGCGTTCCGCTCCCGCCGCGCGGTCGACCCGCTGACCGCGGACGACGAGCGCAAGCTGCGGGCGCTGCTCGACAAGCACGGCGACCGGGACTCGCTCGGCTACTTCTCGCTGCGCCGCGAGAAGAGCGTCGTGTGGTCCCCGAGCGAGAAGGCCGCCGTCGCCTATCGCGTGGTCGGCGGGGTCTCGCTCGCCTCGGGCGACCCGATCGGCGACCCGGAGGCCTGGCCCGGCGCGATCGAGCCGTGGCTGGCGGAGGCCCGCGAGCACGGCTGGATCCCGGCCGTGATGGGCGCGAGCGAGGAGGCCGGCACGATCTACGCCCGGCACGGCCTGGACGCCCTGGAGCTGGGCGACGAGGCGATCGTGGAGACCAAGGAGTTCACCCTGGACGGCCGGGCCATGCGGACGGTCCGGCAGGCGTACAACCGGGTCAAGCGGGCCGGGTACGAGGTCCGCATCCGGCGGCACGAGGACATCCCCGCCGACGAGATGGCCGAGCTGCTGACCAAGGCCGACGACTGGCGGGACGGGGCGACCGAGCGAGGCTTCTCGATGGCGCTCGGCCGGCTCGGGGACGAGGCCGACGGCCGCTGCGTGATGCTGGAGTGCAGGGACGTCAGGGACATCGGCGATGGGGAAGGGGAAGGGGACGGGGACCTGCGGGCGGTGCTGTCCTTCGTGCCGTGGGGGCCCCAGGGCCTGTCGCTGGACCTGATGCGGCGCGACCGGGACTCCGAGAACGGCCTGATGGAGTTCATGGTCATCGAACTCCTGCAGCGCGCCGAGGAGATCGGGATCACTCAGGTCTCACTGAACTTCGCGATGTTCCGGTCCGTCTTCGAACGTGGCTCGAGGCTCGGTGCGGGACCGGTGCTGCGCCTGTGGCGCTCGCTGCTCAGCTTCTTCTCCCGCTGGTGGCAGATCGAGTCGCTGTACCGCGCCAACGCCAAGTACCGGCCGATCTGGGAGCCCCGTTTCATGCTCTTCGAGAAGAGTGCCGACCTGCTGCGCATCGGTGTCGCGGCGGGCCGAGCCGAAGGATTCCTGGAGGCCCCGGGCCTGCCGAAGTGGATGCATCGCAGACATCTGGAGAGCGGCCGTTGAGCGGGGGCGTACGGAGCTTCGCCCGCAGGGAGTGGGGGGCGCTGTTCCCCCGCGTGCGGACGGCGCTCGTCACGAGGAAGTGGCGCGCGATACCCCTGACGCTCGCTTCCGTCTGCCTCACCGCACTGTTCCAGCTGGTGCAGAACCAGGACTGGGGGTACCAGCCGGTCCAGAACATCGGGGCCGTGCGCGCCGCGGAGCCCCTGTGGCTCGCGCTGCTGCGAACGCCACTGTCGCTGTTCGTGCCGGCGCTCGACCTGCCGGTGTGGGGCGCGCTGGCGCAGGTCCTGGTGGTGTTCGGGATCGCGGAGATCTGCCTGGGGCGGTGGCGGACGCTGGGCCTCGCCTATCTGGCGACGCTGGCGGGGACGCTGTACGCGCGACTCGGCATCGCGCTCGGCCCGGACGGGCCGCTGGGGCTGCCGGCCTCGGACGCGCAGGTCGTGGACACCGGGCCGTCGGCGGCGGTCGTCGGGCTCGCGGTGTACGTGTGCTGGGCGCATCGGGCCTGGTTCACGGGGGGCCTGGTGGTCGTGGCGATGGCGGTCGAGGTGATGGTCAAGAACAACCTCGCGGGGAAGGAGCATCTGGCGGCGATCGCCGCGGTGGCGGCGGTGTGCGCGGTGGTGCGCGTGGTTCTGACCCGGCGTCAGCGGCGGTCCGGGCCGTCGGAGCCGGAGCCGGAGCCGGAGCCGCCTTCGCCGGAACCGCCCGCGCCGGAGCCCCCGTTCGAGCCCCGGCTCCCCGAGCCCCGGGCCGGCAGGGCCGGGACCCGCTCCTGGAAGCCGCCGATCAGGTCCTGAAGACGGCGGGCGATCCCGTCCCAGCGGCGGTCGTGGTGGATGGCGCGCAGCGACGCCCGGGCCCGGGCCTTCGGCCGTCGCGCGTACGCCTTGCGGGCCCACAGCGAGCCGGGGCGGGCGAGCCGTACCGCCCCGACGATCGCCACGAACGGCACCAGCGCGCCGAAGACCGCCGTCCGGAACTTCCCCTTGAACAGGGCGATCAGCACGAAGAGGAAGTTCAGCGCCAGGGTGGCCAGGACGACGCCGCGGTCCTGGCGCTCTTCGGCGGAGAGCTCGTTGACGCCGAGCGGCGCGAAGCCGGACAGGGCGAGCAGCGCGAGCGCGGCGGTGAGCACGACGACCTCGACGCTCTTGCGGCCCTCGTCGGTCCAGTACACGTCGTCCAGATGCAGGATCAGCGCGAACTCGTCGAGCACCAGCCCCGCGCCGATGCCGAAGACCACCGCGAACACGGCGCCGGACGCGCCCTCCCGACCGCTGGCGACCGCGCCGAAGCCGCCGAGGACGGTGAGCACGACGCCCGGGACGACGTGGTGGATGTGCACTCCGCCGGCCCCGGAGACATTGCGGAACGGGCCCTTCCCGGCCCGGATGAGGCGGGTGATGGTGCGGGTGATCAGGAAGGTCAGGACGAAGGAGCCGAGGGCGAGCAGCAGCGGGAGCTTCCCGGGCTCGATGATGTTGCGGTAGAACCAGTGACCCATGCCACCCTCTGCCCTTTCGCCCGGTATTCGTGCGGTATGCGCAACTTACCGTTCCGGGGCGGCGGATACTGTGCGGCGCATGGACGGCATCCGGTTCGCCTTCGGCACGCTCACCGTGCTCCCCGCCCGTGTCACCCGCTGGGAACGGGACGCGGCGCGGGCCGGCATGCTCTGCGCCCCGCTCGCCGGGCTGGTGGTCGGGCTCCTCGCGGGCGGACTCGGCGGGGCGCTCCTGCTGCTCGGCGCGGGCCCGCTGCTCGCCGCCGTCGCCTCGGCCGCCGTCCCGGCCCTTCTCACCCGGGGCCTGCACCTCGACGGGCTCGCGGACACCGCGGACGGCCTCGGCAGCGGCAAGCCCGCCGAGGACGCGCTGCGCATCATGAAGCAGTCGGACATCGGCCCGTTCGGCGTGATCACCCTGCTGTTCGCGCTGCTCGCCCAAGTGGCCGCGCTGGCCACGCTGTACGCCGACGGCTGGGCGCGCGGCGCGGTCGGGGCCGTCGTCGCCGCGGTGGTCGCCCGCCTCGCGCTCACCCACGCCTCGCGCACCGGTGTCCCGGCGGCCCGCCCGGAGGGGCTGGGCGCGATGGTCGCCGGCACCGTCCCGCCCGGCTCGGCCGTGGCCATGACCGCCGCCGTCCTGGCCGCCTGCACCGCCGCGGGCTGGCTGCTCTCCCCGTACGACGCCCTGCGCCACTTGCTGGCCGCGGCCGCCGCGCTCGCCGCCGCGGCTCTGCTGCTGCGCCGCTGCGTGGCCCGCTTCGGCGGGGTGACCGGCGACGTGTTCGGCGCGGTGGAGGAGACGGCGGCGACCGCCGCGCTGGTGGCGCTGACGCTCGTCCGGCCGTAGACCGGGCCGCGCCGGCAGCCGTCTCAGCGGCCGACGTCCAGCGCGTGCGGCAGGGTGCCCCACGGGTGCGCGCCGGCGCCCGGCACTGTGCACTGCACGGGCGAGGTCACCCGGGCGTCCGCCGGGGCCGCGTACACGAGGTGGCAGTACCGGTCGCCCGGCGGCAGGTCCAGGTCCCGGTAGGTGTCCCACGGGCCCTCGAAGGTGACGAGCAGGTCGGCCAGCGGGACGTACGAGGGGTGCGGCTGCGCGCCGTGGTTGAACACCAGGGTGCGGGCCCCGGCGGCACGGGCCGCGACGCCGATCCGGCGGAAGTGTGCGGCGGCCTCCGGCCCGGTCGGCACCTGGTCCAGGAACGCGCCGTCCGCCCCGTACCAGTCGCGGTGCCGCAGCAGGTCGACGACGACCTCGGCCTGCGGGCGGCGGCCGTAGTCGGTGTCGGTGTACCCGAGCACCCGGACCCCGACGGCGCGCAGCCGCCGGGCGACGTCGGCGAAGGCCGGGTCGGCGGCGGGACCGGGGCCGTTCTCCGGGTTGAGCACGACGCCGTACAGCCGGGGCGCGGCGGCCAGCAGCGCGGCCCAGCCCTCGGGGCGCTCGGCGGGGTGCTCGTAGTACGGAACGAGGAGGGAGGACGGGGTCAAGGGCGGGTCCCCCTAGGCTCGGTGAGCGGTCGGCCGTACCAGCAGAGCACAGCTCAGGACGGCGAGCACGGCGGCCGCGGTCCCGGTGATCGCAGGGCCCGCCTCCGGGACGGTGATCTGCGCGGCGGCGGCGAGCAGGCACACGAGCGCGGCACTCGACACCGCGCCGAACGCCTGCAACAGCAGCCCCAACCACAGGACGACCCCGACCAGCAGCAGCCCGAACAACCGCCCCGGCTCGGGCGATCCCGCCCCCGGCCAGACCAGGATGCCGACGAGCGCGAGCACCAGCAGCGCCGCGAGGTACCCGCCGAGGCAGAGCGCCAGCGTCGCCGCGGCGGCCCGACGAAACGCGCGAGCGGTGGTGGTGACCCGCAGCCCGACCCGGCTCTCCCCGCGAAACCGATGCAGCAACCACTCGGCCGGCCCCATGGAGAGCGTCAGCGCCACCGCCGAGGGCGCCGCGACGACGTCGACAGGCCCAGCCGACGCAAGCACGTCCCCCACGGCCGCGTACAGCACGAGCAGCCCGGTGCCGAGCCCGAAGAGCCCGTAGGGGAGGGAGGCGGCGAGCGGGGGGCCGGCGGGGCGTTGGGGGCGGTCGGAGACGGAAGGCGCGGCGGTCGCGGCGGGCGGCAGTTGGATGAGGGCGGCGAAGGCGCCGAGCAGGCCGTACGGCAGGAAGTCGGCGAGCCGCGGCCCGGCGCGGCGGTGCGCGCTGCCGGACGGGTCGGGCGCCGGGGCCGGACGCAGGGCGGCGGCGGCGAAGAGTGCCGTCGCGCCGAGCGAGGTGAGGAGCAGGGCGACGCGGAGCGCGTCGGGGAGGTCGTAGCGGAAGGCGGGCAGCGCTCCGGCGAGCGGCGACAGCGCGTACAGCAGGGCGCGTTCGCGGCCGAGGACGAGCAGGACGGTCGCCGCGGCCAGGTAGAGCGCCTGGCCGGCGGCGAACGCGGCCGCCGGCCAC
>NZ_DATCVQ010000523.1:0-10421 GCF_036566765.1 Streptomyces sp.
TGCCTCGAAGTCAACGACGCCGCCTGCCCCGCCCACGTCCCCGTCCGGGACAGCAAGAACCCCACCGGCCCAGCCGTCCTCTTCGGGGCCTCCGCCTGGGGTTCCTTCGTGGACGCGGTGAAGTCTGGACGGGTCGCGTCGTGACCATGCACTATCCGGGGCTGCCGACGGACCTGCCTGCGGCCGAGCGGCTGTGGGCCGGCTGGGCGCTGGTCGCCGTCCTGCAGGCGGCGACCGAGGACGAGGGCCGCGGTGTGCACCGCACGGGCATCTGGGTCGACGACGAGGGGCTGCACCTCGACGACTGCGGCTGTACCTGGTGGACGTTCTCGCGGCTCGGCGAGGGCCGGTTCGTGCTGTACGGCGAGGACGAGGCGAGCGGCGTGAAGTGGCACGAGTCGCCGATCGACATGCTCGCGGGCGGCCCGGACTGGCTCCCGTACGAGGAGCTCCGTGACCGGCTCGCCGGGAACGAGCTGGGCTGCGTCTACTGGTACGAGAACGGGGCCTGGGCCCGAGCGCCGTACCCCGAGGACCTCGACGACGACGGCCTGGACTGCGGCATGAGCCGCTTCACCGAGCGCGACGAGCTCCTCGCGCTGATGGCCGACCTGGTCGACCACGACGGCAGCGGTCCGGATGCCCGCGCGCTGCTGGACGCCGCCGAGGCGGGCGCGCTCACCCAGGCGCTCCTGGAGCGCCTGGGCGAGCGCCCGGACGGTGAGCCGCGGGACCTCCCTGCGATGACGCGCGCCCTGACTCGCGCGCTGACCTGACGGTCGGGCGACGCGGTCCTGCACAGCACGCTGGGCAAGCTGGGTTGCCCCTCATCGCGTATCCAGCCATGCCCGACCGGGGCGGCTCGCCGCGTGTCCGCCTGGACCTGCGTGTTCGCTGCCGTTCGGCGGGCGCTCCGACGACCCTTGCGCTAGATTGAACGCGTTCAATAAAGCTGGGGGGAGGCGTCATGGGGATGGGCGTGGAGATCGCCGACGGGGTGGATCGGGGGGTCGCCCGGCAGAAGGCTTTCGTTGTGGCGGCGGTCGTGGCGGCGGGGTTGGCGGTGGGCCTGTCGCTCGTCTACGCACCGCTCCTGGTCGCGCTCAACGTCGGCACCGCGGGGGTGACCGCCATGCCGCTGATGGTGCGCGACGAGCCGAAGATATTCGCCCGGGCGTGCCTGGTCATCGGGTCCGGCCTCGTGGTCTGGGGGCTGATCGGGGCGATCCTCGGCATGTTCCTGTTCCTGCCTGCGGCGCTGCTGCTGCTGATCGCGTCCTTCGTCAACCCCGGCAATCGTCCCGGCGTCTGGTTCACGGCGCTCACACCGGTCGCGGCCGCGGCGCTCTTCGCGTCGATCGTCGCCCTTCCTTCGGACTCCGAGGACGGACACGAACCGCCCGAGTACTTCGTGGCCGCGCTGGACTCCGAGGACCGGCCGTACGACCGGGAGTTCGTCGACGGCAAGGCGCGACTCGTGTACGTCGGGGCACGCGAGAGCAGGCTCGACTGGACCTCCGGCAGCCCCCATCTGGTCGTGTACCTATCGAAGGATGGATCGAGCGAGACCGTGGTCAGGAACGCGATCGCCGCTCTCCCGGGGGTCGTCGAACTCCGAGCCTGCACACATGACGGCTGCGAGCTGGTGAGAGGTCACGGCTGACGGCGGCTGGGCCGACGGCACCGGATCGCTGCACCAAGTACCCACTTTTTTGTGGGTACTTGTCGCCGTGGCCGCCCCAGGAGAGGCTGAAGACGTCCGAAGGAACCGGCACGGAAAGGAGAAGGACGAGGCGTCGGTCCGGACGCCTCAGGACGCGGCGCGCTCCCTGGCGAGCCGGTCCAGCCGGCGGTGGCCCCAGTCGGACAACGGAGCCAGCGCCACGGAGAGTTCGCGGCCCTCGCCGGTCAGCGAATAGACGGTCTTCGGCGGCGTCACGTCGTGCACCTCGCGGTGCACCAGACCGTCCGACTCCATCTCCCGCAACGCCTGGGTCAGCACCTTCTCGCTGATCTCGGGGATTCTCCGGCGCAGTTCGCCGGGCCGGTGCGGGCCGGATTCGAGCAGCCAGAGCAGCAGCGTCTTCCACTTGCCGTGGACCACCGCGACGGCCGCGCTCACTCCGCACACTTCGGTGTCCTGGGTCCTGCTGCGCGCCATGCGGGTCTCCCGTTCCTCGGTCGTCTCGTGCACCACGTTCCCATCGCCCTCCGTACAAGGGAGTTCCGTCATGTCTTCTTCCCTCCACCCCCGCACCGACCGGCCCGCCGTCACCGTGATCGGGCTCGGCCCCATGGGCCGCGCGCTGGCCGGCGCGTTCGTGGCCGCCGGGGTGCGCACCACCGTGTGGAACCGCACGCCCGGCCGGGACCGTGAACTGATCGAACAGGGCGCCACCGGTGCCGGTAGCGCCGCGGCGGCCGTCGCCGCCAGTCCGCTCACCGTGGTCTGCGTGATCGACTACGACGCGGCGGACGCCGTGCTGCGCCAGGCCGAGGTCACCGCCGGGCTCAAGGGCCGCACGCTGCTGAACCTGACCGCCGACACTCCCGAACGGGCCCGCGACACCGGACGCTGGGCCGCCGAGCACGGCATCGCGTATCTGGACGGCGCGATCATGACGCCGACGCCGACCATCGGCACGCCCGACGCGGTGTTCATCCACAGCGGCCCGGAGGAGCTGTACCGCGCGCAGCGCCCCGTGCTCGACGCCCTGGGCGGCGTCCACACCCACCTCGGCGAGGACATCGGCCGGGCCGCGGCGTACGACATCGCGCTGCTCGACATCTTCTGGACGGCGATGACCGGCTACGTGCACGCCCTGGCCGTGGCTGGCGCGGAGGGCGTCAAGCCGACCGAACTGGCCCCGTTCGCGCAGGGCATCGGCGTGATCCTGCCGCCGCTGTTCCGGCAGCTCGCGGACGACGTGGAGAGCGGCGGGTTCTCCGGCGAGGCCAGTCGGCTGAGTTCCGCGGCGGCGTCGATGACGCACATCGTGCACGCCTCCGAGGCCCACGGCATCGACGCGAGCGTGATGCGGTCCGCCGAGGGCCTGGCCCGCCGCGCCGTGGCGCTCGGCCACGGCCCGGACGGCTTCACGCGGATCGCTGAGTTCCTGGGCCGCCGCTGAGGCCGTGGCGCAGGCGCGCCCTGCGTCGGCGGCGCCCGCTAGGGCCTATCCGACCCTGATCCGCCGGACAGGCCCTAGTTCAGCATCGCCCGCGCCGCCTTCGCCCGGCTCCGGATGCGGTCCGCCGCCGTCGGCTCCACCGCCGCCACGACCTCCGCGTACGACTCCAGCTCCGCCGCGCCCATCAGGAAGTCGCCGCGCTGCACCAGCAGTTGCGCTCGCTCGTAGCGCAGTCGGGCCGGGTGGGAGGGGAGGAGCAGGGCCAGGTCGAGGGCGATCAGGGCGATGTCGGAGTGCTCGGGGCGCGGTGCGGCCCAGGCGCGGATGTTGTTCAGGATCCGGCGGACGATGTCCAGCGAGTCGGCCGGTTGCAGCATCGACGGGTCGAGCGCCTCACCCGTCGCCCCCGCCACCAGCAGCTCCGCGTCCGTCCCGGTCATCGCCCGGCCCCCGGCGAACGGGTCCGCGAGCACCCGCTCGGACAGCGCGGCGTACGGGTCGCCGAGGCCCACCACGAAGTGGCCGGGCAGAGCGACCCCGTACACCGGCGCCCCGGCCCGCCGGGCCACCTCCAACCAGACCACCGACAGCAGGATCGGCAGCCCGCGCCCGCGTCGCAGCACGTGGTGCAGCAGTGAGGACTCGAGGCGCTGGTAGTCGGTGGACAGGCCGTGGAAGCCCTCCTGGGCCCCGAGCAGTTCGCCGAGCGCCGTCGCCCAGGCCCGCGGGTCGCGGACGCCGTACGGCAGCAGCCCGGCGAGCCGGTCCAGTTCGATCTCGGCCTCGTCCAGGTCCCGCTGCGTCACGGCCGGGTCGAAGGCCGCGCCGAGCAGCAGGCAGAGCCGCGCGAGGTCCGGTCGTTCGGCCCGGGCCTCCTGCGCGAACTCCTGTCCCCAGTCGGTCACGCCTCCGCCGCTCGGTAGTGGTGGTAGTGGTGATGGACCTGGAAGCCCATCCCCGCGTACAGCGCGCGCGCCCCGTCGTTGTCCGACTCCACCTGGAGCCAGGCCGCCGACGCGCCCTCGTCGAGCGCCCGCCGGGCGAGCGCCGCCATGACCGTCGTGGCCAGCCCCTGCCGGCGGTGCTCCGGAGCGACCTCCACCGCCATGAAGCCGGCCCAGCGGCCGTCGACCACACAACGCCCGATCGCCGCCGGTATGTCTCCCGTGCCCGTTATGGATGCGAACCACACACTCGGGCCGCTGCTCAGGACCTGGAGCACATGGGGTCCGGGCACACCGAACCGCTGGTATCGATGGAGCCAGGACTCGTCGAGGGACCGGTCGAGCCGCACGGCGGAGACGTCGGCGTCCAGGTCCGCGATCGGCGCGAGGCCCCCGACCTGCACTTCCGCCGTCACCTCGGAGCGCCAGCCGCGCTTCTCCAGCTCCGCGCAGAGCAGCTCCTGCGCGCCCTCGGCCCCCGTCGCGGTCTGCACGTACGCGGGCAGGTCCCGCGCCGCGTACCAGTCGCGCACCCGGTCCAGCGCCGCGTCCAGCTCCATGCCCGGATCGCCGAGCGGCAGCGCCGAGTTGGCCCGTCGCGTGAAGCCCGCCCGTCGCCCGACCGCCGCCCCTCCAGGGTGCGCTTCGCGCGGCCCCTTCTCGTACGCGGCCCGCAGCGTCCACTCGCCCAGCGGCTCGCTCTCCACCGGCTGCCAGGCCCGCGCGGTCACCCGAGCGAGCTCCTGGAAGGAGGTCGCGGGACCCCTGCGACGGGCCGGGGCGGCGGGCACGACCTTGCCCGCGACCAGGGAAGATTCCGGGATGCGGACACTCTCGCCGGTCCGTCGTGTGATCACGACCACACCCGCGTCCCACGATACGAGAACGCCCACTGCGTCAGCGAAGGTCGCGTCGGTCCCCGCGGAGTGTGTCAGATACCGGACGCTGACACGTTTGCCCACGTCAGAGCCGGTAATACGCACTTCGAGACGCCCTCCGCCGGTGAATTCCACGGTTCTCTCCGCCCCTCCTGTTCGGATCGTCTCCAAGAACGGAGATACTAGGGGCGGGCATCGACGACGCCGCGCTCCCGCGCAGAGCCAGCCCTACCGAGGAGGAACGACAGCGTGACCTACGTCATCGCGCAGCCTTGTGTCGACGTCAAGGACAAGGCGTGCATCGAGGAGTGCCCCGTCGACTGCATCTACGAGGGCCAGCGGTCCTTGTACATCCACCCGGACGAATGCGTCGACTGCGGAGCCTGTGAGCCGGTGTGCCCGGTCGAGGCGATCTTCTACGAGGACGACACTCCTGAGGAGTGGAAGGACTACTACAAGGCGAACGTCGAGTTCTTCGACGACCTCGGTTCGCCCGGTGGCGCCTCGAAGCTCGGCCTCATCGAGCGCGACCACGCCTTCATCGCCGCTCTGCCGCCGCAGAACGGCTGATCGCGCGCCCTCGGTCCCGCACGGTGTGTCCGCCGTGCGGGGCCGTGGCGTTTTCCCGTACGAGAAAGTGAGAACCGTGTCCGCAGTCTCCTCGCGCCTTCCCGCCTTCCCCTGGGACAAGCTGGAGCCGTACAAGAAGACGGCCCAGGCGCACCCCGACGGCATCGTCGACCTGTCCGTCGGCACCCCCGTCGACCCGGTCCCCGCGCTGATCCAGGACGCCCTGGTCGCGGCGGCGGACTCGCCGGGCTATCCGACGGTGTGGGGCACGGTCGAGCTGCGTGACGCGCTCACCGGGTGGTGCGAGCGGCGGCTCGGCGCGGTCGGCTTCGGGCACGCGAACGTGCTCCCGGTGGTCGGCTCGAAGGAGCTTGTGGCCTGGCTGCCGACGCAGCTCGGGCTCGGCCCCGGCGACCGCGTGGCGTACCCGCGGCTCGCCTACCCGACGTACGAGGTCGGCGCGCGGCTGTGCGGCGCGGAGCCCGTCGTGTACGACGACCCCACCGAGCTCGACCCGGCCGGTCTGAAGCTGCTCTGGCTCAACTCCCCGTCCAACCCGACCGGCAAGGTCCTCGGCAAGGACGAGCTGACCCGGATCGTGGCCTGGGCGCGCGAGCACGGCGTGCTGGTCTTCTCCGACGAGTGCTACCTGGAGCTGGGCTGGGAGGCCGAACCGGTCTCCGTCCTGCACCCGGACGTGAGCGGCGGCTCGTACGAGGGCGTCGTCGCCGTCCACTCGCTCTCCAAGCGCTCCAACCTGGCCGGCTACCGCGCGGCGTTCATCGCCGGAGACGCGGCCGTCCTCGGCGAGCTGCTGCAGATCCGCAAGCACGGCGGGATGATGACGCCCGCGCCGGTGCAGGCGGCGACGGCAGCGGCCCTCAGCGACGACGCGCACGTGGCCGAGCAGCGCGAGCGGTACGCGGCCCGGCGCGCGGCCCTGCGCGCGGCCCTGGAGGCCCACGGCTTCCGCATCGAGCACAGCGAGGCCAGCCTCTACCTGTGGGCGACCCGCGACGAGCCGTGCTGGCAGACGGTGTCGTACCTGGCCGACCTGGGCATCCTGGTCGCCCCCGGCGACTTCTACGGCCCGGCCGGCGAGCGTTTCGTCCGCGTGGCGTTCACGGCGACCGACGAGCGGGTCGCGGCGGCCGTGAAGCGGCTCGGCGGCTAGGAACCCGGGGCCCGCGCGGGGCGGCGCTGGAGGGCGCAGTTCCCGCGGGGAACGCCGGAGGGCCCGGGAAGCCGATGCTTCCCGGGCCCTCCGGCGTTCTTGCGGGGTCAGCCCAGCGGGAGGCCGCTGGTCGGCAGGCTGCCGGTCGGCAGGCCGCCGGAGGCGTCGCCGACCAGCTGGCCCGCGCCGCCGGCGGCGTCGCCGGCGGCTTCCTTCGCGACGGGAGTGGCGGTCTTGCCGGTCTGGTCGACCGCCTTGCCGACGGTCGGGACCGCCTTGTCGACGGCCGCGCCGCCGGTGTCGCCGGCGCTGTCGAGCTGGGTCAGACCGGAGAGGCCGTCGGCGGCGGGAAGGTCCACGGCGCTCGCGGAGCCGGCCGCACCGACCACGGGAACGGCTCCAGCCGCGACGAGCAGTGCGGCACGGGCGATCCGGCGGGTCAGGGGGAGGGACATGGTGCTCCTTCGACGAAGAGGACGGTGGATGCTGTCCGGCGTTCGGACGCAGTGACAACCGCGTCGAGGGAGGGAGAGGTTGCGGCGACCCGAGGTAAAGAGTTGGCAATGCGCCGCATGATCGGATCCGGAGGAAAGCGGACGAACACGTCGCGTTCGAAGCCGACTGCGGAACCGTTTATCTCCTTGCGGCGAAAGGTGATTGCGGAGACATGACAGGCGTCCGGAAAGCGCCGGGAAAACACCGTGCCGCCCCTGCCGGGAAACGTCCCGAATACCTCGTTCGGGCGACTGCCCGCACACCTGCCCGCAGTGCGGGGTGGGCTACGGAGCCACCCGGATGCGCACCGTCCCCGGCGACGAGTCGCCCGCGGCCGCCTTCATCCAGGCGCCGGCGTTGTCGCCCGCCCGCCAGACCCGGCCCGCGTACGCGACCTCGTCGACGCGCAGCGACTCCGCCCGGGCCACCGCCCAGTTGGCCAGCTCCCAGCCGCGCTGCTCGGCCGGTACGGACGTCTCCCGCACCGGCACGGAGACCACCGCGCCCGCCGGGGCGCCGGCCGCCGACCGGCCCGCCGAGGTCCCCGCGAGCGCCGTCGGGTTCAGGTCCTTGCCGAACGTGCGCACCAGCTCGTCCCGCACCTGCGCCGCGTCGCCGGGGCGGCCGTCGCCGGGGCGCGTCGTACACGACAGGGACGCGCCCGCGCGGCCGGTGAGCGCCGCCGCGAGCAGCATCGCGTCCGGCTCGTGCTTCGCGTACGCCTGCGGGAAACCGCTGCGCTGCACCTTCTGCGCCGCCACCGTCAGCGGCAGCCGCGAATAGCCCGGCACTTCTTCGAGATGCTCGTAGAACTTCCCCGAGGAGTACACCGGGTCGAGAATCTGCTCCGGCGTTCCCCAGCCCATGGAGGGCCGCTGCTGGAACAGGCCGAGCGAATCCCGGTCGCCGTGCTGGATGTTCCGCAGCGCCGACTCCTGGAGCGCGGTCGCGAGCGCGATGGCGACCGCGCGTTCGGGCAGCCCGCGCGTCGTGCCGACCGCGGAGATCGTCGCCGCGTTGGACGCCTGCTCGGGAGTGAACTCGTATGTGGTCTTCCCGCTGCCCACAGTGCAGCGCGGCGCGCCCTTGCCGCCCGTCACATAGTGGACGGCCACATAGGCGGCCAGGCCCAACAGGACGGCGAACGCTGCCGTGAAGCGGGCGAGGCGGCCGCGACGGCGGGGTCGGCGACCGGGGAGACCGGAGGTGGGGACGGGCTCGGACACGGGGCCCACCGTACTGGAGTCCGGTTACGGCGTTGCCACCCCGTCCGTGTCAGTGCGTGAGCAGCGCCTCAGTCGCCGGCGCGCGGCGCGTTAGGGTCGGGCCCATGGCAGACCGCACGGCAGACCCCATGGCAGACAACGCTCCTCTCGACCTCACGCTCGACGGCCCGGCGCTCACCGCCGCCCTCGTCGACTTCCCCTCCGTCAGCGGGACCGAGAAGCCGCTGGCCGACGCCGTCGAGCAGGCCCTGCGGGCGCTGCCGCACCTCACCGTCGACCGGTACGGCAACAACGTCGTCGCCCGGACGAACCTCGGCCGCGCCGAGCGGGTCGTCCTCGCCGGCCACATCGACACCGTGCCGATCGCCGACAACGTGCCCTCCCGGCTCGACGAGAACGGCGTGCTGTGGGGCTGCGGGACGAGCGACATGAAGTCGGGCGTCGCCGTGCAGCTCCGGATCGCCGCGACCGTCTCCGAACCCAACCGCGACCTCACGTTCGTCTTCTACGACAACGAGGAGGTCGCCGCACACCTCAACGGTCTGGGTCATGTGGCCGAGGCCCACCCCGACTGGCTGGAGGGCGACTTCGCCATCCTCCTGGAGCCCTCCCTCGGCGAGGTCGAGGGCGGCTGCCAGGGCACGCTCCGGGTCTTCCTGCGCACGGAGGGCGAGCGCTCCCACTCCGCGCGCTCCTGGATGGGCTCCAACGCGATCCACGCCGCCGCCCCGATCCTGGCCCGGCTCGCCGCGTACGAGCCGCAGAAGCGGGTGATCGACGGCCTGGAGTACCGCGAGGGCCTCAACGCGGTCCGCATCGAGGGCGGGGTGGCCACCAACGTCATCCCCGACGCCTGCACCGTGGTCGTCAACTTCCGCTACGCCCCCGACCGGACCATCGAGGAGGCGGAGGCGCACGTACGGGAGGTGTTCGCGGACTGCGGCGTCACCGAGTTCGTGGTGGACGACCACAGCCCCGGAGCGCTCCCCGGCCTCTCCCACCCGGCGGCCAAGGCGTTCATGGACGCGGTCGGCGGCCTCGCCAGGCCCAAGTTCGGCTGGACGGACGTCTCCCGGTTCAGCGCCCTCGGCGTGCCCGCGGTCAACTACGGGCCCGGTGACCCTCTGTACGCGCACAAGCGCGACGAGCACGTGCACGTCGACAAGATCCGGCACTGCGAGGCACGGCTCCACGACTGGCTGACTGCCCGACTGCCGTAATTTCGCTGTTTGTCACCTCCGGCGACCTACCCTTGCCGAACAACATCGTCACCATCGGTGGAGGGAGCAGGCCATGGGTATTCCCGAGGGCGCGTCGAGGCCGGAGGAGCAGCGGATGGGCCCGGTGCTGCGGCGCCGCGAGCAGGTCCAGCCGGGCACCACGGATCAGCGACTGCTGGACACCGAGGGCGATTCCGAGTGGGTGCACACCGACCCATGGCGGGTCATGCGCATCCAGTCCGAGTTCGTGGAGGGCTTCGGCGCCCTCGCGGAACTCCCGAGCGCGATCAGCGTCTTCGGCTCCGCGCGCACCCGGCCCGACTCGCCCGAGTACGAGGCCGGCGTTCGGCTCGGCAAGGCCCTGGTGGAGGCCGGCTTCGCGGTGATCACGGGCGGCGGCCCGGGCGCGATGGAGGCGGCGAACAAGGGGGCGCGGGAGGCCAAGGGCGTCTCGGTGGGCCTCGGCATCGAGCTGCCCTTCGAGCAGGGCCTCAACCAGCACGTCGACATCGGCGTGAACTTCCGCTACTTCTTCGTGAGAAAAACGATGTTCGTGAAGTACGCGCAAGGGTTCGTGGTCCTCCCCGGCGGCCTCGGCACCCTGGACGAGCTCTTCGAGGCACTCACCCTCGTCCAGACCCGCAAGGTCACCCGCTTCCCGATCGTCCTCTTCGGCACGGAGTACTGGAAGGGCTTGGTCGACTGGCTCCGCGACTCGGTGGTGGCAGGCGGCAAGGCAAGCGAACGAGACCTGCTCCTCTTCCACGTGACGGACGACGTGGA
>NZ_DATCVQ010000524.1:0-2005 GCF_036566765.1 Streptomyces sp.
CGCGTCCGCGCGCGCCGCGTCCCAGCCCGCCATCCGCTCGCGTACGCACACGGGTTCGCGCAGTCCGAGGTCGGCGACGGCCCGCGCGAAACCGGACTCGATGGGCGCGGTGGTGGGCGCGTCGGAGCGCACGACCAGCGCGAGCCGCTCGTGGCCGAGGCCCCGCAGATGCCGTACGGCGTCGTACGCGCCGCCCTCGTGGTCGGTGCACACGTGCTCGGTCGGGTCGCCCGGACCGTGCGCGGCGAGCCGGCGCTCCACCAGGACCGCGGGTACGGGCAGCGCGAGGAGTTCCTCGGCGCGCCGGCCCGGGTCTGTGGCGGTGTGCAGGGTGGGGACGAGGAGCAGTCCGTGCACGCCGGAGGAGAGCAGCCGGGCGACGGCGGCGTCCTCCTCGGCGGGGTCGTAGGAGGAGCAGGCGAGGACGAGCCGGGCGCCTGCGCGAGCGAGCTCCTTCTCGATGCCCTGCAGGACGCGTGGGTAGTAGAACGCGGTGTCGGGGACGAGCACCCCCACGACGCCCCGGTCGACCCGGCGGCCGGCCTCCTCGTCGGGCCGCTGAGCGGCGAACGTGCCCGCACCCTGGCGGCGTTCGACCAGGCCGAGGGCGACGAGGTCCTCGTACGCCCGCCGGACCGTGGTCACGGAGAGGCCGGTCTCGGCGGCGAGGGCGCGCTCGGTGGGGAGCTTGCTGCCGGGCGGCCAGGTCCCGTCGAGGATGCCGCGCCGCAGCTCGGCCATGAGGGTACGGAACTTCAGCTCGCGCCCACTCGTGGGTACCTCGTCCCGCGCCACCCGGCCCCCTGAACCCGCGCCGATTGCTGACCGATTGCGCGGCGAATACTATCCCCGGCCCCGTGGTGGCGGTCTAGACCTCGTACGGGGCCGGCGGACAGCGACCCGTACGGACCGGCGGACATCGGCCCGTCCGGGACCCGGCAGCCCTCCGTCCGTCAGCGCGTCAGGCCCAGCTCCCGTACGAGCGCGGTCGCCGTCGCCTTGACCGCGCCGCTGTCCGAGGGGCCGGCAGCCGTGGTGCGGCGGGTCAGGACCACGAGCACGACCGGCGCGCCCGACGGCGGGACCGCGACGGCGATGTCGTGCGCCCCGCCATAGGAGGAACTGGTGCCGGTCTTGTCTCCGACCGTCCAGTCGGCGGGCAGGCCGGCCCTGATCCGCTCGTCGCCGGTGACGGTGGCGCGCAGCCAGGCGTTCAACTGCGCGCGGTCGGCGGGCACGAGGGCCCGGCCGCCGCCCGTGCCGACGGCGAGCGTGGCGAAGGAACGGCCGACCGCGACAGGCGTCGTGGTGTCCCGCCGCTCCCCCGGCCGCCAGTCGTTGAGTGCGGGCTCCCAGCGGTCGAGCCGACTGACCGGGTCGCCGAGCGAGCGGAAGAAGCGGGTGAGGCCGGCGGGACCGCCGAGCTCCTTCAGGAGCAGGTTGCCGGCCGTGTTGTCGCTGCGGGTCACGGTCGCGTGGCACAGCTCCGCCACGGACATCCCGGCCGCTCCGTGCCCCTCGGTCACCGGCGAGTTCGGCACCTCGTCGGCCTCCGTCCAGTGCACCCTCCGCTCCAGCAGGCCCGGGTCGGTGCGGCGCGCCTTCTGCAGGATCGCGGCGGCGGCGAAGGCCTTGAAGACGGAGAGGATGGGGAAGGACTCGTCGGGCCGATAGGCGACGGTTCGGCCGGTGCCGGTGTCGTACGCGAACGCGCCGATGCGCACCGCGCGTTCGGACTCCAGCTTCCGGAGCTCGGCCGTGAGCATGGGAGCGGGAGCCTGGTCGGCCACAGGAGCGGGAGCCTGGTCGGCCACAGGAGCGGTGGACAGGGCGGCGGAGGCGGCCGGTCGCCCCGCCGCCGGGGCCGCGCAGGCCACCGTGCCACCGATCGTCAACGCCAGGAGGTACGCGCCCGCGCGCCGTCCCGCCCGATTCCGAAAGGTCGTCGGGTTCATGCGGTCACTCTTCATGGGATCCATCGTCATGCGGTCCATCTCAACACCCA
>NZ_DATCVQ010000525.1:0-13283 GCF_036566765.1 Streptomyces sp.
GCCCTCCAGGCCCTGGCCCGCACCGGCCCGGTCCGTGCCTCGGCAGCCGCGGCCCGCCCGCACGGGGCCGAGGACTGGGCCGCGGAGCGCCGCTGGCCGAGCGACGCGGCCCATGCCCTGTGCATCCCGCTGCGCAGCCGCGGCCGCACCCTCGGCATCGCCACCTTCCTCCGCTCCTCCGCCCGCCCCGCCTTCGAACGCCCGGACGCCGTCTACGCGGAGACGGTGACGACGCGGGTGGCGGCGTCGCTGGACCTGGCGGAGGCGATGAGCGGGGCAGGCAGTACGGGTGCGCCCGCGGCCCCGCCGGAGCCGCGGTCCGCGCCGTGACGGCGGGTACGGGGCCGTGACGCCCCCTTCGCCACGGCCCCGTGCCCAAACCGCCCCCTAAACCGCCCCCAGCGCCAACGTCGGTGACAACCGCGACGCCCGCACCGCCGGGTACAGCCCCGCCACCGTGCCGATCGCCAGCGTCGCGGCGAAGCCGCCCGTCACGGCCCATGGCGGGATCACCCACGGCAGCCCGCCCGACGCCGCGTACGCGCCCGTCGCCGCCGCCCCGAGCGCCACGCCCGCCAGGCCGCCGAGGCCCGAGAGCATCAGGGACTCGGTGACGAACTGGATCCGGATCTGGCCCCTCGTCGCGCCCAGGGAGCGGCGGAGGCCGATCTCGTGGCGGCGTTCCAGGACCGAGATGATCATGGTGTTGGCGACGCCGACCCCGCCCACGAGCAGCGCGATCCCGCCGAGGCCGAGGAGCAGCGTGGAGAACGCGCCCTCCGTCGCCGCCTTCGCCTTGAGCGCCGACGACGGGTCGCCGACCGACACGTTCTGCGGGTTCTGCGGGTCGATCGTCGGGGCGAGGAGCCGCTGGACGTCCCCTACGGTCGCGTCCGTGGACCGCTCGTACACCGCCGTCGGATGCCCGTCGAAGCCCAGCAGCCGCTGCGCCCCGTCCCAGCCCACCAGCGCCGCGCGCTCGATCTCGGGCGCGAGCGGCAGCGGGTCGAGGACGCCGATGACGGTGAAGTACCGGTCGTCGATCCACACCTGCTGCCCGGGCCGGGTGATGCCGAGCCGCTCGGCCGCGACATGGCCCAACACCACTGACGGATAGCGGCTGTTCGCGGCGTTCAGCCACCCGCCGGACGCCGTCCCGCCGCGCAGGACGTCGAGCAGCGACTCCGTGGCCGCCTTCACCGCGATCCCGCCGGTCTCGCCCTCCGGGATCTTCTCGGAGCGGCGCACCGAGCGCGCGAGGTCGCCCGTCGCGCCGGCCTTCTCGACGCCCTCGATCCGGCCCACCATGCTCACCGCGTCCTTGGGCAGCTTGACCTCCTGCCCGCTGAACATCCCCTCGCCCGGCTTCGCGACCAGCATGTTCGTGCCGAGCGCGTCGAGCTGCCGGAGCAACTGGGCCTGGCTGGAGGCCGAGACGCCCACGACCGCGATCATCGTCGCGATGCCGATGGCGATCCCGAGCGCGGACAGCACCACCCGTACCGGCCTGCTGCGCAGCCCCGCCGAACCGACGTGGAGCACGTCACGCGGGCCGAGCCGGGCCGCCTTCAACCCGCGACTGCGCGTACGGGACATCACGCCGCCACCTTTCCGCGCGCCGTGTCCGCCACCACGCGGCCGTCGCGGATCCGGACCTGCCTCGGCAGCCGCGCCGCGATCTCGGTGTCGTGCGTGATGACCGCGATCGTCGCCCCCTCCGCGTTCAGCTGGTGCAGCAGTTCCATGACCGCCTCCCCGGACGCCGAGTCCAGCGCGCCCGTCGGTTCGTCGGCCAGCAGCAGATCGGGCTGCCCGACGACCGCGCGGGCGATGGCGACCCGCTGCTTCTGCCCGCCGGACAGCTCGTGCGGCCGGTGCGTCGTACGGTCGGCGAGCCCGACCCGGGCCAGCGCCTCGGCGGCCAGCTTCCGCCGCCGGGCGCGGGGCAGCCCGGAGTACAGCAGCCCCTCGGCGACGTTCTCCAACGCGCCGACGCCCGGCACCAGATGGAACGCCTGGAACACGAAGCCGATGTGCCGGGCGCGCAGCGCGGAGAGCCGGCGGTCGGTGAGCGAGGCGACGTCGTGGCCGGCGATCCGTACCGTCCCGGCGGTGGGCCGGTCCAGGGTGCCGACGATGTGCAGCAGCGTCGACTTCCCGGAGCCGGAGGGGCCGACGATGCCGAGCAACTCCCCTTCGCCGACGGTGAGATCGACGCCGTCGAGGGCCCGGACCCCACCCGCGTACTCCTTGGCGACGCCCTGCAGCTCGACGACGGCGTTCGGGGCGGGCGCGGCCGTGGCGATGGCGCTCGTACTGTTCACGCGGACGGCACCCCGACCTTCGTGCCCTCGCGCAGCCCCTCGCCGCTGATCTCCACCCGGCCCTGCCCGAACATGCCGAGCTCCACCTGCACGTCCCGTGCCGTGCCGCCCTCGACGACCTGGACGCCGAAGCCGCCGCCCGGCAGCGCGAGGAGCGCGTTGACGGGGACGGACAGGACGTTCTTCCGCGTCTCACCGGCGAGTTCGACGGTGACCGGGGACTGGTCGATGCCGCCGACCTTCCCCGGCTCGTCGAAGGAGACCGTGATGTCGATCTTCGGGGTCTTGTCCTGCGGGTTCTCCGCGTCGCCCGCCGACGCCGTCCGCCCGACGCTCGACACCTTCCCGGACGCCTCGGAGCCGTCCGGCAGCCGGACCTTCACCCGGGTGCCGGCCTTCGCCGTCTCCGCCTCCGAGACCGGGATCTTGAAGCGGACGACGCGTTCCGAGCCGGTCACGGTGAGCACCGGCGCGCCGGGCGCGACCTGGTCGCCGACTGCGGCGGCGGCCTCCTTGACCCGTACCGCGCTGCCGGCGAAGGCGATCCGGTCCGGGCCGACCGTGCCGGTCTGCTTCAGGTCGTGGGACTTCTGCCAGCGCTTGACGGCAGCGGCCGTCTTCGCCGTGTACTCCTCGTCGACGTCGAAGCCGGTGAAGCCGAGGGCGGCCAGGTTCTCCTCCAGCTGCCGTACGTCCTTGCCCTCGTCGCCCGTCTTGAGCGTCCGGTACATGGGCTCGGCCCCGTACATCAGCCGGACCGGCTCGCCGTCGACCTCGTACAGGCGCTCGTCCCGCTCGACGACCGAGCCGCCGGGGGCGATCCAGGTGAGGGTGCCGGGCGGGCCGGCCTTGATCTTCCGCTCGCCGAGATGGCCGAGGACGCCGTCCTGCTGCGAGCTGTTGCCGAGGTCGCCGCGGGTGATCGGGGCGGTGGCGGACGGCAGCCCCCGGGAGCCGGCGTCGGCCTGCGGCTTCTCGGGGGCGGACGACAGGGCGGTGACGGCCGCCCCCGCGCCCGCGACCACGACGATCGCCGTCAGGGCGACGACGAGCCGGCGCCTGCTCATCGCGCGCGGGCTCATCGGGTCACGCCCTCGCACGCCTTGTTCGCCTTGTCGAACTTCTCCTTCTCGGCGCCCTGGGGGATCGGCATGGCCTGCGTCCCGCCGCCCTCGAACTTCGGGTCCGGCATGTTGAACCCGTTCTCGCGCATGCACTTCGCGTACGCCAGGGCCTTGTCCTTGTCCGCCTGGCTCGGCGCCGCGCCCATGCCCGCGCCGCCCTTGCCCCGGCAGGCCTTGAACGCCTTCTCCATCTTCTCCTTCGACATGCCGTCGCCGCCGATGGTGAGCCCGACGCCCTTCTCGCCCGGCTTGGGCTCGGGTACGTCGAGGCCCTGCTCGCGCAGGCACTTGCGGTGCTCGAAGGCCTGGTCGGCCTTCTTGCCCTCCTCGCTCACGCTCTTGTCCGTGCCGGGCTTGTCGGGCTTCTCGGCCGAGCAGCCGGTGGCCAGGAGGGAGAGGGCGGCGGCCAGCGAGGTGACCGCGGCGAGTGAGATGTTCCGTCGAGTCGTCTGTCGAGTCGTCATGGCGGGAGCGTGCCGCGAAGGGATGTTTCGCTTCTCTCAGCGGATGGGTTAACAACGGCGAAAGGTCCCCTTCGGATACACAGGGGCCATGCGCGTACTGGTGGTGGAGGACGAGGCGTTTCTCGCCGAGATGATCGCCGACGGACTGCGCCGCGACGCGCTCGCCGTGGACATCGCGGCCGACGGCCTGGAAGCCCTGCGGAAACTGCAGCTCGGGGAGTACGACGTGCTCGTCCTGGACCGCGACCTGCCCGGGATGCACGGCGACGAGGTCTGCCGCCGCGTGGTCGAGCAGCGGCTGCTGACCCGCGTGCTGATGCTGACGGCGGCGGGGACGGTACGGGACCGGGTCGAGGGCCTCGGCCTCGGCGCCGACGACTACCTGGCCAAGCCCTTCGCGTACGACGAGCTGCTCGCCCGGGTCCTGGCACTCGGCCGGCGCGCCCGGCCCGCGCTGCCCCCGGTCCTGGAGCGGGCCGGGATCGTCCTGGACACCGCGCGCCGCCAGGCCGCCCGCGACGGTCGCCATCTGCACCTGTCGCGCAAGGAGTTCGCGGTCCTGGAGGCGCTGCTGCGGGCGGAGGGCGCGGTGGTCAGCGGCGAGGACCTGATCGAGCAGGTCTGGGAGGAGCACACCAGCTACCGCACGAACGCGGTCCGGGTGACCCTCAGCAAGCTCCGCGCGAAGCTGGGCGAACCGCCGGTGGTGGAGACGGTGCCGGGGGCGGGGTACCGGATCGGGTCGGGCGCTCGGCCGGGAGGCGAGTGATGGCGAGCGTACGGAACCGGCCGGGAGGCGAGTGACCATGGGTGAACGGACCCGGCTGACCCTTCTGTACGGCGGGCTGCTCGTCCTCGCGGGCGCGCTCCTGACCGGTGTCGTGTACGCGTTGGTCCAGGAGGGCCTGTACTCCTCCATCAGCATGGCCATCACCACGGCCACGCCCGCCCGGCGGCTCGCGGACCTGCCGTCCGCGTTCCCGACGGCCTTCCCGAGCGCGCAGCCCGCGAGCCCCGGCCCGGTTCCGCCCGGAACCCTGCCCGCCGAGACTCTCGCGATCACCCGTACGGTCAGCGACGCCGCCGAGTCCGCCGCCCTGGAGCGGCTCCTGACGGTCTCGGTGACCGTCCTCGCCGTGTATGCGGTCCTCTCCATCGCCCTGGCCTGGTGGATGGCCGGCCGGGTGCTCCGGCCGGTCGCGGTGATCACCGAGACGGCGCGTCGGCTGTCCGGCGAGAACCTGCACGAGAGGATCGCGCTCACCGGGCCGCCCGGCGAGCTCAAGGGGCTCGCGGACACCTTCGACGGGATGCTCGGGCGGATGGAACGGCTCGTCTCGGCCCAGCAGCGGTTCGCCGCGAATGCGGCCCACGAGCTGCGGACCCCGGTGGCCGTGCAGCGGGCGGCGGCGGAGATCGGGCTCGCGCACGACCCGTCCCCCGAGCGGGTGGCCAGGATCCGGTCGAAGCTGATCGAGGTCGCCGACGACAGCGAGCGGATCATCGAGGGGTTGCTGCTCCTGGCCGCCTCCGACCAGGGGCTGCGCGAGCGGCGCCCGGTCGCGGTGCACGAGGTCGCCCGGAAGGCGGTGGACGCGGTGGCGGGCGAGGCGGCGCGACGCGGGGTCGGCGTGTCGGTGCGGGGCGGGCCCCTGACCGTCGACGGGGACCCGGTGCTCCTGGACCGGCTGATCCACAACCTGGTCGTGAACGGCGTGCGGCACAACCTCCCGGAGGGCGGCGGGGGCCGGGTGGAGGTCCGTACCGGCCCGGACGGCGTCGAGGTGACGAACACCGGGCCGCAGGTCCCGTCCGACACGGTCCCGCTGCTCTTCGAGCCCTTCCGCCGCCTCACCGCACGCGCCCACGCGCCCGGGGAGGGCGCGGGCCTCGGCCTGTCGATCGTGGAGTCGATCGCCCGCGCCCACGGTGCGACGGCGACGGCGACGCCGAACGAGGAGGGCGGCGGCCTGACGGTGAGGGTGCGGTTCGGCTAGGGCCGCCGACGGCCTGCGGCGGCTCGGCACGGCCCAGGCAGGCCGGTCAGTGGCGGAAGAAGATCCGATCCCGGTACTCGTCCATCACGCGCCCGTTCCACTCGTGCCCGCCGTCCACGTTGCCCGAGCGCAGCAGCGGGGGCTCGATGCCGCGGGCCACCAGTTCCTCGGCCGCCGCGGCCATGGTGGCCTGCATCAGCGCGCTGGTGACGACGGTCGACGCGGGGGCGAACGGGGCCTCGATGCCCTCGTGGGTCAGTTCCGCGTCGCCGACCGCGATCTTCGAGTCGAGCACGATGTCGCAGTGGTCCTTCAGGTACGTCCCCGACACGTGCCGGGACTTCGTCTCCGTGGCGTACGCCACCGACGTCACTCCGATCACCGTGAGGCCGAGCGCCCGTGCGTTCATCGCCATCTCCACGGGCAGGGCGTTGCGGCCGGAGAGGGAGATGATGATCAGGAGGTCGCCCTCCTTGGCGGGGGAGCAGTCGAGCACCGCGCCGGCCAGTCCGTCCACCCGTTCCAGGGCGGAGCCCAGGGTGGCGGGCATGACGTCGACGCCGACGACGCCCGGCACCGCGAGCAGGTTCATCAGCGCGAAGCCGCCCGCCCGGTAGACGACGTCCTGGGCGGCGAGCGAGGAGTGCCCCGCGCCGAACGCGAAGAGCCGGCCCCCGGAGGCGACGGTCTCGGCGATCGCGGCGCCGGCCGCGGCGATCTCGTCCGCGTCCTCGTCGCGCACCTGCTGGAGCAGGCCGATCGCGGCGTCGAAGAACTGCCCGGCCAGCTTGCCGCCGCCACTGCTGTTCCCGTTGCTCCCGCGCGCGCTCTCGCCCATACCCGAAGCTCCTTCTCGTCGTGGTCGCGGATCACGGTGCGGTCTGGACCATTGCTCTGTCAATACCGCCTCTCCCCGGCTTTCTCCCGGTGAGACACGGTTGTCGGCGTCATGCGTCAGAATTGGGGCAGGGCCAGCGCACGACTCAATCGAGGGGCACGTATGTCCGGACTGATCGACACAACGGAGATGTATCTCCGCACCATCCTCGAGCTGGAGGAGGAAGGTGTGGTCCCGATGCGCGCCCGGATCGCCGAGCGGCTCGACCAGAGCGGCCCGACGGTCAGCCAGACGGTCGCCCGCATGGAGCGGGACGGCCTGGTGGCCGTGGCCAGCGACCGTCACCTGGAGCTCACCGACGAGGGCCGGCGCCTGGCCACCCGCGTGATGCGCAAGCACCGCCTGGCGGAGTGCCTGCTCGTCGACGTGATCGGCCTGGAGTGGGAGCAGGTGCACGCCGAGGCCTGCCGCTGGGAGCACGTGATGAGCGAGGCGGTGGAGCGGCGCGTGCTCGAGCTGCTGCGCCACCCCACGGAGTCGCCGTACGGCAACCCGATCCCGGGCCTGGAGGAGCTGGGCGAGAAGGCCGAGACCGAGGCGTTCCTGGACGACTCGATGGTGTCGCTGGCCGACCTGGACCCGGGCGCCGAGGGCAAGACGGTGATCGTCCGCCGCATCGGCGAGCCGATCCAGACGGACGCCCAGCTGATGTACACGCTCCGGCGGGCGGGCGTGCAGCCCGGCTCGGTGGTGAGCGTGACCGACTCGCCCGGCGGCGTGCTGGTCGGCAGCAGCGGCGAGGCGGCGGAGCTGGACGCGGAGGTCGCGTCGCACGTGTTCGTGGCGAAGCGCTAGGCAGGACCGCAGTACCGCAGCACCGCAGGACCGCAGGACCGCAGGACCGCAGGACCGCAGCACCCCTCCGGTCCCGCCGGGCGCAGTGAGCCCGGCGGGACCGGAGGTGTTCCGCCGGACAGGCCCTAGGCGCGGGCTGCCGCGCCGATGCCCACGCCGACACCGGCGAGGTACGAGCCGAGCCCCTCCGCGCCCTCGCCGCCCGCCCAGCCGACGTACCCATCCGGCCGGATCAGGAACAGACCCGAGCCGTAGGGCTCGTACGCGCCGAGGCGCACCGTCCGTACCGACTCCCCGGCCCCGACCGGCGCCTCCGCCGGGGGTTCCGTGTCGACCGCGAGCAGGGTGAAGTGCGGCCCGCGGAAGGCGTCGAAGAGCCGGCCCCCGTCGTACGGCCCGTCCGGGGCGCGATCGCCCGCGCGCAGCGCGCCGTCCGCCAGTGCCCGCCGCGTCTCCACGGCGAGCGACGAATCCCGGTACCCCAGACCCAGCTGCTGCACCTCCTCGCCGCGCTGGGTGTTCTCCCCCTCGGCGCTGTCCCGGTGGATACGCGTGCTGATGCCGAGCACGTCCGCGGCGACGGGCAGCCGTTCCGCCTCGTAGGTGTCGAGCAGCGTGGCCGGAGCCCCGTGGCGGAGGACCTGGCCGAGCTTCCAGCCCAGGTTGTACGCGTCCTGGACGCTGGTGTTGAGGCCCTGGCCGCCGGCGGGGGAGTGGACGTGGGCGGCGTCGCCCGCGAGGAAGACCCGGCCCTCGCGGAACCGGTCGGCCATGGCCGCGCGGGCCCGGAAGTCCGAGGCCCACAGCACCTCGGTGATCTCCTCCTCGGCCAGCGGGGTGCGGGCGGCGACGAGCCGGCGTACCGCCTCGGGTGAGGTGTCCACGACGGCGTCCTCGTCCTCGAACCCCGCCATGAGCTGGAAGACGTGCCCGTCGCCGGGCAGCGGGCACAGGGCGAGCGCCCCGCCCGCCGCCTTGGGCCAGAT
Source organism: Streptomyces sp. (assembly GCF_036566765.1). Taxonomy (GTDB): domain Bacteria; phylum Actinomycetota; class Actinomycetes; order Streptomycetales; family Streptomycetaceae; genus Streptomyces. The sequence continues at coordinate 8,589 of NZ_DATCVQ010000525.1, forward strand.
GTGCCAGTTGCCGTGGTCGACGACCGTGTCCGGGGAGAGACGGAGGTCCGCGACGAGCATCGGCCGCGGGTCGACGGTCTCGCCCGTCATGCCGATGCCGAGCGCCCGGCGGACCGTGGAGCGCCCGCCGTCGGCCGCCACGAGGTAGGCCGCGCGCACCGACCCGCCGGTGGAGAGCTCGGCCTCGACGCCGTCCTCGGACTGGCGGAGCCCGGTGAGGGCGGTGCCGAACCGGACGCCGCCGCCGAGCTCCACCAGCCGCTCGTACAGCACTTCCTGCGTGCGGGACTGCGGGATGAGCAGCGTATTGGCGTAGGGGATCTGCTCGGTCGGCTCGGCGGGCTTCATCATGTCCCACTCGTGCTGCCGCTCGGCGCCCTCCCAGGCCAGCATCCGCGGGTAGCGCGAGCCCGCCGCGTGGATCGCGGGCAGCACCCCGAGGTCGTCGAGGACCTCCTGGCTGCGCGGCTGCAGGCCCTTGCCGCGCGAGCCGGGGAAGAGCCGGTCCGACCGCTCCAGGAGCACGGTCCGCACGCCCCGGCGGGCGAGGTCGATGGCGAGGACGAGTCCGGTGGGCCCGGCTCCGACGATGACGACGTCCGTGGTCTCCATGCTGCGCCTCCACATTCCTTAACAGCGTTAAGTGCTTTTGACGGGAGGATCCCCTTAACGCCGTTAAGCTGTCAAGGGGATACGGTGACGGCGTGGCGACGAAGAAGACGGGCCGGATCGATCCCGCGCAGGTGGCGGAGGTCGCCCTCGGCCTCCTGAACGAGCGGGGGCTCGACGGGCTGACCCTGCGGGCGATCGCCAAGGAGCTGAACGTCCAGGCCCCCGCGCTCTACTGGCACTTCAAGAACAAGCAGGCGCTGCTCGACGAGATGGCGACGGTGATGTACCGGCAGATGGTCGCCGACCCCGCCGCCCGCCCCGCGGGCGAACTGGCCTGGCAGGAGCGGATCCTCGCGGTCAACCGGGGCCTGCGCGCCGGGCTGCTGCGCTATCGCGACGGCGCCAAGGTCTACAGCGGCGCCCGCTTCACCGGCACCGACTTCGCCGCCGACATGGAGCTCCAGCTCCGCTCGCTCGCCGACGCGGGCTTCTCGCTGCGCGAGGCGGTACGGGCGAGCACCACGGCGTACATGTACACGCTCGGCTTCGTCACCGAGGAGCAGGGCATGCAGTCCGTGCCCGGCGAGGCGCGCGAGGACTTCGACGTCGCGCAGCGGACCGAGCGGCTGGCGGACTACCCGCTGGCGGCGGCGGCCGGGGCGGAGCTCTTCGCCGACTACGACACCGGCTTCGAGGACGGGCTGCGCCTGATCGTCGCGGGCATCGAGGCGACGTACGCGCCCACGGGGACGGGGACGGGCTCGGCGGCGCGGCCGGCGGGGTCGGCGGGGTCGCGCGACTGATCGCGCGCGCCCATGTGTGCGCCCTCGTGTGCGTCCAACTGCGCCTCCCTGCCCGCGTCCAGAACTGGACAGCCCGGTTTACGTCGGAATGGCCACGCCCGCACCCTCGGCGTGCCACGCTGGTGGGATCGAGACCGGGGCGGTCGGGTCGGGAGGGGGCCGGAGCATGCCGGCGACGCGGCGGACGGATCGGCGGGAGACGACAGAGGGCCCCGGCGCCCATGGGCGCCGGGGCCTGTCCTCCCCTGTGCTGACCCGGAGCCCCGAGCTCCCAGGGTCATTCCCCTCGGACCGTTTTCCCCGAGCGGCCCGCCTCCCGCAGAAGATCTCCCCTCGGCGGCGGGCGTCAATCCTTGAGCGCCGTCACTCGAACGAGGGGTGTTGCGTGGCAGAACCGCATTTTCGAATACAGGTTCGATAGTCTGGCGGAGCTCGGCAGCGCTCGACAGCGCTCGACAGCGACTCGACATCGCTCGACCGGAAAGCGGAAAGAGGGGGTGCCAGGGACATGGTGCGACGCATCGACGTGACCGGAGCCGACGGCGTGCGCCTGGCTGCCTGGGAGTTCGCCGAGCCGCCCAAGGCGTACGGCGAGGAGCCCGCGGATCTCGCGCCCGCTCCCGGAGTCTTACTCCTGCACGGCCTCATGGGCCGGGCCTCGCACTGGGCGCCCACGGCCCGCTGGCTGGCCGAGCGGCACCGGGCGGTCGCGCTCGACCAGCGAGGACACGGCCGCAGCGACAAGCCCGTCGGCGGCCCCTTCACCCGCGAGGCGTACGTCGCGGACGCGGCGGCCGCGATCGAGCAGCTGGGCCTCGGCCCGGTGACGCTCGTCGGCCACTCCATGGGCGCGCTGACCGCCTGGCAGCTGGCGGCCGAACGACCGGACCTCGTACGCGCGCTGGTGATCTGCGACATGCGGGCCTCGGCGCTCGGCGCGGCCTCGCAGCGCGAGTGGGCGGACTGGTTCCGCTCCTGGCCGGTCCCGTTCGCGACGCTGGCGGACGTACGGAAGTGGTTCGGCGAGGACGACCCGTGGGTCGAGCGGCCGAACCCCGCTCGCGGCGCGTTCTTCGCCGAGGTGATGGCCGAGTCGGCGGACGGCTGGCGCCCGGTGTTCGACCCGGCCCAGATGCTCACCTCCCGCGAGACCTGGGTCCACGACGCCCACTGGGACTCCCTGGCCCAGGTGCGGTGCCCCACGCTGGTGGTCCGCGGCCTGGACGGCGAACTGGGCCGTGCGGAAGCCCAGGAGATGGTCCGGGTGCTTCCGCACGGCCAGTACGCCGAGGTCCCGGACGCCGGCCACCTCGTCCACTACGACCGCCCGGACGCGTGGCGCGCCGCGATCGAACCGTTCCTGGAGGGCGTCGCCCGGGATGCGGGGGTCAGCAACCGGGGACGTTGACACAATCGTTCGGGAGGTTGCCGGTCACCGTGGAGCGGACCAGCGAGACCGTCCCGCCGTTGTCGTAGATGCCGCCGCCGTTGATTCCCGCGGTGTTGTCGGTCACCGTGGAGCGGATCAGCGTCAGGTTGGCGCCGCCCTGGTTGAAGATGCCGCCGCCGATGTTCGGGGCGAAGTTGCCGCTCACCGTGGTGGCGGTCAGCGTCATGACGCCGGTGTTCATGATGCCGCCTCCGGCGAATCCCGAGGTGTTGTCGGTCACCGAGGAGCGGTTCATCGTGATCGTGCCGCCGTTGTTGAAGATGCCGCCGGCGGGGGCTGCGTTGCCGTTGGTGACGGTCAGCCTGTCCAGCGCCACCACGCTGTTGTTGACCAGCACGGCGGGTGAGTTGCCGGCGTTGTTGCCGTCGAGGACCGCATTCCTCCGGCCGATCACGTTCAGATCCTGGTTGATGGTGAAGGGACCGATGCAGGTCCCGATCACCCGGAGGGTGTCCCCCGGGGCAGCGGCGTTGATCGCGGGTTGCAGTGCGGCCGGGTTGGCGGTGCAGTCCACCGTGACGGTCGCGGCCGCGGCCGGGCCCGCCCCGGTCAGGCCGATCGCCCCCGCCATCACCGCGACCATCGCCATCGACACCCGTCGGCGCTGCATCACCAGGGCTGTTCGCATGAACATTCAGCTCCTCCTTGTCTGCGCGTGGACATGACCGGCCGCCCTGCCCCGCTGTGGTGCTGGGGGCAAGGCGGCGTAGAGCCACACGTGGAAAACAAGGGATGCCCGACGGGGCGGGAGAGGCGCTGGAGCGGCCCGTCGATCCCTCGAACGGCCCGGGGCGACAACCGGTATGGCCCACGGACGGCACCGAGCGGGGCACAGCTTCAGTTGGTGCGGGCGGTGATGTCGCCGTAGGCGGTGGTGGCGTGGATGTTGAGGCCGGCGGCGGCGCCGTCGGTGTTGTTGAGGGTGTTGTTGATGCGGCCGTAGGTCGTGCCGGCGTCGAGGGTGGCGGAGGCGCCATGGGCGGCGCCGATCTGGATGTCGCCCTTCTCGGTGCGCAGGGTGACGGTGCCGCGGGCGGCCTCGGCGACGTTGAGGTCGCCCGCCTGGGTGCGGATCTCGCTGTCGCCGCCGAGGCGGCCGACGTAGACGTCGCCGGCCATGAGGACCAGGCGGGCGTCGGCGGTCTCGTCGAGCTTGACCGTGCCCCGCGCGGCCTCGAAGGCGACGTCGCCGAGCCGTCCCACGCCCCGGAGTTCGCCGTCGGCCGTCTTCGCCTCGACGCGGGATCCGGCGGGCAGCTGCACGGTCACCTCGACGTATCCGGAGTTGTTGCCGAGGAGCTGGTTCTTCGGCTCCGGGGCGGTGATCCGCAGGACGCCGTCGGCGTACTCGACCGTGGTCTCCTCGGCGGCCTTCACGTCGCGGCTCTTGGAGGCGTTCGCGGGGCGGACCTCGACGGTGGTGTCGGCGCGGTCGGCGGCGATGAACTGGATACGGCCGGCGGGGATGTCCAGGACGGCGGTGACGGCGGTGGTGGTGGCGAACTTCTGCATGGTGCTTCTCCTTCTTCGTTCGGCGGGCCGTCCGTGGGCCCGCCGTTTCTGATGAACGAAAAGCTACGTTGCGTTCAGAGGGTTGGCAAGAAGTCCGTTGCGTGAAAACGCCATCAGCACAGGTGGGAGCGGCAATTTCATTGCAACGGTTTCGAGCACAACGCAACAACTCTCACTCGTCACGTTGCAATGGATTGGGGCTGAACGCTCTGCGGGGTGGGCCGGGGGTGTGGGATGCGGGTGGGGCCGCCCTCTTTCCGAGTGTGGCCCCTGGAGGTGCCGCCTCAAGGGCGCTCCTTCGTCGCGTCGCTTCGCGAT
>NZ_DATCVQ010000526.1:0-9146 GCF_036566765.1 Streptomyces sp.
TCGGGCGGCGTGTACGAGGGGAGCGGGGCCCCGGCCGGGTCCGGGCGGACCGCGCCGAGCAGCGGATTCGCCGCGATCGGCGAGACCTTGACCTTGCCGCCCGGGCGCGGGGCCTGCACGACCATCCCCTCGCCGAGGTAGATCGCCACATGCGTGGCCTCGGGGAAGTAGACCACCAGGTCGCCCGGGCGCAGCTCGCCCAGCGGCACCTTCGGCAGCGTCCGCCACTGCTCCTGGCTGGTGCGCGGGATCTCCCGGCCGGCGCTCGCCCAGGCCTGCGAGGTCAGCCCGGAGCAGTCGTACGACTCCGGCCCCTCCGCGCCCCACACGTACGGCTTGCCGATCTGCTCCACCGCGAACCGCAGCGCCTCGCCGCCCTCGCGGGACGGGGTGCGCGTGCCGTCGAGCACCCCGGAGTCGAGCAGTTCGCGCTGCGCGCCCGCGGCGCCCTTGCGCTCCAGCTCGGACAGCGCGGCCAGCTCCTCGGGGGAGAGCGCGGCGAGCGTCCGCTGGACCTCCTTCAGCTTCGCCTCGACGGCCTCCCGCGCCTTCTTCTGCCGCGCGACGACCACCTGTTGCCGGTCAAGGGCCTTGCGGGACGCGGACGCCAGCTCGTCCGCCTGCCTCTCGCCGCCCGCGAGGCGGGCGATCGTCGCGGCCCGGTCGCGCGCCGCACGGTTCATCAGATGCCGCTGGTCCAGGGCCTGCTGCGGGTCGGGCGCGAGCAGCAGCCGCAGGTACGAGGAGAACTCGCTGGCGCCCCGGTACTGCTCGCGCGCCAGCCGCCCCGCGTCGTCCCGGCTGCGCGAGAGCGCGGTACGGGCGGCGGTGAGCTTGGCGGTGACGGCCTTGGTCTCGGCGGTCCGGAGCTTGAGCGCCTCGACGGTGGCGTTGAAGGTCTCTGCGGCGGCCTCGGCCTGCTGGTAGAGGGTCCGGAGCTTGGTGAGCTGCTGGGAGAGGGAGGAGGGGGAGCCGGGGGCGAGCGGGGAGTCGGAGGAGTCGAGGGGGTCGGGGAGCTCGGAGGCGTCGGCGGTGCTGGGGAGTTCGGGGTCGGCGTCGGTGTCGGTGCTGGGGGGTTCGGGGAGGTCCGTGGGCGCCGGGGTGTCCTGCTCGCCGGGGGTCTCCGTGGGGTCCGGGGTCTCCGTGACGTCCGCAGGGTCCTGGCTGTCCGTCCCGTCCGGCGTCTCCGCGACCCCCGGCGTCTCCGGCGCCTCCGGCACGTCCGAGGGCCCGACGGGCGTCTCCGTGCCGTCCTCGCCCTCCACCTCGCCCTCCGGACCGGTCGGAGCGTCGGAGGTCCCCGGCGCCTCCGCCGCCGGAGGGTCGTCGGCCGTCGCGATGGGCGTCGGCGTCAACGCCGTCGCCGTTGCGAGCATCCCCGTGCAGATCGTGCGCAGCAGCTTTCCTGACACGTCATCACCTCCACCGCGATGATGCGGGGGAGGTGATCCGCTCACCTCACGGGTGGGCGATTCGGCCCAACGCCCTCACCCTTCGGCCGGCCGTTCAGTCGATCGGGCGCGGCGGCCTCGACCAGGGCCACTTCGGCCGCTCGCGGCCCTCGGGGGCGTACACGTACATCCAGCCGCGCTGGATGCCGAGCCGCTTGGTGCGGCCGGCCGGTTCGCGACGGTACGCGTACACGGCCGGCGGGCCGCCGGCGTCGTCCGGTACGGGCACCTCGTACCACTTGGGCGGGTGGCCGGTCGCGCCGACGAAGATCGGCAGGACCTCGCCGTCCAGCGGGCCGCCGTGAAAGGGGGTGTTCTCGCTTCGCACGGAACCAGTGTCACTCAGGTCCGGGTCGCTCCGGTCCCTCCGCGAGCAGGTGCGCCGCGTGGCCGACGACCGGTATGACCCGGCGGGCCAGCAGCCCCACCGGCCCGGACGCGGTCTCCTGGGTCAGCAGCTCCTCGACGACCTTCGCGGTCTCGGGGTCGGTCGCGGCCGTGGCCGTGAGCAGGGCGACGAGATGGTCGACCTGCCAGTCGCGCAGTTCCACGGCGGCCGGCTGCTTGTCCTGGTCGAGCCAGATCAGTGACGCCGCCTCCACGGCCGCGATCCAGGTACGGATCATCATCCGCAGCCGCGGTCCGGGTGCGGTCACGCCCAGGTGCAGCTGGATCTGCTCGGCCGCGGAGCGCCGGACCTCGTCCACGATCGCGGAGGTCCGGGAGGTCTCGACGACGCTTCCGCCGCGCAGCAGCGCGCTGAAGCCGGCGTCGTGCTGGTCGACGAAGGCCAGATAGCGGTCGAGGACCCGGGTGAGCCGCTCGGTCGGCGGGCCGTCGGTCGGCTCGCCGAAGCACTCCTCGAGCTGGTTCGCGGCGGAGCGCAGCGCGGCCTCGTACAGCTGCTGCTTGCCGCCCGGGAAGTACCGGTAGACGAGCGGCCGCGAGACCCCCGCCGTCTCGGCGACGTCGTCGAGCGAGACCTCGTCCGGGCTGCGGTGCGCGAAGAGCGTGAGCGCCGCGACGAGCAGCTGGGCGCGACGCTCCTCGACGCTGAGCCGGCGATACGCGGGCGAGGCGGCAGGGGTCATGCCACGCAGCGTAACCCGGCCGTACGACCCTCCGGCCATGCCGTCGCCCACGCCCCTGCCTAGGCCAACAGCCCCGACGCCCTCCACAGCGCCCGCCCCGGCCCGCGCAGCACGCCTATGTCGTCGAGGAAGTCCGTCAGTCGCTTCGCGCCGGACTGCATGACCTCGCGGCGGTGGCCGCTCGCCTTCACCTGGGCGAGAGCCTCGCGGCGGTCCAGGCCGACGTTCTCGTACACCCTCGGATTGACGAAGCAGACCGAGAAGACCCGGGCGGCCTCGCCGCAGCTGAGCCTGGTGAACTCCTGCTCCCAGCGGGGCGCGGTCATCATCTGGCGGCGCAGCTCCTCGCGGGCGTACCGGACGTGCCTCGCCTCCTCGACCACATGGATCCGCGTGACGCCGCGCACCAGGGTCTGGACCCGCTCGTCCGGGAAGGTCAGGCGCTGCATCCAGTCGAGGATCTCCTCGCCGAGCAGGGTCGCGGCGAAGGAGCCGGGGGTGGTGGAGACGGTCTTCAGGACGCGGGCGAGGTTGTGGTAGATCCGCGGCACGGGGTAGTCCGGGGTGCCGCCCTTGCGGATCAGCTTGGCGAACATCATCGAGTGCCGGCACTCGTCGGCGATCTCGGTGAGCGCGTAACGGACATGATTGCTGGTCAGGGACTTGTCGTAGATGTGCCGGACGAGCAGCTGCATCAGGATGATCTCGAACCAGATGCCCAGCGACGCGAGCGAGGCGGCCTCGTGGCGGGCCAGGTCGTACCGCTGCTCCTGCGACATGCGCCGCCACAGGGGCGTGTCGTAGAGGGAGACCAGCTCCGGCGGCCAGAACCACTTGCCGTCCTCGAACGGGGCCTCCCAGTCGAGCTCCTGCTCCGGGTCGAAGGAGTGCTTGAGGGACGATTCGAGCAGCCGCTCGGCGATCTGCTCGCGGTCGCGCAGCGGGCCGAGCGCGTCGCGCAGCAGGGTGAAGTCCCGTTCGTCGAGAGTCGTCATGGCCGTGCGCACCTCGCTGTGCTCGCCGTCGCCGGGCGCCGGCGTCGCCGGAATTCGCCCCCGTCCACAGTTATGAGACTGCGTGTCAGCAATGCCGTCAATCCCCTGTGCGCGACTTGTTGACTCGTTGTCTACCGCGTGTGAGCCTGCTCGAAGTCCGCCCCGTACGAGCACGATCGACGGTGTAAGGAGGCGTCGGGTGTCGACGCACGACCTGTACGCGAACGCCCCGGGAGAGCCGGTCTGGAACGTGCCGGCCAGCGGCGCGGCCCGCTTCACCTGGGAGTACGAAGAGGGCCGCGACCGGCTCCTCGCCCTGTACCAGAAGGGCAAGGACAAGCAGTGGGACGGCGCGAAGCGCATCGACTGGGACCTGGAGGTCGATCCGTACGACCCCCTCGGCACCCCCGACGAGGTGCTGACGCTCCACGGCACCCGCCACTGGGCCAAGATGACCGAGAAGGACAAGGGGAACCTGCGCCGGCACTACGCCTCCTGGCAGTTCAGCCAGTTCCTGCACGGCGAGCAAGGCGCGATGATCTGCGCCGCCCGGATCGTGGAGTCGGCGCCGGACCTGGACGCCAAGTTCTACTCCGCGACCCAGACCATGGACGAGGCCCGGCACGCGGAGGTCTACGGCCGGTTCCTGCACGAGAAGATCGGCATGCTCTACCCGATCAACGACAACCTGCAGTCGCTGCTCGGCGACACCCTGCGGGACTCCCGCTGGGACATGCCGTATCTCGGCATGCAGGTGCTGATCGAGGGCCTCGCCCTCGCCGCCTTCGGAATGATCCGCGACACCACCGACAAGCCGCTGCCGAAGCAGATCCTCGCGTATGTGATGCAGGACGAGGCGCGGCACGTGGCCTTCGGCCGGATGGCGCTGCGGGACTACTACAAGCAGCTCACGGATGCGGAACTGCGCGAACGCGAGGAGTTCGTGATCGAGGGCTGCTACCTGATGCGGGACCGGCTGCGCGGCATCGAGGTCCTCGAGAACTTCGGCATCCCGAAGAAGGAGGCCGAGGAGTACTCGGAGCAGTCCGAGTTCCTGCACCTGTTCCGCAAGCTGCTGTTCAGCCGGATCGTCCCCTGCGTGAAGGACATCGGCCTGTGGGGCGAGCGCCTCCAGAAGGCCTACCTGGACATGGGCGTCTTCGACCTCGGCGACTCCAACCTGGACCTCCTGATGACCCAGGACGAGGAGATCGCGGAGGCCCTGGACCGCGAGCGGTTCGCGACGGAGGAGCGGGAGCGGGTGGCGGAGGTCGCGGAGGCGATCGCGGAGGGGGCGGAAGACCAGGGCCTGTCCGGCGGATCACGGCCGGGGCCGCGGCGACCCTGATTCGCCGGACAGGCCTAGGCCCCCGCCGGGGTCCGGTGTCGGCGGGGTGTCGTACGGTTCCGGTCATGAGCACGCCGCCGCAGCCGCCGTACAACCCCCAGCAGCAGCCCCAGAACCCGTACGCCCAGCCCCAGCAGCCGGGTCCGTACGGCGCCCCTGCCCAGGGAGCCCCGCAGGGTGTTCCGCCGCAGTACCCCGGGCCGGGACCTGCGCAGGGCGGCTGGGGGCAGCCGCAGCCGCAGCCGCCGTTCGGGCACCCGGCTCCGCCGCCGAAGAAGAAGACCGGGCTGATCCTCGGGATCGTCGGCGGCGTCCTGGTCCTCGGCGTGCTGATCGTCGTGGGCCTCGGGTTCCTCGGCAGGTCTCTGTTCGAGGGCGCCGCCGGGTCGTCGTCGTCGTTCCCGGAGGCCACGCACAAGCTCATCGTCCCCAAGACGCTCCTCGACGGCGAGTTCAAGCTGCTCACCGACTCCTCGGAGACCGAGGGCAAGGAGGTCGAGGACACCATGGACCCGACCGTCCGCGACGCCGAGGCCGCGATCGCGCAGTACGAGGGCAAGGACTCCGCCGTCCTCGTCGTCTCCGGCTTCCACGGCCGCCTGAAGGACCCGGCCGGCACCCGCGCCCTCATCCTCAAGGGCGCCGCGGACGACCCGAACACGACGATCGCCGTGCCCGCCAGGGACTTCACCCCGGCCGGCCACGACATCACGATCAGCTGCCAGGTCACCCGGTCCAAGGACGGCGGGGTGACCTCCACCCTGCCGATGTGCGCCTGGGGCGACCCGAACACCGCCTCGTTCGTCGCCGTCGTCACCGCCGAGACCGCCCTGATGGCCCCGGAGAAGGTCGATCTCGCCGAGATCGCCGAGACCGCGGCCAAGGTCCGCGCGGAGATGCGCAAGCCGATCGGATGACGGGCCGAACCGTTTGACCGGCCGTCGGGGACTCAGGGGCGCTGTGGTTCCGCCCGCAGCGCCTCCTCCATGACCGCCTTCGCGATCGGCGCCGCGATCCCGTTCCCGCTGATCTCCGTACGACGCGCCTCCGCGTCCTCGACGACCACTGCGACGGCGACCCCCGGCTGCGGCGCGCCGTCCGCCTGAGCGAAGGCGATGAACCAGGCGTACGGCGTCCCCGCGTTGCCCACGCCGTGCTGCGCCGTCCCCGTCTTGCCGCCGACCCGCGCGCCCGGGATCGCTGCGTTCGTGCCGGTCCCCTCCGTCACCACGTCGACCATCAGCTGCTGCAGCCGCAGCGCGACCCCCGGCCGCATCGCCTGCCGGTAGCTCCGCCGGCCGGTCCGGTCCACCGCCCGGCCGCCCGAGGTCGTCGTCCGGTCCAGCAGGTACGGGTAAGCGATCTCCCCGTTGTTCGCGACCGCCGCCGCCACCATCGCCATCTGCAACGGCGTCGCCCGCGTGTCGAACTGCCCGATCGACGACAGCGCCAGCTGGTCCACGCTCATGTCCCGGTCGAAGTTGGACGCGGCCACCCCGGACGGGATCCGCAGCCCCGGATCGTCGAAGCCGAACCGTTCCGCCGCCTCGACCATCCCGTCGAGCCCGACCCGTACCCCCAGCTCGGCCATCACCGTGTTGCACGACCAGCGGATCGCGTCGGCCAGCGAGGCGTCCTCGCAACCGCGCGCCGCGTTCGGCAGCACGGTCCGCGTCCCCGGCAGCACGTACGGCTCGGGGGTGTCGGTCGGCGCGTCGACGTCCGTGACCACCCCGGACTCCAGCGCCGCCGCGGCCGTCACGATCTTGAACGTGGAGCCTGGCGGGTACGTCTGCCGGATCGCCCGGTTCAGCATCGGCTGGTTCGGCGAGCCGTTGAGCCGCGCCCAGGCCTCCTTGACCGGCTTCCCCGTCCCTGAGAGCACCCCCGGGTCGTACGACGGGCTGCTCACCAGGGCCAGGATCCGCCCGCTGGACGGCTCGATCGCGGCGACCGCGCCCCGCTTCCCGCCGAGCCCCCGGTACGCCGCCTGCTGCACGGCCGCCCGGATCGTCGTCACCGCATCGCCGCCGGGCTCCTGCGCGCGGCTGACGTCGTTCCAGAACGGCAGTGGCGCGAGCATCGGGTCCGTGCCCGACAGGACGGCGTCCGCCGCGCTCTCCAGGAGGGTCGTGCCGTACGTCTGCGACGCGTACCCGGTCACCGGCGCGTACAGCGGCCCCTGCTTGTAGGCGCGTTCGTAGCGCAGCTGCTCGCCGCTGTCCCGCGAGCCGGTCACCGACCTGCCGTCCACGAGGATCTCGCCGCGGGGCTGCCCGTACCGGACGATCGCCGCGCGCCGGTTCGCCGGATTCGCGTCCAGCTCGTCGGCCTCCAGGACCTGGAGGCGGGCGGTGTTGACCAGGAGCGCGGCGAGGAGGACGAGGAGGAGAGCGGCGGCGCGGCGGATGTAGGGGATCATCGGGTCTCCGCCCAGGACGCGGTCACCGTGCGTCCTCCGCGATCGGGGCGATGACGCCGGTCTCAGGCGTCTCCGGGCGCGGCATCCGCGCCGAGTCGCTGACCCGGATCAGCAGCGCCACGATGACCCAGTTGGTGACCACCGACGAACCGCCCTGCGCCAGGAACGGCATCGCCATGCCGGTGAGCGGGATCAGGCCGGTCACCCCGCCCGCGATCACGAACACCTGGAGCGCCAGGATCGACGCGAGCCCGATGGCGAGCAGCCGGCCGAAGGGGTCGCGCAGCGCGAGCCCGGCCCGGTAGCCGCGCGCGACGAGCAGCGCGTACAGCAGGAACAGCGCGGTCAGCCCCACCAGGCCCAGCTCCTCCCCGGCGGTCGCGAGGATGAAGTCCGACTTGGCGGCGAAGCCGATGAGGACGGAGTGCCCGAGCCCGAGCCCGGTACCGAGCATTCCGCCGGCGGCGAAGGCGAACAGCGACTGGGCGAGCTGCCCGGGCCCGTCACCGGCCTCGATGGAGGCGAAGGGGTTCAGCCAGTCCTCCACCCGGCTGTGCACATGCGGTTCGAGGGAGCCGACCGCGAACGCCCCGAGCCCCGCGAGCAGCAGGCCCACCGCGATCCAGCCGGTCCGGCCGGTCGCCACGTACAGCATGATCACGAAGAGGCCGAAGAAGAGCAGCGAGGTCCCCAGGTCCCGCTCCAGGATCAGCACGCCGACGCTCAGCAGCCAGATCGCGACGATCGGCCCGAGCACCCGGCCGGTCGGCAGTTGCAGCCGCCAGAAGCGGCGGCCGGTGTACGCGAGTGCGTTGCGGTTCGCGGCGAGGTACGCGGCGAAGAACACCGCGAGCAGGATCTTGGCGAACTCGCCCGGCTGGAAGGAGAGTCCGCCGAGCCGGATCCAGATCTTCGCCCCGTTCACGGCGGGGAAGAAGATCGGCACGATCATGAGTGCGAGCGCGGCGGCGACGGAGAGGTACGCGTACCGCTGCAGCGTCCGGTGGTCGCGCAGCAGCACGACGACCACGATGAACAGCCCCACGCCCAGGGTGGACCAGACGAGCTGGGTCGCCGCCGCCTGGTCCCGGGGCGTCTCCAGGTCGAGCCGGTAGATCAGCACCAGGCCGAGGCCGTTGAGCAGGACCGCGATCGGCAGCAGCAGCGGGTCGGCGAAGGGCGCGCGGAAGCGTACGGCGAGATGGGCGACGAGCGCGAGGAGCCCGAGCCCCGCGCCGTAGCGGGCGGCGTCGGGCGGGACGGCGCCGCTCCTGGCCAGGCCGACGTCCAGGTAGCCGAAGACGGACAGGAGCACGGCCCCGATGAGGAGGGAGAGTTCCACGCCACGGCGCTTGGGGACGAGCACCCCGGGCGGGGGCCTTTCCGCCGACGTCGTTGCGGTCATGGATCGCAACGTAGCAACCGGTAAGCCTTATGTCCCTTTTGTGTGACGGTGTGCCGTCAGGCGGCGCCGCCGGGCTGCTCTCGGTCCAGGCGGTCCAGGGCCGCGCGGCACAGGGTGAGCAGCTTCTCGTCCTCGTGGATGTCGTGGCTGCCCGCGCCGCCCGCCACCACGTTGTGCCGGCGTCGGCGCGCCAGCTCCGCCCGGATGGCGGGTTCCGCCCGCGCCGCCGCGGGTCCCATCTCCGCCAGGCACTCCGCGACGGTCACGCGGGTGTGACGGTTCTCCTCCCACGCCGCGAGCAGCACCGGAAGCGTGGCCTCTGCGTCGCCCGCGACCCGCCACAGCGCCGCCGCGCACTCGACCCGCAGCCACAGGTCCGGGGACGTCAGACAGCGGCGCAGCGCGGGTGCGGCCGCGGCCGCCGCAGGGCCGAT
>NZ_DATCVQ010000527.1:0-3859 GCF_036566765.1 Streptomyces sp.
GGGCGGCGAGATCCTCACCCACGCCCCGGTCACCGAACTGCGCCGCGTGGCGGCCGAGGCGGAGGACGGCGACGACGGCCCCCGCACGCAGTGGCGCGTCGTCGCCGCCGACCGCGTCCTGCACGCCGACGGCGTCGTCCTCGCCACCCCTGCCTGGTCCGCCGCCGCGCTGCTCGCCGCCGAGTCGCCCGCCGCCTCCGCCGAGCTCGGCGAGGTCGAGTACGCCTCGATGGCCCTGGTCACCCTCGCGTTCCGGCGCGCCGACGTCACCGGCCTGCCCGGCTCCGGTTTCCTCGTGCCGCCCGTCGACGGCCGCACCATCAAGGCCTCGACCTTCTCCACCCAGAAGTGGAGCTGGGTCGCCGACGCCGCCCCCGACCTCTTCGTGCTGCGCACCTCCGTCGGCCGGCACGGCGAGGAGGAGCAGCTGGACCGCGACGACGCCGAGCTCGTCGACGCCTCCCGCGCCGACCTCCGGGCCGCCGTCGGCCTCACCGCCCCGCCCGTCGCCGTCACCGTCACCCGCTGGATCGACGGACTGCCGCAGTACCCCGTGGGCCATCTCGCCCGCGTCGCCCGGATCCGCGACGCCGTCGCGAAGCTGCCCGGGCTGCGCCTGGCGGGGGCCGTGTACGACGGCGTCGGCGTCCCCGCCTGCATCGCCTCGGCCCACCGCGCCGCCGACGAGATCATCGCCACGTCGAAAACCGCCGACCCTGGTGCCGGGCACTGTCCGTGACGGGCGAGAATAGACGTATGAGTGCGCCCGAAAAGATCCCGAACGCCGGTAAGAAGGCGAAGGACCTCAACGAGGTCATCCGCTACACCCTGTGGTCCGTCTTCAAGCTGCGCGACGTTCTGCCCGAGGACCGGGCCGGCTACGCCGACGAGGTCCAGGAGCTGTTCGACCAGCTCGCGGCCAAGGACATCACCGTCCGTGGCACGTACGACGTCTCCGGTCTGCGCGCCGACGCCGACGTGATGATCTGGTGGCACGCCGAGACCTCGGACGAGCTGCAGGAGGCGTACAACCTCTTCCGCCGCACCAAGCTGGGCCGCTCCCTGGAGCCGGTCTGGTCGAACATGGCGCTGCACCGCCCCGCCGAGTTCAACAAGTCGCACATCCCGGCCTTCCTGGCCGACGAGACCCCGCGCGACTACGTCTCGGTCTACCCCTTCGTGCGCTCCTACGACTGGTACCTGCTGCCGGACGAGGACCGTCGCCGGATGCTCGCGGACCACGGCAAGATGGCCCGCGGCTACCCCGACGTCCGGGCCAACACGGTCGCCTCGTTCTCGCTCGGCGACTACGAGTGGCTCCTCGCCTTCGAGGCCGACGAGCTCTACCGCATCGTCGACCTGATGCGTCACCTGCGCGGCTCCGAGGCGCGGATGCACGTCCGCGAGGAGGTCCCGTTCTACACGGGCCGCCGCCGGAGCGTGGCCGAGCTCGTGGCGGGCCTCGCCTGACCGTCGTACGAACCTGGTGACGGCCCGGCTCCCAGCCGGGCCGTCGCCCCTTGACCCGGAAGATCAGACGGCGGACGTCTTCGTCCGCCGCTCCAGCGACACCGGGTCCGGCTCCGGGTGCGGCGCGCATGTCTGCGCGCCGCACCGGCGTCTTTTCGGGCGTGCTACCCGGCGTCCAGCGCCGCCCGCAGCCCCGGGTCGTCCAGGGACCCCGGACCACGGGTCGCCAGGGTGGCCAGTACGTCGTCGGGCGGGACCGTGCCCAGGAGGGTCTGGCCGGTGGGGGAGGCCCAGTGGGGGTATGGGTGGGCCTCGGCGCGGGCGATGAGGAGGCAGCCGGCGGTGAGCAGGAGGGGCAGTGCGAACCAGGACAGGACCGGGGTGACCGGGGCGTCCTGAGGGAGCACCAGGAGCGCGCCGACGGCCAGGGCGACGGTCAGCAGCAGCGAGGCGAGCACCGACCGTACCCCCGCGGCGACGCTACGGCGGCCCGCGTCCGGCGCGGCCAGACCGGCCGTCACCAGCCGGTCCGCCACGGCCCGTACGGCGTCGGCGTCGGCGATCGCCGGACGTATCGCGGTCGTCCGCGCCTGTCCCGCCGGGCCTATCGCGCCGATCACCGAGCGCTCCAGGTCGTCCCGGCCGTCGGGGTCGACGACCGTCGCCCAGCCGGTGTGCGCGAGCAGCAGCCGGCGCGCGCGGTGCATCGAGACCAGGGTCAGATCGGCGACCCGCAGCGGGCCGCCGGAGAGGTAGGCGGCCTCGGGAAGCGTCAGTTCATGCTGTGGGTCGGGGTCCTCGCGGCGGGCGGGGCGTGCGGCGGCGACGGCGGCCAGACAGAGCCGGGCCGCGCTGACGGCGGCCGCGGCGCAGGCGACGAGAAGCAACGGGACCCAGAGCATGGCCGAGTTCTACGGGACGGCCCCGGCCGCGCGCCACGGGTTTCTCACGATGCGGACCGGGGCCGTCACCGGTGACGGGGCCGCCCCTAGCTGGAACTCCCGCAGCTCGAACCGCTGCTGGACGAACAGCTCGACCCGCTCGACGAGGACGAGCAGGACGAACCGCCGCTGGACGAGGAGCAGGACGAGCCGCTGGAGCAGGCCGACCCGCCTCCTCCGCCCCCGCTGCCGCCCGCGCCGCAACCGCCGCCGCCCCCGTCGCTGACCCCGGCGCACCACACGGCGACGAGGGGCGCCCCGCTGTCCGTATGGCCACTGCTCGTGTGCGGCGTGCGCGGCATCCGGGCCGCCGCGATGAGCTGCGCCTGGAGGACCGGGTCCGGCAGCGCGCCGAGGCCGCGCAGCGCGACCAGGTGCCCGGGGTCCGTCATGTACGCGGCCTGCTGCCGGTAGGCGCGCAGCGCGCGGTGGCCGGCCCCGGACACCCGACTCGCGGCGATCGCCCCGCAGATGAGCGCGCTGACGATGCCGAACAGCAGGGCGGGGATCACCTTCACGATGAACGGGACCGACATGTCCTCCTCCCAGGGGTCGAAGAACGCGAACGTGAGGAAGAGCGAGACGAAGATCATCCCGAAGGAGCCGAAGCCCTGGGCGACCGCCCAGCGGACGACGACGCGGCGGTCGGCGGGCGCGACGAGCAGCCCGCGCGCGGCCAGGCCGTCGCCGACCCCCTGGACCGCAGGGTGGCGCATGACGGCCAGCCGCAGGGTGTGCAGCGCGCCGTTCGGCGCGACCGCCAACTCCTGGAGGACGGCGTGCTCGACGGGGTGCCGGCCGGCCGGGCCGAGCGCGACGACGATGCCGGGGCCGCCGATGGCGATGATGCCGTCGGCGTGCATCGCGGCGAGGACGGTGTCCACCACGCGGGCCGGGCCGCCCTGCAGGAAGGCCGCCTCCGGCAGGTCGTGCAGCACGCCGCCGGCGCCCCTGCGGGAGGAGACGATCCGGGCGATCAGCAGGACCAGGCTGGTCAGGACGGCGAGGTAGACGAGTACGGCGAGCAGGTTCATGGCCATCACTTTCCCGCCAGCACGGCGCGAGCGGCGCGGACGAGCCGGGTGGCCCGTCCCGGCGGCCGGGCCCCGGCCCGGTCCTGCCACCAGTGCGTGAGCCGGCGGCGGGCGTCGGGGTCGGCGGGGCGGCCGGCGACGAGCAGGTGCTCGGCGAAGTCGAGCGCCTCGCGCCGGTAGCTGCCCGGCATCGGCCGGGAGGCCGCGTACGCGAAGAACGCCGGCCGGTACTCGGCCCCCAGGATCTCCGGCAGCTCCGGCGCGACCTTGGCGACGACCCCGGCCCGCTTGGCGACCAACGCCCGGCTCTGCACCCGCAGCCGCCGCACATCGAACCCCTCGGGCGCGGGCGTGCCCGCGACGAGCGCGGACAGCAACGCCGCCTGCGCGAGCCCGACGCGCTCACGCGCGCCG
>NZ_DATCVQ010000528.1:0-3934 GCF_036566765.1 Streptomyces sp.
GAGCTCATTAGACCCGGCCGCAGTTCGAATGAAGAGGGCCCCGCCCCGAGCGAGGCCAAGAAGGGTGGTACCGCGGAGCCGTCCGGCTTCGTCCCTTCACGCAACAGCCCTGCCGGCCGATCAAGCGTGGAGGTCCCGCCCGAGATGTCTTCTCCGTATTTCCGCTCTCTTTCCGCGCAGGTCGACCTGCCCGCGCTCGAGCGCGAGGTCCTCGACCGCTGGCGGGACGGGAAGATCTTCGAGCGCTCCGTCGAGCAGAACGACGGCAACCCCTCCTGGACCTTCTACGAGGGCCCGCCCACCGCCAACGGCCTGCCCGGCGTCCACCACGTCGAGGCCCGCGTGTTCAAGGACCTCTTCCCCCGCTACAAGTCCATGCGCGGATTCAGCGTTCCGCGTAAGGCCGGCTGGGACTGTCATGGCCTGCCGGTCGAGGTCGGCGTCGAGCGCGAGCTGGGCCTGTCCGGCAAGAAGGACATCGAGACGTACGGCATCGCCGAGTTCAACGCCAAGTGCCGCGAGTCGGTGCTGCGGCACGTGGACGCGTTCGAGCAGATGACCGAGCGGATGGGTTACTGGATCGACCTGTCGCAGGCCTACCGGACGATGGACCCGTCCTACATCGAGTCCGTGTGGTGGTCGCTGAAGGTCGTCTTCGACAAGGGGCTGCTGTTCCGCGACTTCCGGATCACCCCCTACTGCCCGCGCTGCGGCACCGGGCTGTCCGACCACGAGCTGGGCCAGCCCGGCGGCTACGAGACCGTCTCCAGCCCATCGGTCTACGTGCGCATGCCCGTCACCTCCGGCCCGCTGAGCGAGCTCGGCGCCGCCCTGCTGGTGTGGACGACGACGCCGTGGACGCTGGTCTCCAACACCGCCGTGGCCGTACACCCCGAGGTCACCTACGTCGCAGCCCGTACGACGGACGGCGAGGTGCTGGTCGTCGCCGAGCCGCTGCTGTCGGTGCTCGGCGAGGGCGCCACCGAGGTCGCCCGCTTCACCGGCCGTGACCTGGAGCACACCTCCTACACGCGGCCATTCGAGCTGGTCGACATCCCCGGCGCCCACTACGTGGTGCTCGGCGACTACGTGACGGTCGAGGACGGCACCGGGCTGGTCCACCAGGCTCCGGCGTTCGGCGCCGACGACCTGGCCGTGACCAAGCGTTACGACATGCCGGTCGTCAATCCGATCGGCCCCGACGGGCGCTTCCTGGACGACGTGCCGATGGTCGGCGGCCAGTTCTTCAAAGACGCCGACGAGGGCCTCACCGAGGACCTGCGGGCCCGCGGCCTGCTGTTCCGCGGCACTCACTTCGAGCACAGCTACCCGCACTGCTGGCGCTGCCACACGGCGCTGCTCTACTACGCGCAGCCGTCCTGGTACATCCGCACGACCGCGGTGAAGGACCGTCTCCTCGAAGAGAACGAGAAGACGAACTGGTTCCCGGACTCGGTGAAGCACGGCCGCTTCGGCGACTGGCTGAACAACAACATCGACTGGGCGCTCTCCCGAAACCGCTACTGGGGCACCCCGCTGCCGATCTGGCGCTGCGAGGACGACCACCTGACGTGCGTGGGCTCGCGCGCGGAGCTGACCGAGCTGACCGGCACGGACCAGTCCGACCTGGACCCGCACCGCCCGTACATCGACGACGTCACCTTCACCTGCACCGCCGAGGGCTGCTCGCTGGAGGCCGTCCGCGTGCCGGAGGTCATCGACGCGTGGTACGACTCGGGCTCGATGCCGTTCGCGCAGTGGGGCTACCCGTACAAGAACAAGGACCTGTTCGAGGCCCGCTACCCGGCGCAGTTCATCAGCGAGGCGATCGACCAGACGCGCGGCTGGTTCTACACGCTGATGGCGGTCGGCACGCTGGTGTTCGACAAGTCGTCCTACGAGAACGTGGTCTGCCTGGGCCACATCCTCGCCGAGGACGGCCGCAAGATGTCCAAGCACCTGGGCAACATCCTGCAGCCGATCCCGCTGATGGACCAGCACGGCGCGGACGCGGTGCGCTGGTTCATGGCGGCCGGCGGCTCGCCGTGGGCGGCGCGGCGGGTGGGCCACGGCACGATCCAGGAGGTCGTGCGCAAGACCCTCCTCACGTACTGGAACACGGTGGCCTTCCAGGCGCTGTACGCCCGTACGTCGGGCTGGGCGCCAAGCGCGGCGGACCCGGCGCCGGCGGACCGGACGGTCCTGGACCGCTGGCTGCTCAGCGAGCTGAACGCGCTGGTGGACCAGGTCACGCAGGCGATGGAGGCGTACGACACGCAGCGCGCCGGCAAGCTGCTCTCGGCGTTCGTGGACGACCTGTCGAACTGGTACGTGCGGCGCTCGCGGCGACGGTTCTGGCAGGGCGACAAGGGCGCGCTGCGCACGCTGCACGAGGTGATCGAGACGGTCACGCGGCTGATGGCCCCGCTCACCCCCTTCATCACGGAGCGGGTCTGGCAGGACCTGGTGGTCCCGGTGACGCCGGAGGCGCCGGAGTCGGTGCACCTGTCGACGTGGCCGGAGGCGGACGCGGCGCTGATCGACCCGACGCTGTCCGAGCAGATGCTGCTCGTCCGGCGACTGGTGGAGCTGGGCCGGGCGACGCGTGCGGAGTCGGGCGTGAAAACCCGCCAGCCGCTGTCGCGGGCGCTGGTGGCGGCGAGCGGCTTCGGCGCGCTCTCCGACGACCTCCAGGCCCAGATCACGGAGGAACTGAACGTCTCGTCGCTCGCTTCGCTGAGCGAGGTCGGCGGCTCGCTGGTCGACACCACGGCGAAGGCGAACTTCCGCGCCCTGGGCAAGCGCTTCGGCAAGGGCGTGCAGGACGTGGCGAAGGCGGTGGCGGCGGCGGACGCGGCGGCGCTGTCGCTGGCGCTGCGGTCGGGCGAGGCGACCCTGGAGGTGAACGGCGAGAAGGTGGCTCTCTCCCCAGAGGAGGTCATCATCACGGAAACCCCGAGGGAGGGCTGGTCGGTGGCGTCCGACCAGGGCGCGACGGTGGCGTTGGACCTGGAGATCACCCCGGAGCTCCGCAAGGCGGGCCTGGCGCGTGACGCGATCCGCCTGATCCAGGAAGCCCGCAAGAACAGCGGCCTGGACGTCGCGGACCGCATCGCCCTCCGCTGGACCTCCACGGACGAGGAGGTCACGGAAGCCCTGACGACCCACAAGTCGCTGATCGCCGACGAGGTCCTCGCGACGGACTACGCGGAGACCGAGGCCGACGAAACGTACGGCGAGCCCTTCACGGACGAGGGCCTGTCCCTGACGTTCCGCCTCCGCAAGGCGTAAGAGCGAACACCGAAAGGCCCGGCCCCGATGGGCCGGGCCTTTCCGTTCCCCCACCCCGCCCCTCTCAGAAACTCAGACGAGACCGGGGGCTCAGCCCCCGTACCCCCCCCGAGGCACCGGGGCCGGGGGCCGGCGCGGCGCAAAGCTGCCGCAACGCCTCGGGCGGAGCCCCGGGCAACCGGCGGCGCGAAGCTGCCGCACGCCCGGGGCCGGCCCCAGCCGTACGGAGCGGAGCCCGCCCCGGCAACCCGGCGGCGCGGAGCTGCCGCCTGGCCAGGGGTGCGGGGGCGCAGCCCCCGGCACCCGCACCCCCGGAGTCCGGCGCGCAGCCCCCAGCGCCCGCACCCCCGGAGTCCGGCGCGCAGCCCCCAGCGCCCGCACTCCCGGGGTCCGGGGCGGAGCCCCGGTTTCGGGAAGGGGCGGGGTGGGGGAAAGCCCGCCGCAGGCGCCCCCGACCTCAGCCGCCTCGGACCCGCACCCATACCCGCCCCGCTCCGCACACGCCCCGTACCGCACGTGCCCACGGCAAAAGGCCGGGGCCCTGGGATTGCTCCCAGGGCCCCGGCCCTTGCCGCTGCCGACGGCTACGACGCGCTCAGCGCGCGCAGTCGCGCCGTCAGTTGTCGTCCTCGTCGATCAGGAA
>NZ_DATCVQ010000529.1:0-10300 GCF_036566765.1 Streptomyces sp.
CCACCGAAACGCAATCAGCGTCGGCGTGCCTCGCGAAATGTCGCCATGAGCCGTTCACGCACGTAGGGGTCGAGGTCCGCGACGTCCGCCGTGCTCAGTCGTCCGGCGAGCGCGGCCACGGTTCGCCACTGGGCGAGCGCCGCCCGACAGCCTGCGCAGGTTTCGAGATGCGCGTCGATGCGTTGGCGGGAGCGGTGCGGTAGGGCGCCGTCGAGATAGGCGGTGATCAGTTCCACGAACTCGATGCACCGCTGGTCGGCTTCGTCCGCGTCGCCGTTCTGCTGCTCTGCCCCGGCCATCACGACGCCCTCTCCTCGACGTACCGCTCCAGCCGGGCTCGTACCAGCGCACGAGCTTCATTGAGACGGCGGCTCTCGTCCTCGGGGTTGATGCCGATGATCTGGGCGGCCTCGGCGGGCGACCGGCCCTGGACATCCCGCAACACGATGACCCGCCGCAATTCCGCGGGCATGTCTACGATCACGGCGCGTACTTCGGCGAGGACCTCGTCACTGTCGAGGTCGAGGCCGGACGTCTCCCAGGCGACCGGCGGCACCGCCCAGTGGCCGGGCCATTGTGGGTCGTCGTCCGGGAGGAACCGGTCCGCCGGGAACGCGGGCTCCGGTGCCCTCGCGGCGGGCACGGCCGCCGGAGGCGCCGGCGCCGCGGGCAGCACCACGATCATCAGGATCCCCGACGCGACCGCGACCCCGCCGAACACCCAGCCCGCGTCGCCGACACCTTCTCTGTCGCTGACGAACCCGATGACCAGCGCGAAGGGCACGAAGGCGAGCCAGGTGAGGGTGCTGACGCCGGACGCGACTCCGGCGCGAACGGTCGACGGCACCGCGTCGTGCAGCTGGTGCATCACCGGAATGCTCACCGCGACGACCGTGAGGGTGAGAAGCACCTGGGCGACGATCACCAGCGCCGCGGTGTTGCTGGTCGCGAGCACCACGCAGCAGCCCACCATCAGCGCGGACAGGAACGTCACCGGCCGGCGTCGCCTCATCCAGGCATGTGCTCCGAGCAGACCGCCGATGCCGAGCGCCGAGGTCAGGGCCGCCCAGTGCGGTCCGTACCAGAACGCCGGGACGGCCAGCGCGACCAGCCACAGCGGACCGAACTCCAGCATGCCCTGCATCAGCAGCGCACCGGCGACCGTCAGTGTGATCACCAGACGAAGCCGGCCGCGCTGGAGCAGTACGCGGTAGGTGGTCGCGATCTGACGGCGCAGCGGCTCGGCCTCCTCGGCCTTGTGGAGCCGCGGTTCGCGGAAGAGGTACACCGCGACGGTCGCCGCAACGAGCGGCGGCACGGTGAGGAAGTACGTGTCCCGCAGGGAGAGGGCGTCCGCGATTGCGCCGCCGGCCAGTGCGCTCGCGACGAGGGCGACGCTTTCCATCAGCCGTACCCGCCCGATGACCCGCTCGAAGGCGTCGCTGGATCCGGTCTCCTCGAGCACGGTGTCGTAGACCATCGAGTCCAGCGTCCCCGACTGCATGGCGAAGAAGATCCCGAGGAAGAAGGCCGCCACCATGTACGTCGGAACGTTCTGGCTCAATCCCCCGATCACGACGCTCGCCACCGCTGCCACGCACGCGAGGACGAGCACGCCGCGACGGCTCCACCGATCGGCGAGCAGGCCGGACGGCACCTCGAAGATCGGCACCACCACCGAGTACACGGCCGCCATGACGCCCACGCCGGCCGCGTCGAAGCCGATGTCGGTCATGAAGAGTTTCTCCACCGGCACCCACAGCGCGACGTTCTGCAGGAAGGCCGCCGCGTACAGCGGCGCGAGTCGCCGGCGCAGCCTCCGGGGTACGGGCATGTCCGGACCTTCGAGCAGGGTGTCACTCATCCACGGATCCCTCACCGTCCAGGTCGCGTCGCAGCACGAGGCCGCCGGGAGCGTGCAGCGGAACCGGGCGTCATCGTCCCCTTGTCACCGGCCCCGCATGGGCAGGCGCTCCGCGGGGGCACCCCTGCCGATTCGCCTCTACACCCACATGCGCGAGCGCTCGCGTGAACCGGCCACGCCCTGGTGCGCCGTACTCCCCTTCCTAGGGGCGCTCCGACAGCATGATCCACGCCGGGGGCCGTGCTCATCGCTGCGACGGACGCTGCCTCGGGCCTACGACCATGCCCTCGTGCCATGCCATGCCGAAGGTCTCGGGGGTCGCCGAAGAGAGGAAGCACCGTGAGCGTCAGCCGTCGGACCGTACTTCGAAGGGGAGCTCAGGCGACAGCGCTCGGCCTGACCACAGCCTGGGCGGGAGGGCACGCCGCCGCCTCGGCCGAGGTGACCGGATCCCCGCGCGGCCACGGTCCCGACGGTGCGGCCTGGCGCGCCCTCGCCGGCAGCCTGAGCCCGGGCGCGACGCTGTATCGCCCGACGAGCGAGGACTACCGGCGGCAGGCCCTTCCGGACAACCTCCGCTACGCGGGCGTACTGCCGGCCGGCATCGTCGCCTGTGCGACGGAAGGCGATGTGCAGGCGTCCGTACGCTGGTCGGCGGCGCACGGCCTGCCCTTCGCACCGCGCTCCGGCGGTCACAATTACGCCGGATATTCCACCACCCGCGGCCTGCTCATCAGCCTGCGCCGGATGAGCTCGGTGGCAGTCGACGGCACCCGGCTCCTGCTGGGCGGCGGGGCCACCAACTCGGACGTCTACGCCGCGAGGGCCGCGAACCTCTACTTCCCCGGCGGACGCTGCCCCGGAGTGGGGGTCGCCGGGCTCACTCTCGGCGGCGGCCTGGGCTTCAACGACCGCAAGTGGGGCCTGACGTGTGACCGGCTGGCCGAGACACGGGTGGTCCTCGCGGACGGCTCGCTCGTCCGGGCGTCGGCAACCGAGAACTCCGATCTGTTCTGGGCCTGCCGGGGCGGGGCGGGCGGCAACTTCGGCGTCAACACCGGCTTCGTCTTCGACGCGACGTCGGTCGCCGATCAGGCGGCCACGGTCTTCGAGCTGTCCTTCGACCCGACCGTCGCGGTCCGACTGATGGACGTGCTCCAGGAGATCCTGCGTTCCGACGGCGGCAACGACTTCGACATCCGGATCGGGTTCAAGAACCCCGGCGACGGAACGCCCGCCGCCATCGCCCTGCTGGGCCAGCGACTGGGCACGCAGGACGAGTTGCGGCGGCTGCTGGCCCCCGTACTCGAACTCGGGCCGTCCAAGCAGTTCATCGAGCAGCGCCACTTCTGGGACGCCCAGGACCACCTCATGGAACGGCCCGGAGCGGGAAGCGCCGGCGCCTCCAAGTCCCTGGTACCGAACCGGTGGCTGGCCCCGGGAACCGTGGAGTCCATCGTCGAGTGGGTCCGCGCGTGGCGTCCCGGCGCGCCGTCCGGGAACGCCGGCTACGTCACGCTCTTCGCGATGGGCGGCAGCAGCGGCGAGCCGACCGCCTCCGACACGGCCTACCCGCACCGCGACGCCACCTTCGTCATCGACATCGGCGCCCATTGGTCCCCCGCCACCCCGCCCGAGGTCGTCCAGGACCTGCTGGCCCAGACCCGCGTCATGCACCGGATCCTGAGCCGTGACCTGCGGACCTCTGCGGCGTACGTCAACTTCCCCGACCCCGATCTGCGCCAGTGGCAGACCGCGTACTACGGCTCCAACTACGACCGCCTCGTCGCGGTCAAGCGCCGCTACGACCCCACCGGCCTGTTCCGCTACGGCCAGGCGATCGGCGGCGCGGGCGCCTGAAGGCCGTCGTGTCCGGGTCCTCCAGGAGCCGTGTGGCTCCTGGAGGACCCGACCGGCTACGCCGCCCGGTAGGCGGTGATCAGGAGCTTGACCGCGCCGTCCAGGTCACCGGTGGACAGTTTCCGGTCCGCTTCCGCGAAGGGCTTGGCGAAGGCTTCGGTGATCTTGCCGGCGGCCTTGGCCTGGGCGATCAGACGGGCCTTGCCGACGAGGGCGCGGCCGGTCGCCGTCTTGCCCTGGCCGGCCTCTTCGGCGGCAGCGGCGGCGATCTGCAGGGCCCTGAGGGTGAGTTGGCCGCCCTTGGGGATGTCGGTCCTGGTGGTGAGGCCCCAGCCGTACGGGTACTGCGGGTCGTACGAGGCGTCGCCGACGTTGATCGGGAGCGGGGTGTCGGACTTGGGCCAGGTGACCGGGAGCTGACCGGTGAAGGGGCGCGCCCCGTAGAGGACGTCAGCGACGCCGTCGCCCTCCGTGCCGGGGAGCCAGGAGGCGACCAGGGCGTCGATGTCACCGAGCTGGTCGGAGACGGTCTGGGGGCGGCCGGAGACGATCAGGACGGCGCACTTCATGGCACCGCAGACCTTGGTGACGGCGGCCTTGTCCGCGTCGGAGAGCAGCAGGTCGTGGCCGTTGCCGACGTCGCCGATGCCTTCCGCGTACGGCTGCTCGCCGACGACGACCACCCCGACGTCGTAGCCGTCCGTGGCGGCGGAGGCGTCACGCGAGTACGTGACGGCGTCGCCGCCCTGCTTCTTCATGGCCTCCAGGATCGTCGTGCCTTCGGTAGTCCTGCCTGAGGAGCCCTGCCAGGAGATGGTCCAGCCGCCTGCCTGGTTGCCGAGGTCGTCGGCGTTGGAGCCGGCGACATAGACCTTCTGGGTCGGCTTGAGGGGCAGGACGTCGCCGTCGTTCTTCAGGAGGACCTGGGACTTGGCGGCGGCCTCGCGGGCCACGGCACGGTGTTCCGCCGACCCGACCTTGCCCAGGCCGGAGGTGTCCGCGTAGGGCTTCTCGAAGAGGCCGAGCTGGAACTTCTGGGTCAGGATGCGGGTGACGGCGTCGTCGATACGTGCCTGGCCGACCCGGCCGGTCTCGACCTCTGTCTTCAACAGGCGGGTGAAGTCCTGGTAGTTCGTCGGGACCATGATCATGTCGAGGCCGGCGTTGACGGACGTACGGATGTCGGAGGCGTAGTCGCCGGGGAGCTGGTCGATGGCCTGCCAGTCGCTGATCACGAAGCCCTTGAAGCCGAGCTTGTCCTTGAGGACATCGTTGATCATTTCGGCGTTGCCGTGCATCTTGACCGGGCCCTGGTCGTCGCCGATGACGTCGAGGGAGGAGTACGACGGCATGACGGTGCCGACGCCGCGCTTGACGGCCTCCTTGAACGGGGCGAGGTGGACGGCTTCCAGTTCCTGCCTGCTGACCGTGGTGATGCCCTGGTCGAGGGTGTACGAGCCGGTGGTCGACGAGCCGTATGCGGTGCCGCCGTCCCCGAGGTAGTGCTTGGCGGTGGTCAGGACCTTGTCGTTGCGGTCCAGGTCGCTGCCGTCGGCACGTCCCTGCATGCCCCGGATCACGGTCTCCATCTGCTCGACCAGGGCGGCGTCCTCGCCGAAGGCCTCGTAGGAGCGGCCCCAGCGTTCGTCGCGGGTCACGCAGACGCAGGGGGCGAAGTCCCAGGGGATGCCGGTTGCGCGGACCTCGGAGGCGGTGACGGCACCGGTCTTCTCGGCGAGCTCGGGGTCGCGGGTGGCGCCGATGTTGATGTTGTGCGGGTTGATCGTCGAGCCGATGACGTTGTTGTGGCCGTGGACCGCGTCGACGCCGTAGACGAGGGGGATCTGGTAGCGGGTGGCCTGGGCGCGCAGCTGGTAGGAGTCGACCATCCCGGCCCATGCCGCGGCGGTGTTGGGGGTGGGGACGGAGCCGCCGCCGGAGAGCAGGGAGCCCATGGCGTACGAGGCGATGTCGCCCTGCTGCTTGAGGGCGCGGCGTTCGGCCTGGGTCATCTGGCCGATCTTCTCGTCCAGGGACAGCCTGGACAGCAGGTCCGCGACGCGCTTCTTCACCGGGAGCCGCTTGTCCTGGTACGGCAGGCCGTGCGCGTCGATCACGACGGCCGGGGTCTCGGCGGGGGCTTTCGCCCCGGTCACGGTGAGCTTGAGGGGAGCGGTCTCAGCGGTCTCCTGCTTGATCGCGTCGCTCTTGGTCCCGACGGTGATCTCGTGGGTGGCGCCCGAGGGCGTACCGGCAGGGAAGGTGTATGTGCCCTTGGCCGCGTTGAAGTCGTCGGTCTCGGCGACCTCGTAGTCGAGGGTGACCGGCTCGTCCAGCGGCACCGCACCCGTGGTGTTGACGGCGAGCGCGACCTTGGCCGTGCCGCCCTCCTTGACCGGGTAGACCGGCTTGTCGGTGGTGACGGCGGCCTTGAGGGCCGGGTCGGCCTTGCCGTACAGCTCCATGCCGTCGAGGGCGAAGGAGCCGGGGGCGCCGGTCGGCACGGTGAGGGCGTAGCCCCACATCCTGTCGAGGCCGAGGACCTGGTCGATGCCGCCGACGGGCTGGTAGTCGCTGCGGTAGACGAGGTCGGCGAAGGGGATCTCTACGAGGTGCCAGCCCTCCCAGTCGTCGGTGAAGGAGGTGGTCCACAGCTCGGAGGCCTCGCCGTTGGCGCCGCCGTCCTTGATCTCGAAGTTGATGCGCTTGCCGGAACCGGGCGGGAGCGGCGCGGTGTTCTGGCCGTACCACCAGAAGCGGATGCCCTTGTGGGCGGTCCAATTGTGGGCCGGCTGGTCGAAGGCGAAGTCGTGGGTGAAGCCTCCCCAGCCGGAGACGTTGTAGGCGCCCTCCATGACGTTGTCGCCCTCGGGGGCGTCCTCGCGGGGGACGATCTTCAGGGTGGGGTGGTCGTCGGCGTCGCTGCCCCAGGTGAAGATTCCTTCGGCGGGCGGCTGGGCGAAGGGGATCTCACCCTCGAAGCGGTCGATGGGGACGGGCGCCGGCTCGTCGGCGGCCGTGGCGGTGGTCAAAGGAAGGAGGGCGGCGAGGACGGCGGTGGCCGCCAGATACGTGGCGCTGTGTCTTCTGCCTGATCGGCGGTTTCTCATGAACTGCTCGCTCCTGACGTCAGTTGTCGTGCTGGGCCTCGGGGCGGCCGGTCAACCCGGCGGGGTTCAGGCTGAGTTGCGGACGACCAGTTCGGTCGGGAGGACCGTGCGGAGTCGTGGGGGCCGGCGATGACCAGCGGACTGGTGCGGCCGCGCTCGCGCAGACGCCGGGCGGCGGCTGCGCCTCCCTCGCGAATGGCAGTGGCGACGGAGAGGGACGTTTGGGGTGGTGACCGCGGTCGTCGATCAGCACGACCGGGAGGCCCTGGGCGTAGAGCGAGGCGATGGTGTCCATGGTGTTCTCGGGCTCCACGACCAGGAGGCCGTCGAAGGCTCGCGCGGACACCTGGCCGGTGAAGCGCAGGACCGATTCCTCACCCCGGTTGCAGGTGAAGAGCAACAGCCCGTACCCGGCCGCCTCGACGGTGTCGACGACGCCCTGGAGCACCTCGCCCATCCGCGGCCAGGTCAGCGAAGGCACCAGCATGCCGACCGTGCGGCTCGGCCCACGGGCCAGGTCCACCGCACGTGAGCTGGGCACATAGCCGAGCTGACCGATCACTTCCCGTACCCGTGGCGCAGTGGAGCGGTCGACCTCACCCCCGGTGTCGACAACCCGCGAGACGGTCGTCTTGCTGACCCCGGCCTCACGGGCGACATCGGCGATCGTGACACGCATCGGGCCTCCTGGGCGCGGCACTGACGGGTCCTCACGCCAGAGGAGGTTCCCCGTGAGCGTTGACTCTGAGAGCGCTCTCGGAACCCGTTCCGGCATTGGTGCGGTGAGTTAATCGGGCTCACAGAATGTCGTCAAGACTTCACGCCAACATTCGCCACATCGCGGCCTCGGCCCACGATCCAGGGGCTGTGCGTTCACTTCCCGAACAAACTCGGTCGGTGGATGGTGTCGGGCCAATCAGATGCCGGATGAGGGGTGCGGCTGCCACGGGTCTTGTGGCACCCGCCCTCAGCCGATAGCTTCCTCCATCGGATAGAGGTTCCTATCGGATAGGAACCTCTATCCGATAGGAACCTCTATCCGACGTCGTCGATCGCCGTGACGAGGACAGGTGGGACGCATGACGAAGCGCGTGACCAAGAGACGACTGGAGACGAACGAGCGGCTGCTCGACGCGGCCGAGCAGGCGTTCGCCGAGCATGGGTTTCACGGGGTCTCGATCTCGGATCTGTGCGCACGGGCCGGCTATACGTCCGGCGCGTTCTACTCGAACTACGCGTCCAAGGACGAACTCTTCCTCGCACTGTTCACTCGCCGCTCCGAAATCGTCCTCAAGCAGCTCGGGGAGGCCGTGGACCAGGCCGTCGTCTCCGAGCATCCGATCGCCACGCTCATCGAGTCGGCGAGCGTCGTGGACGAGGAGACACGGACCTGGTTCCTCATCTCCACCGAGTTCACCCTCTACGCGATCCGGCATCCGGAGGCGGCCGAAGCGCTCGCTCGCCACGACGCGGCGATCCGGGCGGCCGTCGCGGAGCTGATCGCACCGCTCCTCGCGACCGCACCGAGCAAGGTGACCGAGGCGGATCTCGACATGCTGGTGCGCTTCGTCGTCGCCGTCCGGGAAGGCGGACTGGCGCAGAGCCTGGTGGAGCCGACCGTACTTCCGCACGGCGAACTGGAACGCCGCTTCCTTCCCGCACTCTTCGAAGGGCTCTCATGACGACGATCGATATCGAGCAATGGTGGTCCGAGGGTGATCGGGTCCGGCTCACCGTCGCCGGAGTCCCCCGCGAGGTGTTCGTTCTCCGGATCGGCAGCGGCCCTGTGATGACCCTCCTCCACGGGTTCCCCAGCTCGTCGCACGACTGGGCGCAGGCGGTACCCGTTCTCGCTGCTCACCACACCCTCCTCATGCCGGACTTCCTCGGCTTCGGCGCGAGCGAGAAGCCGGCCGATCACGATTATTCGATCCATGAGCAGGCGGACCTCGTGGTCGCGTTGTGGCGGCACGAGGGGGTGCTCTCGACGGATCTCGTGGCACACGACTACGGCACCACCGTGGCGCAGGAGCTGCTCGCGCGCAGCACCGAAGGGTCGTTGAACACAGAGATCACGAGCCTGACGCTGCTCAACGGCGGCATCTACCCGGAACTCCACCGACCGGAACCGGCCCAGTCGGCGCTGCTCGACCCCGAGATCGGCCCCCAGCTCAGCGCAGCGCTCAACGCCGAGCTCATGGCCGCGGCCCTCGCACCGACATTCGCCGAGGGCTACGACCCGAGCGCCGACACGGCCGAGATGTGGAAGGGCATGAGCCGCGCCGACGGCCACCTCAACTCCCACCGACTGATCCGCTACATCGACGACCGGACCACCCACCGCGACCGATGGGTGGACGCCATGGAGAGAAGCGACCTGCCCAAGACGTTCATCTGGGGCCTGCTCGACCCCGTTTCGGGCGCGCACATCGCCGAGCGGATCGCCGAGCGCATGCCGAACGCGACGCTCCATGCCCTCGCGGACGTCGGACACTGGCCCCCGCTGGAGGCGCCGCAGCGTGTCGCCTCCCTGATCCTCGCCGCGGGAGAAGGCGAGTGAGGGTCGAACGGACCTGAGTGCAGTTCGAACGCGTCGACGTCACCACGCCCACGGCCTCCTGACGGCATCTCCGCAACCGAGAGGGACGAAGAAGACCATGACGACCACTCAGCGCCACGCCCCCGAGATACTCGACCTGATCCGGGCCAACATCGGCCCGATCCCCGACGACTTCGATCTCCCGCTCCCGCCCATGGGGCTCTCGGTCGAAGAAGAGCGCGACGTACGCAAGCAGGAACTCGCCGCCGCCTTCCGGGTCTTCGGCAAGCTGGGGTTCTCCGAGGGGGTCGCCGGGCACATCACCGCCCGTGACCCCGAGTTCCCGGACACGTTCTGGGTCAACCCGTTCGGGATGAGCTTCAACCAGATCAAGGTCTCCGACCTGATCCGTGTCGACCACGAAGGCAACCTCCTGCACGGCAGGCGACCGGTGAACCGTGCTGCCTTCTGCATCCACGCCGAGGTCCACAAGGCCCGCCCCGACGCCGTCGCCGCCGCGCACGCGCACTCCCTCCACGGCAAGGCGTTCTCCACGCTCGGGATCCCGCTGGCACCGCTCACCCAGGACGCCTGCGCCTTCTTCGAGGACCAGGGCCTCTACTCGGACTACCGCGGAGTCGTGAACGACACCGAAGAGGGGCGTCGCATCGGCGAGGCGCTCGGTTCGGCGAAGGCCGTGATCCTGAAGAACCACGGCCTGCTGACCGTCGGCCAGTCGGTCGCCGCCGCCGCGTGGTGGTTCATCACGATGGAGCGGTCGTGCCAGGCGCAACTCCTGGCCATGGCCGCCGGCACCCCGCACGAGATCGACCGGGAGACCGCCGAGCAGGTCCGCGCCCAGATCGGCGGGCAGCTCGCGGGGTGGTTCCAGTTCCGTCCGCTGTGGGACCAGATCGTCGCCTCTTC
>NZ_DATCVQ010000530.1:0-4333 GCF_036566765.1 Streptomyces sp.
TGGGCTCTGGACGACGAGGGTGCCGTCGGCCTCTCCGACAGCGAGGTGCCAGACGCCGGCTCGGATCTCGCTGAGCGACCGGCGGCGAGCGTTTCCCGAGCCGGACGAGGGCGGCACACGGGGCGCAGAACACGGAAGACCACAACGCCGGTCGCTCCTCGCCCTCGGGGATGAGGCTGCGCCGGTGACCGCGCAGCGGGAGAGGGGCGTCAGAGCATGGGTCGGGAACCGGCCGCACCACGAACCGGCGACGCTGGCGTAAACATCGCCGGACAGTCGACGCAGTCCTGCAGCACTTGCCCGCAGCCGGACAAGGAGGCTTACGCCGCGGGACGAGCCGCAGCGGGGTTCCATGGCCCGCGCAACGTGACGGCGGCGTCGTCGTTCTGGCCTGATGTTCCAGCATCAATGTCAGTGCCAGTGCCGCCCGTTACGTTGATCCCCCTGACGCCGCTCGTCGCACGAGAGGGGTGGGCCTGTTGTTCGTAGGTGTGGCGGGAGGAGACGCATGAGGGCTTGGTTGATGTTGGCAAAGGACGGTGGCAAGCGGATCGGCGCGGGCTACGACGACAACCCCGCCACGCACTACAGACCGCGGCACGGAGGTCACGGCGCAGCAGCAGGCCGGCGCCTGCATCTGGCCGACGACCTCAAACCCTTCCCCGACTACGCCAAACTCCACTGCGCGCCGCTCGCGGTGAGCGTCACCGCGGACCACGTCAAATGGCTCGCCAAACACTGGGCCATGCACCGCACGAACACGGTGCAGGCCACGATCCCGCAGCAGAGCGGCCCCGCAGACACGGCACCCGTCTCCTGACCGTACGCGCACGAACTCGTGGACGGCGAGCCTCACAACCCCCAATCGCGCCCCCGAGACCGGCCTCTACCACCGCGGGAACGACCTACAGCCCAATCCCGGGCAGCTGACTCCTGAGGCACCTGCGCCCCAGCCGTATCCGGCTGTGTCAAGGAAAGGCGGGGTGAGGCGAGATGCTCGCTCCCGGAAGGGCTGGCCGGCGCGGGATTGCGGCGGGCGAGGCCCTCGAGCAGCCTGCAGTGGGCCTCGAGGCGTTCGGCTCTCGGCTCGGCCGGCCTCCCACGCGGTGATGCTCGCCGTACACGCGTCACGGAAATCGAGCCAGAACCTGTCCAAGGACAGCGTTTGTCGACGGATTCGGACGGCAGTTGTTGATCAACCCGACTCGGGCTGTCCGTTCACAGCCGGCGACATATCCGAGGCCGGGCTCCGTCACCGGCACGCCGCAGTACAGGTGATCGGTATTCGCACGCGCATGGGGTTGGACATCACTGTGATGATCGCCGACTGGTCACGGCTGGGTGAGGTTCCGTCCAGGGACAGGCTGTCGCGGTTGAGGGATGCCTGGTACGCCGACGAGACCGGGCTATGGGATCACGATGCGCCAGTGGTCGAAGGCAACTGGAATTGGCCACGAGGGGCCGGCAGCGCCCTCTTCGCCGTCTACGAGTTCCGAGGCACCCTCGGTTCGTTCAAGCCCCACCTCTGGGCTGGGGAGCGGTGGGAGTCCGTACGCGACCATGCCGACCCACTGGTACGGGCCCGTTTGGATGCCCTGCTGCCCGGGCGGACCTGGGGAGGGCTGGACGGTGAGACGGAGCACGTGGATCAGGGCTTCTTCTGCGACGACCCCGCCGTCGCCTATGGCGTGCTGCTCGCGAGGTCGCCGGCCAGCGTGCGGGAACTGGCCGCGACTTCAAAGGAGGTACGGCCCTGGCTCGAGGGGTTGCGTGGGCCGTTTGATGAGCATCCTGCCGTACCTGAGGGCTGGGTCCGCGACTTCGACGAGTTCTCCGAACTGCTGGACGACTGGTGCCGCGACCTTTCCGAAGCCGCCCAGCACGGCTGGGGACTCATAGGGCTGAGCGAGTAGGGCGCGACCGGTCGCCTCGCGCGACATGATCACGCCGGATCGCTACGTACCGGCCGCGGTGGTTCGGGGACGGCGGCTCGGGGGCGGCGGTACCGGCGCGGAGGGTCGCGATGTATGTGGTGACGACGACGCGGCTGCCGCGGTAGCCGCGTTCTCGGATTTCGCGAAAGAGGGCGGCGGCGTTGATGGTGCCGCCGCGGAAGCGTTGTTGCAGTCAGGGCTTAAGAGGTCGTCTCGATATGCGGTTGGTGCGACGAAGCTCCCTGGCGGTTGGGGCCGCATGGTGCGGGTGCGACGATGCGGGCATGCGCGAGTTGAGCGAGTTGATCGACGTCGAGGAACCGGCTTGGCCTGAGCTCAGGGAGATCGTCGGTGCCGGGCCAGTGTCCGTCGAGGTGCTCCCGGCTGATGGCGGCCTGGGGAAGGCGTCACTTCTCCAGTTACAGGTCACGGCCAGGTCGTATTTGGGCGCGGTGGTGCTGCACTGTGGCGGTCTGCTGGTGGACGACGGATGGTTGCGGGTCTTCGGCAGCCCCGTGGACGGCGCGGCACGTGGGGCCGAGTCTGGCGCAGGTCAATCAGCTCCCTGGAGCGTTCGACCCTGCGTGGCGGGCTGATCCCGGTCTGGTGGTGGCCCAGGACGTGCTGGGCGGTGTCTTTGTTCTCAACGGCGGAGATCCGGCGGGCCACGGACGTCCTGGGGCCCCTGGGGAGATGGTCTACTTCGCTCCGGATTCGCTTCGCTGGGAGGCTTTGGGAGTCGGTCACTCAGCATGGATGGTCTGGCTGGTATCGGGGGCAATTGATGAGTTCTATGCGAATCTTCGCTGGCCCGGCTGGAAAATTGAGGTCGAGGCGCTGAACAGTGATCAGGGCCTGTCGCTGTTCCCGCCGTTGTGGTCTGCCGAGGCACGTCAGGACCTTTCCGCGACCAGCCGTCGAGCTGTGCCCATGACGGAGTTGCTTGGCGTCGCCCGGGACTCATGCCGACAGTTCGACGGAGTCGATCCGGGTTTTCTCGGCGTCGTGTGACCTGGCCGGCTGGTCGAGCCGGCGGTAGCAGATCAAGGCGGCAGCGATTCCGACGAAGGCCAGGAAGTACTCCGCCTTGCGCTCGTAGCGACGGTGCAGGCGGCGACAGCCGGCCAGCCAGGCCACCGTCCGCTCCACGGTCCAACGGTGGCGGCCCAGCCTCTGGGAGGACTCGATGCCCCTGCGGGCAATGCGCGGTGTGACGTTCCGGGACCGGAGCCATCGGCGCCGCAGGTGGCGTAGTCGTAGCCCTTGTCGGCATGGTGCTTGGCGGGTCGTCGACGACGGGGTCCGCGCCGGGAGCGGATGGGTGGAATACCCTGGACCAAGGGCTCCAGGGCCTGGCTGTCATGAGTGTTGGCGGCAGAGATCCCGATGGAGATGGGCAGACCGGTCCGCTCGGTGATCAAGTGGATCTTTGAGCCCTTCTTGCCGCGATCTACCGGATTCGGACCCGTCAGGTCCCCCTTTCGCTGCCCGCATGTTCACCGAGTCGATTGCGCACCGCGACCAGTCCAGTGCGCCGCGCGCGCCGAGCTCGTCCAGGGCCGAACGGTGGAGCTTGCCCCACACCCGAGCCCGGCTCCACTCGGTGAACAGGCGGTGCGCGGTCGGGCCCGACGGACCGAAGATCGGCGGCAGCTGTCGCCACGTACAGCCCGTCGTGGCCACGAACACGATCGCCGCCAACACCTGCCGGTCCCCGTACCTGCGTCGGCCACCACCCTGCGGCCGCATCGGAGCAGCAGGAACCACCCGCTGGAACAGCTCCCACAACCCATCCGGCACCAACCGCTCCACCATCGCCATCACGTCCGTGAGCCTAGCGATCAAGCCAGTTGAGACGATCTCTAAAGCGCGAGTTGTTGGGTGCGGGCCATGAAGGGAGTTTGGCGGTGTTCCCGCCGCGTCACGCGAATATCGACTCGTTGGACTGTATGTGGGGACGGAGACCATCAGCGAGGGAGGGTGGCCTGCCCCTCTTCTGAGAGGCCTTGAAGCCTCGCCTCTTTCAGGCATACATCTGGCGCCCATGCGACCGCCACCGCCTGAGCACGGACTGCGCACCGATCTACGTTGACGCCTCCACGGACCGGCTGCACCTGGAGATTAGGACGACTCCGACGCCGTGATCACACCCGCCGTACCAAGTTCGTCTCACCCCGTGACCAGCGGTTGCGGGATACCCCTTGGGTTGACTTCGCTTCAACGCATGTCGCAGCCGATACAACTCGTCATCCTCAGCAACGCACTTCCGGGCCGCGGCCAGGAACAGGTCACTGCATTCGAGCGTCTAGCGCCGATCGTGCGAGCCGAGCCGGGATGCCTGCGGTACGACATGCACCGGGTGAGCGACGAGCCCGACCGCTTCGTTCTCATCGAACGAT
>NZ_DATCVQ010000531.1:0-6246 GCF_036566765.1 Streptomyces sp.
CGCCGCCGTGCAGTTGGGCGCGGGCGCGACCATGCAGCGGGCCGCCGCCGGGCAGGCCGAGGCGGCCACCCGGGCCGGCTTCGCCGTGACGGGCACGACCGCCGACCGGGTACGGGACGTCCCGGGCGTCGCGGCCGCGACCGACGTCCTGCGGTCCACCGTGGTCCTCGCCCACGAGGAGGCCGGCGAGCCCCGGCTCGACCGGCTGCCCGCCCTGGGCGTGGACGCGCGTGGTCTGGCCGGCACCCTCGACCCGGGCGTGGTGACGGGCGACCTGGCGGGGCTCGCCCGGCCGGGGACGGTGGCGCTCGGAGCGGACCGGGCCGACGCGCTGGACGCACGCCCCGGCTCGGTGGTGACCCTGCGCCACGGCGACGGGACCGAGGCGCGACTGCGGGTGGTGGCGGTCTATGAACGTGCGCTCGCTCTTGGGGAGTTCCTGCTTCCGGCCGCCGATCTGGCCCGCCACATGACCGACCCGTTCCCGGCCCGCGTCCTCGTGGCGCAGCGGCCCGGCGCGGACCCCGCCGCCGTACGGGCCGGGCTGGCCGCGCTCGGCGCCGTACAGCCGGGGCCGCGGCCGACGCCCGAGCGGGCCGTGCGGGACGGCGAGGAGCTCAACCGGCTCGTCTCCACGGCCGTGGTCGCGGCCGTCGGCGGCCTCACGGTGATCGCGGTCCTCAGCACTCTGGTGCTGGTCACCCTCGGCCGCCGCGACGAGTTCGCGTTGCTCGGCCGGGTCGGCGCGGCCCGCTCCCAGGTGCGGCGGATGCTCCGTGTCGAGGCCGCCGTCGTCACGGGGACGGGTCTGCTCCTCGGCGCGGCGGTGGGCGCCCTGCCGCTGACCGCCTTCGCGGTGTCGATGGCCGGGACCGCCCCGTACCTGCCGTCGCCGGAGGCCGCGGCGATCGTCGCGACGGTCGCCGCGACGGCGTACGCGGGCGTGCTGCTCCCTGCGAAGCAGGGCAGGTTCGTGCGCAGTTGAGACGGACGGCCACCGCCCGGGGCGCCGCGTGCGGTCAGGCGTCGAGGTACGCCAGGACCGCCAGCACCCGGCGGTGGCCGCTGTCGCTCGGCGGCAGCCCCAGCTTCGCGAACACGTTGCCGACGTGCTTGTGGACCGAGCGTTCCGTCACCACCAGCGTCCGGGCGATCGTTCCGTTGTCGTGCCCCTGCGCCATCAGTTCCAGGACCTCGCGCTCGCGTGGCGTCAGCGTGTCCAGCGGGTCGTCGCGCCGCCGCGCCATCAGCTCCGTCACGACCTCCGGGTCCAGCGCCGTGCCCCCGCCGGCCACCCGGTCCAGGGCGTCCAGGAACTCGTCCACCCGCCCCACCCGGTCCTTCAGCAGGTAGCCGACGCCCTGCGCGCCGCCGCCGAGCAGCTCGGCCGCGTACGTCTCCTCCACGTACTGGGACAGCACGAGCACCGGCAGGTCCGGCAGCTGCTCGCGGGCCGCGAGCGCCGCCCGCAGCCCCTCGTCGCGGAACCCGGGCGGCAGCCGTACGTCGAGCACCGCCACGTCCGGCCGGTGCTCCAGGAGCAGCGGCAGGATCTCGGGGCCGGTCGCCGCGACGCCGGCCACCTCGTGGCCCGCGGACGTCAACAACAGGACCAGGCCCTCCCGCAGCAGGGCATTGTCCTCGGCGATCACCACACGCACGGCAACTCCACTTCGATCACGGTCGGCCCCCCGACGGGGCTGGTCAGACTGACGGCGCCGTCCAGCGCGGCGACCCTGCGGCGCATCCCGAGCAGCCCCGAGCCGCTGCTCTCGTCCGCGCCGCCGCGCCCCTCGTCCCGTACCGCGATCCGCAGCCGGGCCGGGTCGCGGACCAGCTCGACGCGGGCGCGCGGGGCGCCGCTGTGCTTGGCGGCGTTGGTCAGCGCCTCGGCGACGACGAAGTACGCAGCGGCCTCGACGGCGGCGGGCGCGCGCGGGCCGTCGTCCGCGCCGTCGGCGACGACGCTGACGTCCAGGCCGCTGCTCGCCGCCAACGCCCGCACCGCGCCGGTCAGTCCGCGGTCGGTGAGGATGGGCGGGTGGATGCCGCGGACGACGTGCCGCAGCTCGGCCAGCGCCTCCTCCGCCTGGTCCTGGGCCTCGTCGAGGAGCCGGCGGGCGGTCGCGGGATCGGACTCGTACGCCCGGCGGGCCAGCCCGATCCGCATGGACAGCGCGACCAGACGGGCCTGTGCGCCGTCGTGCAGATCGCGTTCGATGCGGCGCAGTTCGGCGCCGTGCGCCGCGACCGCGCCCGCGCGGGTCGCCGTGAGCTGCTCGATCCGCTCGGCGAGCGCGGCGTCCGCGGCGTCCGGCGACGGCGCGAGCAGCGCGCGGGACCAGTCGGCCTGGAGGTCGGCGAGCCGTCCCAGCAGGGGCAGCGCGACGGGGGCGCGGCCGGCGAGCCCGCACCACGCGCCGTCGACCATCAGCGCGGGGATCCACAGCACCATGGCGGCGTACAGCAGGACCATGCCGTAGAGGATCTCCGCGAGCATCCAGATCAGGTCCCGGTGCGTGCCGGGGTCGCCGAGCGCCGCGCGGACGCGTTCGGGGAGCGGGCCTTCGAGCGGACGGTACGCCTCCGGCACCGGGACGCCGGAGCGGGCGGCGCTGCGGCGGCGCTCCAGGCCGGCGATCCGGCGCAGCAGCAGGACGCTCTCCGGCAGCACGCCGGCACCGATCACGGTGGCCGTGAGGAAGGCGGTGAAGACGACGACGCCAATCATCAGGTGGCACACCAGCGAGACGGCGGCCCCGCGGAGCAGGTACAGCGACGCCCGGCCCGCTTCCTTGATCGCCTCACGCATGCGCCCAGGCTAGGCGACGGCACGGGGCGGGGGCGGTGGAGCGGGCTACACCATGGATGCGGGGGCGGACTCGGCTGCCCCCAGAGGGACGGAGAGGTGATCATGGAGGGGTCGGGAACCACCGACCGGATGCCCAACTTCCTTGGAGGACAACCCATGAGGCCCCTGCTCTGGCTGCTGCTCGTCGTCTTCGTCGCCGCGAACCTCTGGGTCTCCCTCCTCTCCGGCTACACCGGGGCGAAGGAGGTCGTGGCGAGCGTGACGACCGGCAGCGTGGTGATCGGCTCGGCGGTCGCCCTGTGGCTGACGCGTTCGCGGTCGGGGTCGCGCTCGGGGTCCCGTGTCTCCTGACTCGGTCGGGGCTGTCGGACGGTCCGAGTCGTCGGGACGGTCGGGGTTGGCGGAGGCTGTCAGTGGGCTGCCCCACAATGGAGGACGTACCTGAGGTCTGAGGAGGCGGGGCTGACATGGCCGTGTGGGACGACCTGGTCGGACAGGAGCGGTTGGCGGAGCAGCTGGCCGCGGCCGCGCGCGACGCCGACGCGCTCGTGACCGCCCAGGCCGCCGGCGGGCCCGGCCCCGATTCGTCGAAGATGACGCACGCCTGGCTGTTCACCGGCCCGCCGGGGTCGGGGCGCGCGACGGCCGCGCGGGCGTTCGCCGCCGCGCTGCAGTGCGTCAGCCCGGACCGGGCGCTCGGCGGGGCGCCGGGGTGCGGGTTCTGCGACGGCTGCCACACCGCCCTGATCGGCACGCACGCCGACGTGCAGGTCATCCGGACGGACCTGCTCTCGATCGGCGTGAAGGAGACCCGCGACCTCGTCCGCCGGGCCCAGCTCTCCCCGGCCGTCGGGCGCTGGCAGGTGATCGTCCTGGAGGATGCCGACCGGCTCACCGAGGGCGCGGGCAACGTGCTCCTGAAGGCCGTCGAGGAGCCCGCGCCGCGCACGGTCTGGCTGCTGTGCGCGCCGTCCCTGGAGGACGTGCTGCCGACGATCCGGTCCCGCTGCCGCCACGTCTCGCTCCGTACGCCCCCGGTGTCCGCCGTCGCCGACGTGCTCGTACGGCGCGACGGCATCGATCCGGAGGCCGCGCAGGCCGCCGCCCGCGCCACGCAGGGGCACATCGACCGGGCGCGCCGGCTGGCCACCGACGAGCGGGCGCGGGCCCGCCGGGCGACGGTGCTCAAGCTGCCGCTGCGGGCCGAGGACGTCGGCGGCGGCCTGCGGGCCGCCCAGGAGCTCATCGACGCGGCGGCGGAGGACGCGCAGCAGGTCGCCGAGGAGATCGACGCCAAGGAGACCGAGGAGCTGAAGGCCGCGCTCGGCGCGGCCCAGGGCGGGCGGATGCCGCGCGGCACCGCGGGTGTGATGAAGGAGCTGGAGGAGCGGCAGAAGCGGCGAAGAACGCGTACCCAGCGCGACAGCCTCGACCTCGCCCTCACCGACCTGACCGGCTTCTACCGCGACGTCCTGGCCCTCCAGATGCGCGCCCGCACGCCGCTGGCCAACGAGGACGTACGGGACGCCCTGGAGCGGGTCGCCCGCGACACCACCCCGGAGCGGACCCTGCGCCGCATCGAGGCGGTGCTGGCCTGCCGCGAGGCGCTGGACCGGAACGTGGCGCCGCTGCTGGCGGTGGAGGCGATGACGATGGAGCTGCGCGGCTGAGGTCGGGGCGCGTGGCGCGGCGGTCGGGGTCGAGCCTCCGATTGGACACGCTGTGTGCTGGTGCCGCTACCCTCCGGGAATGGACTCCAGGCGTTTGCTCCGCACGTCCGCCGTGGCCCTGGCCGCCGCCGGGCTCCTCGTCTCCGGCTGCACGGCGGGAAGCGACGCGGCCGCGCCGCGGGGCTCCGCGCCGTCGCCGTCGGGGACGGCCGGCCTGGAGCCGTACTACGGCCAGCGGCTGAGCTGGCGCGCCTGCGGCGTGCCGGACTTCCAGTGCGCGACGCTGCGCGCGCCCCTGGACTACGCGAGGCCGGACGCGGGCGAGGTGAAGTTGGCCGTCTCCCGGGTGAAGGCGACGGGCCCGGGCAAGCGGCTCGGCTCGCTGCTGGTCAACCCGGGAGGCCCCGGCGGCTCCGCGGTCGGCTACCTCCAGGGATACGCGGGCATCGGCTACCCGGCCCCGGTCAAGGCGCGCTACGACATGGTCGCCGTCGACCCGAGGGGCGTGGCGCGCAGCGAGCCGGTGGAGTGCCTGACCGGGCCGCAGATGGACACGTACACGCAGGTCGACGCCACGCCGGACGACGCGCGGGAGTCGGCGGCGCTCGCGACGTCGTTCCGGACCTTCGCGAGCGGCTGCGGGAAGCGGGCCCGGAAGGTGCTGTCGCACGTCTCGACGGTGGAGT
Organism: Streptomyces sp.; assembly: GCF_036566765.1. GTDB lineage: Bacteria > Actinomycetota > Actinomycetes > Streptomycetales > Streptomycetaceae > Streptomyces. The sequence goes on from NZ_DATCVQ010000531.1 coordinate 5,169, forward strand.
CGGCACGCGACATGGACATCCTGCGGGCGGTCCTCGGCGACGAGAAGCTGACCTACGTGGGCGCGTCGTACGGGACCTTCCTCGGCGCGACGTACGCCGAGCTGTTCCCGGGGCGGGCCGGGCGGCTGGTGCTCGACGGGGCGATGGACCCGTCGCTGCCCGCGGTCGACCTGAACCGGGACCAGACGGCCGGCTTCGAGACCGCGTTCCAGGCCTTCGCGGCGGACTGCGTCAAGCAGCCGGACTGCCCGCTCGGCACGGGGTCGGCGGAGGCGGCGGCGGTCCGCATGCGGGCCTTCTTCCGCGAGCTCGACGCCGAGCCGGTGCCCACGGGGGAGAGCCGCCGCCTGGGCGAGTCGCTGGCCACGACCGGGGTGATCGCGGCGATGTACGACGAGGCTGCCTGGCCCCAGCTCCGGGAGGCGCTCACGCAGGCGATGGGCGGCGAGGGCTCGGGGCTGCTCGCGCTGGCCGACAGCTACTACGAGCGGGAGGCGGACGGCACGTACTCGAACCTGATGTTCGCCAACGCGGCCGTGAACTGCCTGGACCTCCCGCCGGCCTTCGACGGCCCGGCGGAGGTCGAGAAGGCGGTGCCGTCCTTCGAGAAGGCCTCCCCGGTCTTCGGCGAGGGCCTCGCCTGGGCCTCCCTGAACTGCACGTACTGGCCCACCCCCGCCACCGGCCGCCCCCACCGCATCACCGCCAAGGGCGCGCCCCCGCTCCTGGTCGTCGGCACCACCCGCGACCCGGCCACCCCCTACAAGTGGGCCCAGTCCCTCGCGTCCCAGCTCGCCTCCGGCGTCCTCCTCACCTACGAGGGCGACGGCCACACGGCCTACGGCCGCGGCAGCGACTGCATCGACTCCGCGATCAACGCCTACCTCCTCGAAGGCGCACCCCCCGCGAAGGGAAAGCGCTGCTCATGACGGTGGTCGGAGCACCCCGATTAACTGTGTAGACTTGGCGACGCTGCTGCACCCACCATGGGACCGCACGGCTTGCCGCCTTAGCTCAGTTGGCCAGAGCAACGCACTCGTAATGCGTAGGTCTCGGGTTCGAATCCCGAAGGCGGCTC
>NZ_DATCVQ010000532.1:0-35119 GCF_036566765.1 Streptomyces sp.
CGGGGCGGCGGTCCGGGCGCCCGGGGCGGGCAGGAACATGCGAGCTGCCGAGGTGCCGGGGCCGGACAGCCCGAGCCGGGGCTGCCCGGACGGGTCGGGGCGTCCCGGGCCCGGATCGGTGAGCACCGTGCCGATCAGCGCCGCCGCTTCGGGGGAGGCCGCCGCGGCGGCCATCCGGGAGAGCAGGGACATGGGTCAGCCCCCGATCCCTCGCGCTCGTGGGCGGTCAGGCACGCGGACGCACCTCGACGTTCTCCAGGATGCCGATGGCGTCGGGGACCAGGACCGCGGCGGAGTAGTAGGCGGAGACGAGGTACGAGATGATCGCCTTCTCGTCGATGCCCATGAAGCGGCAGTTGAGTCCGGGCTCGATCTCATCCGGCAGGCCGGTCTGGTAGAGGCCGATGACGCCCTCGTTGTTCTCGCCGGTTCGGATCGCGAAGATCGAGGAGCTCTGCCGGTCGCTGATCGGGATCTTGCCGCAGGGCAGGATCGGGATGCCGCGCCAGGCAGGGATGTGGTGGCCGTCGACCTCGGCGTGGCCGAGGGTGAGACCGCGCTTGTTGCACTCCTTGCCGAAGGCGGCGATGGCGCGCGGGTGGGCGAAGATGTACTGGGTGCCGCGCCGCATGCTGATCAGGTCGTCGAAGTCGTCCGGGGTCGGCGGGCCGGAGTGGGTCTGGATGCGCTGGTCGTAGTCGGTGTTGTTGAGGAGTCCGAACTCGGGGTTGTTGACGAGCTCGTACTCCTGGCGCTCGCGCAGTTCCTGGATGGTCAGGCGCAACTGCTGTTGCGTCTGGTTCATCGGCTGGTTGTAGAGGTCGGCGACGCGGCTGTGCACCTTGAGCACGGTCTGCGCGACGCTCAGCTCGTACTCGCGCGGCTTGAGCTCGTAGTCGGCGAACGCGCCGGGCAGGATCGCCTCGCCGAAGTGGCCGGCGCTGAGGTCGATCGCGGCCTCGCCGGACTTGTTGGTCGAGCGGCGCTGGCCGTTGGAGCCCTGGCCCCGGACATGCTCGCCGAGCTGCTCGTACTGCTCGGCGACGGCCTGGTAGGCGGTGCGGGGCAGCGAAAGGACGGTGACGGCGGTCGAAGCGCGGGCGGTGAACTCCCACTTGCCGTCGCTGCTCGCGAGGACGTGGCCGCCGAAGGTGTCGCCGTCGCCGAGCCGGCCGAGGAGGGTCTCGTCGCCGTAATGGCCGGTGCCGACCTTCTCGACCTTGCCGTGCGCGATCAGGAAGACGTGGTCGGCCTTCTTGCCCGAGTGGACGATGACCTGGCCGGGCTCGTACTCCTTCTGCACGAAGCGGTCGGCGAGGGCGCCGAGCGCGGTCGGGTCGGCGAAGCCGCGCAGCAGCGGCAGTTCGGCCAGCTCGGCGGGGATCACCTGCACCTTGGACCCGCTCTTCACAAAGGTGACCCGGCCGTCGCCGACGACGTAGGAGAGTCGGCGGTTGACCCGGTAGGTGCCGCCGGGGGTGTGCACCCAGGGCAGCTTGCGCAGCAGCCAGCGGGAGCTGATGCCCTGCATCTGGGGTTCGGACTTGGTCGTGGTCGCGAGGTTGCGCGCCGCGGCGGTGCTGAGGCTGAGCTGGACCTGGCTGACCTGGGCTGTGGGGGCGGGTGCGGGCGCCGCCGCGGGCTCGGTGTCCACCGACATGAGCTGGGCTCCATTCGTGCAATCGATTCGTCACTCTCCGCATCCAGTCCTAACGCATCGTTACCGAGGTCATATGCAGTCGCCCTGGGCGCGCCGTTGCGCGTCGCCCGGGGCTGGCGCTCCTCGCACACCGCGCGCGCTCCGCCATCCGGCCCAGTGGCGGATCGCCGCCGGAGCGCCGGAAAGTCCGCGCAACCCCCTTGCCAGAAGCAGCGATCTCTTGGATTACTGGTTCCGACAGCAACGACCGAATGATCGGTCGTCCGGTTTGGTACGGGGACGGGAGCGCGGCGCATGACGGATCTGCTGGACGAGGGCGAGCGGCTCGACCGTGGGGCGCTGGAGGCCCTCCAGTTGGAGCGGCTCCGGGCGACCCTCCGGCACGCGTACGAGAACGTCGCCTTCTACCGGCAGTCCTTCGACAAGGCCGGGCTGCGCCCCGAGGACTGCCGCACCCTGGCCGACCTCGCCCGCTTCCCCTTCACGGCCAAGACGGATCTGCGCGACCACTACCCCTTCGGGATGTTCGCGGTGGACCAGTCGCAGGTGCGCCGCATCCACGCCTCCAGCGGCACCACCGGCCGGCCCACCGTCGTCGGCTACACCGACCGGGACCTCGACACCTGGGCGCACGTGGTGGCCCGCTCCATCCGCGCGGCCGGCGGCCGGCCCGGCCACAAGGTCCATGTGGCGTACGGATACGGGCTGTTCACCGGCGGACTCGGGGCGCACTACGGCGCGGAGCGGCTGGGCTGCACGGTGATTCCGGCGTCCGGGGGCATGACGGCTCGTCAGGTCCAGCTGATCCAGGATTTCCGGCCCGAGATCATCATGGTGACCCCCTCGTACATGCTCACGCTGCTCGACGAGTTCGAGCGGCAGGGCGTCGACCCGCGCGGCACCTCGCTGAAGGTCGGCATCTTCGGCGCCGAGCCGTGGACGGAGGGGATGCGGCGCGAGATCGAGGAGCGGTTCGCGATCGACGCGGTGGACATATACGGGCTCTCCGAGGTCATGGGGCCCGGAGTGGCGCAGGAGTGCGTGGAGACCAAGGACGGTCTGCACATCTGGGAGGACCACTTCTACCCGGAGATCGTGGACCCGTTCACCGGCGAGGTGCTGCCCGACGGCGAGGAGGGCGAGCTGGTCTTCACCTCACTCACCAAGGAGGCCATGCCGGTGATCAGGTACCGCACCCGGGACCTGACCCGGCTGCTGCCGGGCACGGCGCGGGTGTTCCGCCGGATGGAGAAGGTCACCGGGCGCAGCGACGACATGGTGATCCTGCGCGGGGTGAACCTCTTCCCCACGCAGATCGAGGAGATCGTGCTGCGCACGCCGGGCGTGGCCCCGCACTTCCAGCTGGAGCTGACTCGGGAGGGCCGGCTCGACGCGCTGACGGTACGGGCCGAGGCCCGTGCCGAGGCGACGCCCGAGCAGCGCGCGGAGGCGGGGCGGGCGATCGCGAAGGCGGTCAAGGACGGGATCGGGGTGTCGGTGGCGGTCGAGGTGGTCGACCCGGAGACGCTGGAGCGCTCGGTCGGCAAGATCAAGCGGATCGTGGACCTGCGCGGGGCGTGAGGGCCGCCGTCGGCCCGGATGGTGCGAGGTCAGGGCAGGCGGCGCACGGGCGTGCCGTCCAGGAAGGCGAGGATGTCCTCGACAGCCTGGCCGTAGTACGTCCGGTAGTTGTCCCGCGAGACGTAGCCGAGGTGCGGGGTGGCGAGCAGCCGGGGCGCGGTGCGCATCGGGTGGTCGGCGGGCAGCGGCTCGACGTCGAAGACGTCCACCCCGGCGCCGGCGATCCGGCCCTCGTGGAGCGCGGCCAGCAGGGCGTCCTGGTCGACGATGGCCGCCCGTGAGGTGTTGACGAGGTACGCGGTCGGCTTCATCAGGGCCAGTTCGGGCGCGCCGACCAGACCGCGGCTGCGGTCGCCGAGCGCCAGGTGGATCGAGACGAAGTCGCTCTCGGCCAGCAGCTCCTCCTTCGAGACGGCCGCCCGCACGCCGGCCTCCGCGGCGCGCTCCTCGGTGAGGTTCGGGCTCCAGGCCGTGACCTCCATGCCGAAGGCGAGGGCGATCCTGGCGACCCGGGCGCCGATCTTGCCCAGGCCGAGGATGCCGAGGCGGCGGCCGTCCAAGTCGGCGCCGACGGTGCTCTGCCAGGGGCCGCCCTCGCGCAGGGCGGTGTTCTCGGCGACGATCCCCCGGGCGAGCCCGAGCAGCAGGGCCCAGGTGAGCTCGACGGGCGGGGTGGAGGAGCTGGCGGTGCCGCACACGGTGACGCCGTGCGCGTCCGCCGCGGCGTAGTCGATCACGGAGTTGCGCATGCCCGAGGCGACGAGGAGCCTCAGCCGGGGCAGCCGGGCGAACAGGGAGGCGGGGAAGGCGACGCGTTCGCGCAGGGTCACGACGATGTCGAAGTCGGCGAGCGCGGCCGCCAGTTCGTCCTCGTCGGCGTGGTGCGCGGCGAAGGCGACGACCTCCACCCGGCCGGCGAGCGGCGACCAGTCGGCGCAGGCGCCGGCGGTGCCCTGGAAGTCGTCGAGGACGGCGCAGCGCATGGGCGGCATGGGGTCTCCCTGGTCGGTCGGCGGAGCGGGCGGCGCACGGGTCGGCGGCGGCCCCGGCTCGCGGGAGCGCCTCCTCTCCATGATCGCCGACGGACCCGCCGGGCGGCCAGGTCGGACGTTCGTCACCCCGATTCGTCACCCCGAGTGTCGGTCCGGACACCCACAGGCGGCCCGCCTGCTCGGACTGTGGCTGGGCGGGGTGCTGCGTAGCCTGGATGAAGGAGGTGGTTGCGATGCTGGCGGAGTCACCGATAGCCACGATCATTCCGGTGAAGGACCTGGACCGGGCGAAGCGCTACTACACGGAGGTCCTCGGACTCACCATGACGAGGGAGTCGCCCGAGGACACCAGGTTCGAGAGCGGCGGCACGACCATAGGTCTCTACGAGACGCCGTCCGGCGGAGAGGCCGCGCACACGCTGGCGAGCTGGAAGGTCGACAACCTCGACGCGGAGATGAAGGAGCTCCGGTCCAAGGGCGTGACGTTCGAGGAGTACGACCTGCCCGGCATCAAGACGGTCGACGGCGTGGCCGAGTCGGAGACCCTGCGCGGCGCCTGGTTCAAGGACTGCGAGGGAAACATCCTCTGCGTGGTCGAGGACCGCAAGTGACCGAGTGACGGGGCGCCGCTCCGGACTGACGGGGCGGCGCTCCGAACTCAACGGGCGCCGCTCCGTCATGACGCGGCGAACCGGTCCCTCAGTTCGCGCTTGAGGATCTTGCCGCTCGCGTTGCGGGGCAGCTCGTCCACGAACAGGACCTTCTTCGGGGCCTTGAAGTGGGCGAGCTTCTCCCGTGCGTGGGCGAGGAGTTCGGCCTCGGTGACCTCGCCGCGCGCCACGACCACGGCCGTCACGGCCTCGATCCACCGCTCGTCGGGCAGTCCGACGACGGCCGCCTCGGCGACGGCCGGGTGGGTGTAGAGCACGTCCTCCACCTGCCGGGAGGCGACCAGCACACCGCCGGAGTTGATGACGTCCTTCACCCGGTCGACCACGGTGTAGTAGCCCTCGGCGTCGCGGACCGCGAGATCGCCGGAGCGGAACCAGCCGTCCCGGAAGGCCTCCTTGGTCTCGTCCGGCTTGTCCCAATAGCCCTCGCACAACTGCGGGGAACGGTAGACGACTTCGCCCGGCGTGCCGTCGGGGACGTCCTCGCCGTCCTCGTCGACGACCTTGGCCTCGACGAAGCGGACCGGGCGGCCGCACGAGTCCAACCGGCCCTCGTGCTCGTCGGGGCCGAGGACGGTGGCGAGCGGGCCGATCTCGCTCTGGCCGAAGCAGTTGTAGAAGCGCAGTCCGGGCAGCCGGTCGCGAAGCCGCTCCAGGACCGGCACCGGCATGATCGACGCGCCGTAGTAGGCCTTGCGCAGGGCGGAGAGGTCGCGGGTCGTGAAGTCGGGATGGTTCGCGAGCCCGATCCAGACGGTCGGCGGGGCGAAGAGGCTGTCGGCGCGGCCGGCCTCGATCAGGTCGAACAGGACCGCCGGGTCGGGCCCGTCGACGATCGTGTTCTGCGCGCCGACCGCCAGATAGGGCAGCAGGAAGACGTGCATCTGCGCGGAGTGGTAGAGCGGCAGCGAGTGCACCGGGCGGTCGTCCTCGTGCAGGTCGAGCGCGTCGACGGCGCTCGCGTACTCGTGCACCAGGGCCCGGTGGGACATCATCGCGCCCTTGGGCAGGGCAGTGGTGCCGGAGGTGTACAGGAGCTGCGCGAGGGAGCGGGCGTCGCGGTCGGTGTCGTACGTGTCGGGGCGGTCCAGTGCGGCGAGGAGCGAGTCGGGGGCGTCGCGCAGCGCCTTCACGGGGAACCCGTCCGGGACGCGCTCCGCGAGCGCTGGGTCGGCGAGGACCAGTGAACTCCCCGACTGCTCCAGGATGTACGCGAGGTCCTCGCCGGTCAGGTTGTGGTTGACCGGCACGTGGATGAGGCCGGCGCGGGAGCAGGCGAGGAAGGCGATCAGGTAGGCGTCGGAGTTGTGGCCGTAGGTCGCCACCCGCTCGTACTCTTCCAGGCCCCACCGCTCGCGCAGCACGGCGGCCGCGGTGGTGACGGCCGCGTCCAGCTCGGCGTAGGTCCAGGTCCGGTCGGCGTACCGGAGGGCCGTCCGGTCGGGGACGCGCTGGGCGCTCATGCGCAGGACACCGTCGACGGGGCGGGTCAGGAGTCGTTCCATGCCCGGATCCTCGGCGGCGGCCGGGTGGCGGGTCAAGTACCCGGAGCGCGCCGGGACTGTTCCCACCTCGGATACCGAACGGGATGTTGACAAAGCAAGCGCTCAGCTGACTGCATGTTCCAACTGCTGTGCCTCATCCGTCCGTTGGGAGGAACGTTGCACCTCCGCACCCGCCTGAAACACCTGCTCCTCGTCGGCTCCGCCCTGGCCACGGTCACCGCCTCGCTGCCCGCAGCGGCCGCGGCCGACTCCGGCGACCGGCCGCACCGGCCGTCGGACCGCGGCCTGTCGGCCGTCATCCGGTACACCGAGTACGGCATCCCGCACATCGTGGCCAAGGACTACGCGAACCTGGGCTTCGGCACCGGCTGGGCGCAGGCCGCGGACCAGATATGCACGCTGGCCGACGGGTTCGTCACCGTGAACGGCGAACGCTCGCGCCACTTCGGCGCGGACGGCGCGCCCGACGGCTCGCTGTCCTCGGCCGCCCGGAACCTCTCCAGCGACCTGTACTTCCGCGGCGTTCGGGACGCGGGCACGGTCGAGGAGCTGCTGCGCACCCCCGCCCCGGCCGGCCCGAGCCGGCAGCTCAAGGAGCTGATGCGGGGCTGGGCGGCCGGCTACAACGCCTGGCTGAAGCAGAACCGGATCACCGATCCGGCCTGCAAGGACGCCGACTGGGTGCGTCCGGTCACCCAACTGGACGTGGCCCGGCGCGGCTTCGCCGTTTCGGTGCTCGGCGGCCAGGGCCGCGGCGTCGACGGGATCACGGCCGCGCAGCCGCCCGCCGCAGCCTCTGCCACTGCCACTGCCACTGCCGCTGCCACTGCTGGGAAGACGGCCGCGACACCGGACCCGGACCAGGCGGCAGCCGCGGCCCGCGAGCTGTTCGCCGCGGGGAACGCCGACATGGGCTCCAACGCCGTCGCGTTCCACGGCGGCACGACCGCGAACGGCCGGGGCCTGCTGCTCGGCAACCCGCACTACCCGTGGCAGGGCGGCCGCCGCTTCTGGCAGTCGCAGCAGACGATCCCCGGCGAGCTGAACGTCTCCGGCGCGTCGCTGCTCGGCACGGCCATCGTCAACATCGGCTTCAACGACAAGGTGGCGTGGAGCCACACCGTCGCCACCGGCGTCACCCTCAACCTGCACCAGCTGACCCTCGACCCGGCCGACCCGACCGCTTACCTGGTCGACGGCGCGCCGGAGAAGATGACGAAGCGCACGGTCACCGTCCCGGTCAAGGGCGGCGAGCCCGTCACCCGTACCCAGTGGTGGACCCGGTACGGGCCCGTCGTCACCGGACTCGGCCCGCAGCTGCCGCTGCCCTGGACCGCCACTGCCGCGTTCGCGCTCAACGACCCCAACGCCACGAACCTGCGGGGCTCGGACACCGCCCTCGGCTTCGGCAAGGCCCGCTCCACGCAGGACGTGCTCGACACGCTCCGGCGCGTCCAGGGCCTGCCGTGGGTGAACACCATCGCCGCCGACGCGGCCGGGCACAGCCTGTTCACCCAGTCGCAGGTACTCCCCCGGATCACCGACGAGCTGGCGCAGCGTTGCTCCACCCCGCTGGGCCGGGCGACCTACCCGGCCTCCGGCGTCGCCGTCCTGGACGGCTCGCGCACCGACTGCACGCTCGGCTCCGACCCGGACGCGGTGCAGCCGGGCGTCTTCGGCCCGTCCAAGATGCCGGTGCTGCGCGACGCGCCGTACGTGGAGAACTCGAACGACAGCGCCTGGCTGACCAACGCGGACCGGCCGCTCACCGGGTACGAGCGGGTCTTCGGGACCATCGGCACGCCCCGCTCGCTGCGCACCCGGGGCGGCGTCGAGGACGTCGCCGCGATGGCGGCGAAGGGCCGGCTGACGGTCGCCGACCTGCAGCGGCAGCAGTTCGCGAACCGCGCGCCGGCCGGTGACATGGCGGCGGCGGACGCGGCGCGGGCCTGTCCGGCCGTGCTGCCGGACGACCCGGAGGCGTGCCGGGCGATCGGCGCCTGGGACCGCACGGTGAACACGGACAGCCGCGGCGCGCTGCTGTTCGACCGCTTCTGGCGGAAGTTCGCCGGCTCGGTCCCGCTCGCGCAGCAGTGGAAGGTCCCGTTCTCGGCGGCCGACCCGGTCCGTACCCCGCACACCCTGGACACCTCCTCGGCCGGCTTCGCGAAGGCGCTCACGGACGCGGTGGCGGAGCTGCGCGCGGCCGGCATCCCGCTGGACGCGCCGCTCGGCGCGCACCAGTTCGTGGTGCGCAACGGGGCGCGGATCCCGGTGAGCGGCGGCACGGAATCGCTCGGCGTCTGGAACAAGACCGAGCCGGTGTGGAACGCGGCCGGGGGCGGGTACACGGAGGTGGCGCACGGCACGAGCCATGTCCAGGCGGTGGGCTGGGACGGCGGGCGGTGCCCGGTGGCCCGGACGCTGCTGAGCTACTCGCAGTCCTCGAACCCGAACTCGGCGCATTACAGCGACCAGACGGCGCTGTACTCCGGCGAGCGCTGGGTGACGTCCCGCTTCTGCGAGCGGGACATCATGCGCTCCCCGGCCCTGAGGGTCGTCCGCGTCAGGGGCTGACGGTCACGGCCTGACGGTCACGGCCTGACGGTCAAGGGCTGAACGACAGGAACACGAAGGCGGCGAAGATCGAGAGATGGACGCCGCCCTGCAGCAGGGTGGCCCGTCCGGGCACCACGGTCAGGGCGCTGACCACGGCGGTGAGGACCAGCAGCACCATGTGGACGGCGCCCAGGCCGAGCACCAGGGGCCCGGACAGCCAGACCGAGGCGAGCGCGATCGCCGGAATCGTCAGACCGATGCTGGCGATCGCGGAGCCGTAGGCCAGATTGAGGCTGGTCTGCATCCGGTCGCGGCGGGCGGCCCGGACCGCGGCGAGCGTCTCGGGCAGCAGCACCATGAGGGCGATCACGACGCCGACGACCGCCTTGGGGAGCCCGGCGGACTCGACGCCGTCCTCGATGGTCGGCGAGACCAGCTTGGCCAGTCCGACGACCGCGACGAGCGCGAGGACCAGCAGGCCGAGGCTCCACCGGGTCTCGCGCTGCGTGGGCGGGTCCGCGTGCTCGTCCTCGGAGTCCGCGCCCGCGCTCCCCTCGCGCGGGACGGGCAGGAAGTAGTCGCGGTGCCGGAAGGTCTGGACGCCGACGAACACCCCGTACAGACAGATCGAGGCGACGGCGGCAAAGGCCAACTGCGCGGCGGAGAACTCCGGGCCCGGGTGGCTGGTGGTGAAGGCAGGCAGGACGAGAGTCATCGTGGCGAGGGTGCAGACCGTGGCGAGCGCGCCGCCGGAGCCCTCCGCGTTGAACACGGCGATGCGGTTGCGCAGCGCGGCGACGAGCAGCGACAGTCCGACGATCCCGTTGCAGGTGATCATGACGGCCGCGAAGACGGTGTCCCGGGCGTACGTGGAGGCCTTGTCGCCGCCGCCCGCCATCAGGGTGACGATCAGTCCGACCTCGATGACGGTGACCGCGACCGCGAGGACCAGCGAGCCGAAGGGCTCTCCGACGCGATGCGCGATCACCTCGGCGTGGTGCACGGCCGCGAGCACGGCCCCGATCAGGCAGAGGCCGATCAGGGCGACCGCGAAGCCGGACAGATCCCGGCCCCATGCGACGCCGAGGGCGACACCGGCGACGACCGGCACCCACGTGGTCCACTGTCGGGTCAGCCCCATCGCGCTCGAACTCATGATCACCATATTGCCACAAAGGGGGTGAACGCCCCGGCTACCCCCTGCCGTCGAGACGGGCGGTGGCCTCGCCGAACACCCAGCGTTCGTTCCCGTCGACGAACTCGCGGGGGAACCCGAGCCGGAACTCCGTCGCCGCCTCCAGGCGTTCGACCGTCTGTGCCGGCAGGCTCACCTCCAGCGCGCCGAGGTTGTCCTTCAGCTGCTCGGCCGAACGGGCGCCGACGATCGGCACCACCGCCCGGGAGCGGGCCCGGGTCCACGCCAGCGCGACCTGGGAGGGCGTCACCCCCAGCTCGTCCGCGGCCTCTTGGACGGCGCGGGCGACGGCGTGGTCCCGCTCGCCGAGCGAGTCGGCCGCGAGCCGGGCGCTCGGCCCGGGGCCGCCCGGACGGGTGTACTTCCCGGAGAGGATGCCGCCGGCCAGCGGACTCCAGGCGGCGACGGTCATCCCGTACGCCTCGGCCATCGGCAGCAGCTCGCGCTCGATGTCGCGCTGGAGCAGGCTGTACGGCGCCTGGAGCCCGGCGAACGCCTGCCAGCCGCGCCACTCGGCGAGCGTGTTGGCCCGGCTCACCACCCAGGCGGGGGCGTCGGAGATGCCGACGTAGAGGATCTTCCCCGCCCGCACGGCGTCGTCGAGCGCGCGCATGGTCTCCTCGACGGGCGTGTGCCGGTCCCACATGTGGACCCAGTAGACGTCGAGATAGTCGGTGCGCAACCGGCGCAGGCTGGTCTCCAGGGAGAGCGTGAGGTTCTTGCGGTGATTGCCGCCCCCATTGGGGTCGGCGTCGTCGCGGGTCACGCTGTACTTGGTGGAGAGCACGAACCGGTCGCGCCGCCCGTGGAGCAGCTCCCCGAGGATCCGCTCGCTCTCGCCGCCCCGGTAGTTCACGGCCGTGTCGACGACATTGCCGCCGGCCTCGTCGTAGAGGTCGAGAATCCGCCGGCACTCGTCGGGCGACGCACCGACGCCGCCCTGCTCGCCGAAGGTCATGGCGCCCAGCATCAGTTCGGAGACGCGCAGTCCGGTGGGGCCGAAGAGTCGGTATCGCACAGCGTGAACTTCCCTTCTGGAGAACGTACTTGCGACTGTACGGGAGGGGGCGGGGCGGGTCCGCGGGTGTCCGCCGCTCCGGTTCAGCCGTCCGCCAGGCCCGCCTCGTACGCCGCGAGGGTGTCGATGAAGAGCTGTCGCTCGGCGGCGGAGAGCGGTGCGAGCGCGGCTCGCCAGGCGGTCGCGCCGCGGCCGAGCCAGCCGTCGATGGACGCGCGGTGCGCGTCGGCGATGGACACGATCTTGCGGCGGCGGTCGGCGGGGTCCTCGGCCCGCTCCAGGACACCCTTCTTGGCCAGGTCGCCGACCATCAGGCTCACGGTGGTGGGGGCGATCTCGAGCCGGGCGGCGAGCTCGTTGACGCTCAGCGGCCCGTCGAAGAGCAGGTAGGCGAGCAGCGAGAGATGGCGGGGGGCGAGGGAGAGGGACTGGAGCTCGTCGGGGATCTTGATGCGCTTGACCCGGCCGACCATGCGGGGCATGAGCAGCAGCAGCGCGCGGACTGCGTCGTCGACGTCGACCCCAGGGGGCCCGGCGGAGTCCGCGGCCCCGGGGCTCTTGCGAGCGGTTGACACCCTGCACCCTCCAATTTAGCTTTGCTTTCAAAGCAAATAGATCTGTCGGGATCGATGCTACTCGGAGGGCACAGCCATGTCCGATTTCAATGCGCAGGTCATCGCGGAGTTCCGGGCCAACGGCGGCCGGGTGGGCGGGATGTTCGAGGGTGCGCGGTTACTCCTGCTCACCACGACCGGCGCGCGCAGCGGCCGGCCCCACACCAATCCGGCCGTGTACGTACGGGACGGGGCGCGCCTGCTGGTCTTCGCGTCCAACGCGGGCGGACCGCGGCACCCGGCGTGGTTCCACAACCTGCGCGCCGACCCCCACGTGACCGTCGAGATCGGCGCCCAGGAGGGGACCGTCGAGCGCTTCTCCGCGACGGCCGACGTCACCGAGGGCCAGGAACGCGACCGGCTGTTCGCGCAGCAGTGCGCACGGGACCCGGCGTTCGCGGCGTACCAGGCCGGAACCGACCGGGTCATCCCCGTCGTCGCCCTGTACCGCGTCGACCTCGCCGATCCGGCGCGGCACCGGGCCATCGCCGCCCATCTGACAAAGGTCCACGACGAGCTGCGCGCCGAACTCGCCGCCGTCCGGGAGGGGCTGGGCTCCTCCCGCACCCTCGGGCGGCAGCTCGCCCGACACTGCCTGTCGTTCTGCGGCGCGATGCACGCCCATCACCACAACGAGGACAGCGTCTTCGACCTCCTGGAGCAGCAGTTCCCCGACCTGTCGGACGCCCTGGACCGGATGCGCCGGGAGCACAAGGTCGTCGCCCGAACGGTCGAGGAGCTGGAGGCACTGCTGACCTCCGACGCCGCGCCGGAGATCCTGCGCACCGAGGTGGACCGGCTCGCCGCCCGCCTGGAGGAGCACTTCGCCTACGAGGAGGGGCAGTTGATCCCCGCGCTCACCGGCACGGAGCGCTAGAGCGGGCGCGGGCAGCCCCGCCTCGTCTGCCCGGGCCGTCGCCGCCTCGGCGAACCGCTCCTGCACGAGTGCGGCCTCGCGCCCGTCCGCCGCGCCGGGCCGTGCCCGAAGCGGCATCATCGGAAGCGGCGCGACCGCCCCGGGCCGTGCCCGGGGCGGAACGAAGGAGTGCTCCATGCGCATCCTCATGGTGGGCGCGGGAGGGGTGGGTACGGCGATCACCAGGATCGCCGCCCGCCGCTCGTTCTTTGCGCACATGGTCGTCGCCGACTACGACCGCACGCGCGCGGAGTCGGCCGTCACCGGCCTCGGAGCGAACGAAGACCGCTTCACGGCGGCTCGGCTCGACGCCTCGGACACTGCCGGCGTACGGGCGGCCCTGGCCGAGCACCGCTGCGACGTCCTGCTCAACGCCACCGATCCACGCTTCGTCATGCCTCTGTTCGAAGCGGCGCTCGCCGAGCGCGCCCACTACCTCGACATGGCGATGTCCCTCTCCCGGCCGCACCCGTCGCGCCCGTACGAGGAGTGCGGCGTGAAGCTGGGAGACGCGCAGTTCGCCCGATCAGCCGAATGGGAGGCGGCGGACCGGCTCGCTCTCGTCGGCATGGGTGTCGAACCGGGCCTCTCGGACGTCTTCGCCCGCCACGCCTCCGACGCGCTCTTCGACGAGATCGAGGAGATCGGCGTTCGCGACGGCGCGAACCTGGTGGTCGACGGGTACGCCTTCGCCCCGACCTTCAACATCTGGACCACCATCGAGGAATGCCTGAACCCGCCCGTCGTCTACGAGGAGGCGCGCGGCTGGTTCACCACGGCGCCCTTCAGCGAGCCGGAGGTCTTCGACTTCCCGGAGGGGATCGGGCCGGTGGAGTGCGTGAACGTCGAACACGAGGAGGTGCTGCTGGTCCCCCGATGGCTGAAGGCCCGGCGGGTCACCTTCAAGTACGGCCTCGGCGACGAGTTCATCGGCGTGCTGCGCACCCTGCGCAAACTGGGGCTCGACCGCACCGAACCGGTGAGCGTGGCGGGCCCCGCGGGCACGGTCTCGGTGTCGCCGCGGAACGTCGTCGCCGCCTGTCTGCCCGACCCGGCGAGCCTCGGCGACCGGATGCACGGCAAGACGTGCGCGGGCACCTGGGTCAAGGGGACCAAGGACGGGCGGCCCCGGGAGGTGTACCTCTACCAGGTGGTCGACAACCAGTGGTCGATGCGCGAGTACGGCTCCCAGGCGGTCGTGTGGCAGACCGCGGTGAACCCTGTGGCCGCTCTCGAACTCGTCGCGTCCGGGGCCTGGCAGGGCCGCGGCGTGCTCGGCCCCGAGGCGATGCCCCCGGAGCCCTTCCTCGACCTGCTGCCGGAGTACGGAGCTCCCTGGGGCATGCGCGAACAGTGACGCCGTCCGGCGCCACCCGGCTGCCCGGCCGCGCGTGCACGCCCGGTCGACCCTTCCTACGATGAACGCAGACGTCTCGCTGATCTTTCCGGGACGACGGGAGCGAGGGAACATGGCCGCCGAGGATGCCGCGCCCGCCGGGCGACCCGTGGGGCTGAAGCCCAACGCGATCGGATTTGTCGACGCCCTCGTCATCGGGCTCAACTCCACCTCCCCCGCCTACTCCCTCGCGGCCATCATCGGCCCCGTCGTGGCGCTGGTGGGGATCTACGCGCCGGGCGTGATGCTGGCGTCCTTCGTGCCGATGCTGCTGATCGCGTCGGCCTTCTACTACCTGAACAAGGTCGACCAGGACTGTGGCACGACCTTCTCCTGGGTCACCCGCGCCATGGGCCCCTGGGCCGGCTGGCTCGGCGGGTGGGCCATCGCGATGACCGGGGTCCTGGTCGTCGGCTCGCTCGCCGATGTGGCCGTGAGCTTCGCGCTGCTCGCCTTCGGCCTCGACGGCTGGGTGGACAACACCTTCGTGCGCCAACTGCTCACGGTGCTGGTCATCCTGGTGATGACGGCCGTGTGCGTCATCGGCACCGAGCTGTCGGCCAAGGTGCAGAACGTGCTCATCCTGGCACAGGTCGCCTGTCTGCTCGTCTTCGTGGGCGTGGCGATGTACAGCGTCTACAACGGAACCAGCAAGTACGACGCGGTCGATCCGGCTTTCGGCTGGCTGAACCCCTTCGGGGCCGGCGGTGCAGCGCTGACCGGCGGGCTGCTCCTCGGCGTCTTCGCGTACTGGGGCTGGGAGTCGGCGGTCAACCTGACCGAGGAGGTCGAGGACTCCGCGACCGCCCCGGGCCGGGCCGGACTCTGGTCCACCGTCATCCTGCTGGTCACCTACGTGTCCGTGGGATTCGCGGTGGTGGCCTACGCGGGCCCGGCGTTCCTCGCCGAGAACGCCGACGAGGAGGAGTTCATCTTCGCCCAGCTCGCCGGGGACGTGATGGGCGGCTGGGACTGGGTGCTGCTGCTGGCGGTCTCCACGTCCGCCATCGCCTCCACCCAGACCACGATCATCCCCGCGTCGCGGACCGCGCTGTCCATGGCCCGCCGCCGTGCGCTGCCCGAGCACTACGCCCACATCAGCCCTCGCTTCCGCACCCCGGACGTCAGCACGTGGTGGGTCGCCGCCATCGCCATCGCCTGGTATCTCGTGGTGAGCCAGATCAGCTCCAACGCCCTCTTCGACTCGCTGACCGCGCTGTCGCTGCTGATCGCCTTCTACTACGCGCTCACGGGCCTGGCCTGCGTCGTCTACTACCGCCGGCACCTCCTGGAGAGCGTGCACAACTTCCTGCTGATCGGCGTCGGGCCACTGGTCGGCGCCGGGCTGCTGACCTGGCTGCTGGTGCGGTCGGTCGCGGACATGTCCGACCCGGAGAACTCGTACAGCGGCACCTCGTGGTTCGGTCTCGGTCCGCCGCTCGTCATCGGCATCGGGATCGCGGCCACCGGCGTTCTGGCCATGTTCGCGAGGCGCCTGTGGGCGCCGGCGTTCTGGCAGGAGCGCCCCGGTGTGGCCGACCCCGAACTCGTCCACGGCCACGGCCACGGCAAGGAGTCCTGAGATGTCGGTCGTCCTGGGCTACGACGAGTCCCCCGGCTCCGCCCGCGCACTGCGCATCGCGGTCGAGGTGGCCGCCGCGTTCGACGAGCAGCTCGTCCTGGTCTTCGGAGCCGCGGCCCCCGGACCCACGGGCGAGGAGTACGCGTCGCACCACGAGGCCGTCCGGCAGGCCGGCCGCACCGGTCTGGAGCACGCGGTCGCGGAGGCGGACCGGGCGGGCGTGCCGACCGTCGTCGAGGTGCTCGACGAGAAGCCCGCCCAGGCCCTGCTCGACGCGGCGCGGCGGCACACCGCACGCGTCATCGTGGTCGGCAGCTGGGGCGAGAGCCCGATGCGCGGCGCGCTGCTGGGCTCGACGCCCCACAAACTACTGCACCTGTCCGGCGTCCCGGTGCTCTGCGTCCCTCCCGAGGAGTGACAGCTCCGGAACGCCGTCCCGGAACCGGCTAGAGCGGGCGGTCGTGGCCCTCCCAGTACGGGTCGCGGAGGCGGCGCTTGTAGAGCTTGCCGTTGGGGTCGCGGGGCATGGTCGCGGTGAAGTCGACGGTCTTGGGGCGTTTGTAGCCGGCCAGGCGCTCGGCGCAGTGGGCCAGGATGTCGGCGGCGAGGGCCTCCGAGGGTTCGTGGCCCTCGGCGGGCTCGACGACGGCCTTGACCTCCTCGCCCCAGTCGGCGTGCGGGATGCCGAAGGCTGCGGCGTCCGCGACGGCCGCGTGGGCCAGGAGGGCGGCCTCGATCTCGGCGGGGGAGATGTTGACGCCGCCCGAGATGATCATGTCGATCTTGCGGTCGCGGAGGAAGAGATAGCCGTCCTCGTCGAGGACGCCCAGGTCGCCGACCGTGAAGAAGTCGCCGATGCGGTTCTTCGCGGTCTTCGCCTCGTCCTTGTGGTACGCGAAGCCGCCGGTCGACATCTTCATGTAGACGGTGCCGAGTTCGCCGGGCGCGAGCCGGTTGCCGTCGTCGTCGAAGACCGCGAGCTCGCTGATCGGCCAGGCCTTCCCGACCGTGCCGGGCTTCTTCAGCCAGTCCTCGGCGGTGGCGAACGCGCCGCCGCCCTCGCTGGCCGCGTAGTACTCCTCGACGCAGTGGCCCCACCACTCGATCATCGCGCGCTTGACGTGGTCGGGGCAGGGCGCGGCCCCGTGGATGGCGTGCCGCATCGACGAGACGTCGTACCGGCCGCGGACCTCCTCCGGGAGGGAGAGGAGCCGGTGGAACTGGGTCGGGACCATGTGGGTGTGCGTGCAGGCGTGCGCGTCGATCAGCCGCAGCATCTCCTCGGGCGTCCATTTGTCCATGAGCACCAGCGGGTGCCCGATGTGCAGGGACGCGGCGGCGAACTGCAGCACGGCCGTGTGGTAGAGCGGCGAGCAGACGAGGTGGACGTTGTCGTCGAACGGGCGGATGCCGAAGATGGCGAGGAAGCCGCCGAGGTACGTCTCCTCCGGGAGTTTGCCGGGCAGCGGACGGCGGATGCCGCGCGGGCGGCCGGTGGTGCCGGAGGTGTAGTTCATGACCCAGCCGAGGGTGCGCCCCTCCGGCGCGGACTCCGGCTGTCCGTCCAGGAGTTCGGCGTACGGGCGGAAGCCGGGGACCGCGCCCACGCCGTACCGGTGGGTCGCGGGCAGCCCCGCCTCGTCGGCCGCGGCCGTCGCCGCCTCGGCGAACCGCTCGTGCGCGAGCAGCACCTTGGCCCCGGAGTCGCCGACGATCCAGGCGATCTCGGGGCCGACCAGGTGGTGGTTGACCGGCACCAGGTAGAAGCCGCCCTGCGCGGCGGCGAGATAGGCGGTGAGGAACTCGACGCCGTTGGGCAGCACGACGGCGAACGCGTCGCCCCGCTCCAGGCCGGCGCCGCGCAGGCCGTGGACGAGTCGGTTGGCGTCGGCGTGCAGGCGTCCGGCGGACCACTGCGCGCCGTCGGGCGCGATCAGGACCGTGCGCTCCGGGTCGGCGGCCGCCTGCGCCCAGAAGCCGTTGGGTACCTCGCTCACGTCGCGCTCCTTCCGGCGATGCGGTTGATGCGGTCGACGGCCTTCTCGAAGCCGCGGGTGAGATCGTCGACGATCTGCTGGACGCTGCGCTCGGAGTTCATCCGGCCGACGATCTGGCCGACGGGGGTGCCGAGCAGCGGCGCCACCTCGTACTTCTGGATCCGGGAGACGGCCTCGGCGACCAGCAGGCCCTGCAGCGGCATCGGCAGCGTGCCGGGGCCGGCCGGGTCGTCCCAGGCGTCGGTCCACTCGGTGCGCAGCTGGCGGGCGGGCTTGCCGGTCAGGGCGCGGGAGCGGACGGTGTCGCCGGAGCCGGCGGCGAGCAGCTTGGCGGTGAGGGCGCGGGAGTGGAGGTCGGCCTCGGCAGCGGTGAGCCAGAGGGAGCCGAGCCAGACGCCCTGTGCGCCGAGGGCGAGCCCGGCGGCGATCTGCTCGCCGCTGCCGATGCCGCCGGCGGCGAGGACGGGCAGCGGGGCGACGGCCTCGACGACCTCGGGGGTGAGGACCATGGAGGCGATCTCGCCGGTGTGGCCGCCGGCCTCGTACCCCTGCGCGACGACGACGTCGATGCCGGCCTCGGCGTGGTGGCGGGCGTGCCGGGCGCTGCCGGCGAGGGCGGCGACGAGCACGCCGTGGTCGTGGGCGCGGGCGACGACGTCGGCGGGCGGCGAGCCGAGGGCGTTGGCGAGGAGCTTGATGGGGTAGTCGAAGGCGACGTCGAGCTGGTTGCGGGCGACCTGCTCCATCCAGCCGGTGATCCGCCAGCCGGAGGCCTCGCCCTCGGCGAGTTCGGGCACGCCGTGCTTGGCGAGGGTCTCTCGGACGAACTCCCGGTGCCCCTCGGGGATCATGGCCTCGACATCGGCCTCCGTCACCCCCTCGACCTTCTTGGCGGGCATGACCACGTCGAGGCCGTAGGGCAGGCCGTCGGTGTGTTCCTGCATCCAGTCGAGGTCGCGGGCGAGATCGTCGGGGGCGGTGTAGCGGACCGCGCCGAGCACGCCGAATCCGCCGGCTCTGGTGATGGCGGCGGCCACCGCGGGGAAGGGCGTGAAGCCGAAGATGGCGTGCTCGATCCCCAGTTTTTGGCTCAGCTCCGTCTTCATGGGCGGCAGGATGCCGCAGCTGATCGGCCGAGGGAAGAGGTTTTCTGATGCAGCGTCAGATTCTTTGCCGTGTCGCCCGCTTCCTTGACGCGCCGCCACGCCGGTAAGAAAGTTTCAGGCGCTACGGGTGTGACCGAAGAATTCTTTCAAAGGCGTGGGAGGGTAGGGGATGACGGAGGATTCGGCAGGCCGGGGAATCGGCCGCCGCGCGTTCGGCGGCGGGCTCCTCGCTCTGGGAGGTGCGGTGATGGTCGGCTCGATCCCGGGGGCCGCCGCGGCCCCGGAGCCCGACGACGGCTCCCCCGGGGACCCGGCCGGCCGGCGCACCACCCTGCGCCGCGGCTCCGCCGAGCGGGCCGGGCTGCTCCCCGCATACCTCGACCGGCTGGTGACCGAGGCCGAGGCCTTCCTCGGCCCCTCCCCCAAGCACCCCTGGTACGCGGGCGCGGTGCTGCTCGCCGGGCGCGGCGGAACCGTCGCGCTGCACCGGCCGATCGGCAGCGCGGTGCGCTACGCGGCGTACGACGAGAAGACCGACACCGGCGTCGAGCTCCCGCCCGAGCGGCGGATCGCGATGGCCGAGGACACGGTGTTCGACCTGGCCTCCGTCTCCAAGCTGTTCACCGCGATCCTGGCCGTGCAGCAGATCGAGCGCGGAACGCTGGAGCTGGAGGAACGGGTCGCGGCGTACCTGCCGGAGTTCGCCGGCGGCGGGAAGCAGGACGTCACGGTCCGTCAGCTGCTCACGCACACCTCGGGCTTCCGCGCCTGGATCCCGCTCTACAAGGAGCCCACCCGGGAGGGGAAGCTGCAGCTGCTGTGGAACGAGGCGCCGGCGAGCCCACCGGGCACGAAGTACCTCTACTCGGACCTGAACCTGATCTCGCTCCAGCTCGTCCTGGAAGAGATCACCGGCCGCCCGCTGGACGCCCTGCTCCGCGAGGAGATCACCGCCCCGCTGGGGATGCGCCGCACGCGCTTCAACCCGCCGGCCTCCTGGCGGCCGAAGATCGCCGCCACCGAGGACGCCCGGCCGCCCTGGTCCGGCCTGGCCCGCGGCATGGTCTGGGGCGAGGTCCACGACGAGAACGCGTACGGGTTCGGCGGCGTGGCCGGGCACGCGGGAGTCTTCTCCTGCGCCTGGGACCTCGCGGTCCTCGCCCGCACCCTGCTCAACGGCGGGGCGTACGGCGCCGCCCGCATCCTGTCCACCGAGTCGGTCGGGCTGATGTTCACCGACTTCAACACCGCGTTCCCGGGCGACGAGCACGGCCTCGGCTTCGAGCTCAACCAGCACTGGTACATGGGCGCGCTGGCGACTCCGCACACAGCCGGGCACACCGGCTTCACCGGCACCAGCCTGGTCCTCGACCCGAGCACCGACGCGTTCCTCGTCGTGCTCGGCAACTCCGTGCACCCCGTACGCAACTGGCGCACCGGCTCCGCGCCCCGGGTCGCCACGGCCAACGCCCTGGCCCGCGCCGTCCCTGTCCGCCCGGCGCGCGGACGGACGGCCTGGTTCTCCGGCATGACCAGCGCCGCGACCGCCACCCTGACGCTGCCCGCGGTCACGGGGGCGGCGCGCCTGGAGTGCGGTCTGTGGTGGGACACGGAGCCGGGCGCGGACGCCGCCTACCTGGAGGCGTCGACGGACGGCGGCGCGACCTGGACGGCGGTGCCGTTCGCCACCGTACGGCCGGACGAGGAGCCCCGGCGGCACGAGGCCGGATCGGTCGGCGGCTGGTCGGGCCGCGTCTGGCACCGGGCGACGGCCGACCTGTCGGCCTGGGCCTCCTCGCCCGTCCGGCTGCGCTGGCGGTACGCGACCGACCAGCGGTACGTCGGGCGCGGGGTGTACGTGGAGCGCCCGCGCGTCGTCGACGCCGCGGACCGGCCGCTCTTCGACGACGCCCGACCGTCGGACGCGGCCCGCATCGAGGCGGCGGGCTGGGAGACGTCGGCGGACTGAGAGACCCGCGCGGCCGCGTTCAGTCCGCCTCGATCTCGGAGAGGAAGCCCGTCACGACCTGCCGGTAGTGCTCGGGCTCCTCGATCGAGGCGAGATGGGCGCTCTTCTCGAACAGCACCCACTCCGCGCCCGGGATCCCCTCGGCGACCGGGCGCACGACGGCGGGCGTGCACACGTCGTACCGGCCGGACGTCACCAGGACCGGCAGGTCCACCTCGCCGAGCCGGTCGGTGACGTCCCAGTCCTTCAGCGCGCCGGTGAGGTTCCACTCCGCCGTGCCCCACAGGGCGCCGTAGATGTCGTGGCGCATGTCCGCCATGCCCTGGACGATGTACTCCGGCCAGGGGTCGAGCCGGCACATCCACTGCCGGTAGTAGGCGATCGTCGCGCCCTGGTAGGCCGGGTCGTCGGTGGTGCCCGCCGCCTCGTGCCGGTCGAGGGTCTGCTGTACGTCCGCCGGGAGTTCGGCCTTCAGCCGGCGGGCCTCGGCCTGGTAGAGCGGGGCGCTCGCGATGGGGCCCGAGAGGATCGCGGAGGTCACGCCGGTCGGCTTGCCGAGCAGGTGCTCGAGGACCACCTGGGTCCCCCAGGAGTGACCGAGCAGGTGGACGGGGTCGAGTCCGAGCGTCTCCCGGACCGCGCCGAGCTCCGCGACGTACGTGTCGATCGTCCACAGCGCGGGGTCGTCCGGCCGGTCGGACCTGCCGCAGCCGAGCTGGTCGTAGAAGACGACCGGGCGTCCGCCGTCATCGGCCAGGACGGCGAGATCCTGCAGGTAGTCGTGCGGCAGGCCCGGTCCGCCGTTCACCACGAGCAGCGGCACTCTCCCGTCCGGACCGCCGAGCTCGCCCACGACCTGGTACCAGGTCCGATGGCCGCGGAACGGCACGTAGCCCTCGATCACGGTCATGACGCACCTCCTGCCGGGACAGCCCTCCCCTTCCATGATGGGCAGGGCGGCGGCTCAGGCGCGCGGTTCGGCGGCCGCGCGCAGGGCGGCGAGGACCGGGGCGATCAGGGGGTGGTCCTCGGAGCCGCGGCGGACGGCGGCGAAGACCCGGCGGGTCGGCGCGTCGCCGTCCACCGGGCGGATCACCACGCCGGCGAGGTCGGTCCCGCGCAGCGCGGAGCGCGGGACGAGCGCGACGCCCGCGTCTGCGGCGGCCAGGGCCACGACGGCCCGGAAGTCGTCCGATGAGTGGTCGAGCCGGGGCTCGAAGCCCGCGTACTCGCAGGCCAGTACGGTCACGTCGTGGCAGGGGTTGCCGGCGGACTGGCCGATCCAGGGGTCCTTCGCCAGATCGGCGAGCGCCACCCGCTCGTTGTCCGCGAGCCGGTGGCCGAGCGGCAGGACGGCGTCGAAGGGCTCGGCGTACAGCGGCAGCCGGGTGAGCCGGGCGTCGTCCTCGCCGGGCGCTCCGCGGTACTCGACCGCGACGGCGACGTCGACCTGCCGGTCCAGGACCATCAGCAGGCTCGCGTCGCCCTCCGCGTCCCTGACCCGGACCCGGATGCCGGGCGAGGTGCGGGCGAGCTCGGTGATCGCCGGGGCCACGACCAGGCCGATCCCGGTGGCGAAGGCCGCCACCGTGACCCTGCCGGCCTCCCCGGAGCCGTACGCGGCGAGCTCGGACTCGGCCCGTTCCAGCTGGGCCAGCACGGCGTTGGCGTGGCTCAGCAGGATCTCCCCGGCCGGGGTGAGCCGGGCTCCTCGGGCGCTGCGGTCGACGAGCCGGTGCCCGGTCTCCTGCTCAAGGGCGGCGAGCTGCTGGGACACGGCGGAGGGGGTGAGATACAGCGCGGCGGCCGCCGCCGTCACGGTGCGGTGGTCGGCCACCGCCCGGAGAATGTGCAGCCGCCGCGCTTCGATCATGCTCCTAGTGTCGCAGCCTCCGGGGACTACCCCCGCAGGGCCGCCCGGGCCTCGACGAAGGCGTCCACCACGCGGTTGACGTCCTCGGTGGAGTGCGCGGCCGAGAGCTGGACGCGGATGCGCGCCGCGCCCTGCGGGACGACGGGGTACGAGAAGCCGATCACGTACACGCCGCGCTCCAGGAGCAGCTCGGCCATCCGCCCGGCCTCGGCGGCGTCGCCGATCATGACGGGGGCGATCGCGTGGTCGCCGGGGAGGATGTCGAAGCCCTCCTCGGTCATCCGGCCGCGGAACAGCGCGGTGTTCTCGTTGAGCCGCTCGCGCAGGTCGCCGGCGGACTCCAGCAGGTCCAGGACCTTGAGGGAGGCGGCGGCGATCACCGGTGCGAGGGTGTTGGAGAAGAGGTACGGGCGCGAGCGCTGGCGCAGCAGGGCGACGATCTCGGCGCGGGCGGCCACGTAGCCGCCGGAAGCGCCGCCGAGGGCCTTGCCGAGGGTGCCGGTGATGATGTCGACGCGGTCCATCACGTCGTGCAGCTCGGGGGTGCCGCGGCCGCCGGGGCCGACGAAGCCGACGGCGTGCGAGTCGTCGACCATGACCATGGCGTCGTAGCGCTCGGCCAGGTCGCAGATCTCGGCGAGCGGGGCGACGTAGCCGTCCATCGAGAACACGCCGTCGGTGACGATCAGCTTGCGCCGGGCGCCGCCCTCCGTGGCCTCCTTGAGCTGGCGCTCCAGGTCGGCCATGTCGCGGTTGGCGTAGCGGAAGCGGCGGGCCTTGGAGAGGCGGATGCCGTCGATGATCGAGGCGTGGTTGAGGGCGTCGGAGATGACGGCGTCCTCGGGGCCGAGGATCGTCTCGAACACGCCGCCGTTGGCGTCGAAGCAGGAGGAGTAGAGGATCGTGTCCTCCTGGCCGAGGAAGGAGGACAGCCGGGCCTCCAGCTCCTTGTGCACCTCCTGCGTGCCGCAGATGAAGCGGACCGAGGCCATGCCGTAGCCCCAGCGGTCCAGCGCCTCGTGGGCGGCGGCGACGACCTCGGGGTGGTCGGCGAGGCCGAGGTAGTTGTTGGCGCAGAAGTTGAGCACCTCACCGGGGCGGCCGCCCGCGGTCACGGCCACGGTGGCGGACTGCGGGGTGCCGATGACGCGCTCGGGCTTGTGGAGTCCGGCCTGCTTGATCTCTTCGAGGGTGGTGCGCAGGTCGTCGCGTACGGAATCGAACATGTTCAGGCTCCAGTGGTCCAGTCGAGGATGATCTTTCCGCCCTTGCCGGACGCGGCATCGTCGAAGGCCGCCTCGAAGTCGGTGAAGGCGTAGCGGCCGGTGATGACCGGG
This sequence comes from Streptomyces sp., assembly GCF_036566765.1. Lineage (GTDB taxonomy): Bacteria > Actinomycetota > Actinomycetes > Streptomycetales > Streptomycetaceae > Streptomyces. Next base: position 23,972 of record NZ_DATCVQ010000532.1, read on the forward strand.
GCGAGGTCCAGGCCGCCCTCCAGGAGGACCGACATCGCGTACCAGGTCTCGAACATCTCGCGGCCGTAGATGCCCTTGATGGTGATCATCGAGGTGACGATCTTCGCCCAGTCGACGGAGAAGTCCTCGGCGGGCAGACCGAGCATCGCGATCTTGCCGCCGTTGGTCATGTTGGCGACCATGTCGCGCATCGCGCGCGGGTTGCCGGACATCTCCAGGCCGACGTCGAAGCCCTCCTTGAGGCCGAGGGTCCGCTGGCCCTCGGCGATCGTCGTCTCCGCGACGTTCAGGGCGAGCGAGACGCCCGCCTTGCGGGCCAGGTCCAGGCGCTCCTCGCTCACGTCGGTGATCATGACGTGGCGGGCGCCGGCGTGCTTGGCGACGGCGGCGGCCATGATGCCGATCGGGCCGGCGCCGGTGACCAGCACGTCCTCGCCGACCAGCGGGAAGGACAGCGCGGTGTGCACGGCGTTGCCGAACGGGTCGAAGATCGCGGCGATGTCGAGGTCGACGGGGACCCGGTGCACCCACACGTTGGCGGCGGGCAGCACGACGTACTCGGCGAACGCGCCGTCCCGGCCGACGCCGAGGCCGATGGTGGCGCGGCACAGGTGGCGGCGGCCGGCCAGACAGTTGCGGCACTTGCCGCACACCAGGTGGCCCTCGCCGCTGACCCGGTCGCCGACGGCGATGTCGGCGACGTCCTTGCCGACCTCGACGACCTCGCCGACGAACTCGTGCCCGAGCGTCAGCGGCGTGGCGATGGTCTTCTGCGCCCATCCGTCCCAGGAGCGGATGTGCAGGTCGGTACCGCAGATTCCGGTCCGCAGGACCTTGATGAGCACGTCACCGGGGCCGGCCTCCGGCTCCGGCACGTCCGTGAGCCAGAGTCCCGGCTCCGCCTTCAGCTTGACCAGCGCCTTCAATGCAATGGCTCCCGATGTGCGAGTCCTGTGAGATCGGGGTCCGGGCGCGGCTGCGCGCACAAGATCCCTGGAAGAAATCTTCCTTACGTCGGGCTCGCGGTCCATCGAGGTTTTCTTAAGCGCTGCCCAAGCTGGGCTTCACGCCCCAGGCCGGCGGGCCCGGGGCGTCAACCCGGCGGGCGCGGGCGTCAACGTCCGAGCACCGCCATCGCGGCGTTGTGGCCGGGGATCCCGCTCACCCCGCCGCCCCGGACGGCGCCCGCGCCGCACAGCAGGACGTTGGGGTGCGCGGTCTCGACGCCCCAGCGGCCGGTGGTCTCGGTGGCGTACGGGAAGGACAGGTCGCGGTGGAAGATGTGGCCGCCGGGCAGGCGCAGGTCGTGCTCCAGGTCGAGCGGCGTCTTGGCCTCGATGCACGGCCGGCCGTCGGCGTCGCGGGCCAGCACGTCGGCGATCGGCTCGTCCAGGCAGGCGTCGAGCTGGGCGAGGGTGGCGGCGAGCAGCTCGGCGCGGGCGGCGTCGTTGTCGGCGGCGAACAGGCGGGCGGGGGTGTGCAGTCCGAAGAGCGTGAGGGTCTGGTAGCCCTGCTCGGCGAGCTCCGGGCCGAGGATCGACGGGTCGGTCAGGGAGTGGCAGTAGATCTCGGAGGGCGGGGCGCCGGGCAGCCGGCCGGCCGCCGCCTCCCGGTACGCGGTCGCCAGCTGCCCGTACCCCTCGGCGATGTGGAAGGTGCCGGCGAAGGCCTCGCGCGGGTCGACGGAGCGGTCGCGGAGCCGGGGCAGCCGGGTGAGCAGCATGTTCACCTTGAGCTGGGCGCCTTCGGCGGGGGCCGGGGGCGGGTCGCCCAGGAGGCCGGCGAGGGCCTGCGGGGAGGCGTTGACGAGTACGTGCTCGGCCGCCGCGACGCCCTCGCCGTCGGCGGTGCGGAAGGCGACCTCGGCGTGCGCGCCGTCGGTCTCGATCCGGACGGCCTCGTGCCCGGTGAGGATCTCCGCGCCGGCGGCGCGGGCAGCGGCGGCGAGGGCGTCGGTGAGCGCGCCCATACCGCCGACGGGGACGTCCCAGTCGCCGGTCCCGTTGCCGATGACGTGGTAGAGGAAGCACCTGTTTTGGAGCAGGGACGGGTCGTGGGCGTCGGCGAAGGTGCCGATCAGCGCGTCGGTGAGGACGACGCCGCGGACGAGGTCGTCGTCGAAGTTCTTCTCGACGGCCGCCCCGATGGGCTCCTCGAAGAGCATCCGCCAGATCGCCTCGTCGTCGAGCCGGGCCCGCAACTCGGCGCGGCGGGGCAGCGGTTCGGTGAGGGTCGGGAAGATCCGGCGGGCGGCGTGGGCGGTCGCGCCGTAGAACCGCTCCCAGGCCTCGTACTCGCGGTCGGACCCGGTGAGCGCGGCGAACGAGGCGCGGGTGCGCTCGGGTTCGGCGACCAGGAGCCCGCCGTCGCCCTTGGGGGTGTACGAGGACACGGTCCGCTTCCGCACGGCGAACCGGACCCCGAGGTCGTCCACGATCTTCCGCGGCAGCAGCGAGACGAGGTACGAGTACCGCGAGAGCCGTGCGTCCACCCCGGCGAACGGCCGGGTGGAGACGGCCGCTCCCCCGGTGTTCCCCAGCCGTTCGAGCACGAGCACGCTCCGCCCGGCCCGGGCCAGATAGGCGGCGGCGACCAGTCCGTTGTGTCCTGCGCCGACGATGACGACGTCGTACGAGCGCTGTGTGGGCTTCCCAGGTGCGGTCATGTCTCTTGCTAGCACGCGAAGATCGGCCGCGGTAGCCCGCGCGCGGAATGGGACAGTCCGGCGGCGGTCAGCCCGTCGCCGCCCCCTGCTGGCGGCGCAGGGTGGCGACGTGGCGGTACAGGTCGACGGCCTCGGCGTGTCGGCCGAGCTGCTCCAGGCAGTGGGCCTCGTCGTTGCGGCTGGCCAGGGCGTCGGGGTGAGCCGGGCCGAGGACCCGGTCGCGGGCCTCGGCCACCTGGCGGTACGCGCTCAGCGCGTCGGACCAGCGGCCCAGCCAGCCGAGGCCGACGGCAACCTCGCGGCGGGACACCAGGGTGTCGGGGTGATCGCCACCGAGGACCCGCTCGCGCAGCGTGCAGACGTCCCGGGACTCCTCCAGGGCCTCCTCCCAGCGCGCCAGCCGGCCGAGGTTGACGCCGAGCCCGTGCCGGGCGCGCAGGGTCTCGGGGTGGTCGGGGCCGTGCACACGGGTCCGGGCGGCCACCAGCTCCCGGTACAGCTCCAGCGCCTCCGCGCTGCGCCCGAGGCGGCCCAGGCAGATGCCGACCTCGTAGCGCGCGGCGAGGGCGTCGGGGTGATCGGCGCCGAAGACCGCGGCGCGCGCCGTCGCGACCTCGCGGTACGCGTGCAGCGCGTCCGGCCAGCGACCCAACTGACCCAGGGTATAAGCCACTTCGTACCGAGTCACCAGCGTGTCCGGGTGCGTCGCGCCGAGCAGCCGGGCGCGCGCGTCCGCGACGTCCTGGGCCGTCCGGTACGACTCCTCCAAGCGGCCGAGCCTGCCCAGGTTGAACGCCAGGTTGTGGCGGCAGCGCAGGGTGTCGGGGTGATCGGGCCCCATGGTCCGCTCCCGGGACGCGAGCACCGACGCGTACACCTGGTGCGCCTCGGCGTGCCGGCCGAGCCGGCCGAGGACGTACGCGGTCTCCTGGCGGGCGGCGAGGGTGTCCGGGTGGTCGGCCCCGAGCGTCCTCTCGCGCCCGTCGGCGACATGGGCGAACTCGTGGAGCGCCTCGGCGGCGCGGCCGGTCCGGCTGAGGGTGAAGCCGACCTCGTAGCGGCTGGTGAGGGTGTCCGGGTGGTCGGCGCCGAGTGCCTGCGCTCGGTCCTGCGCGAGGGCCCGGTGCACGTCGCCGGCCTCCTCCCAGCGGCCGAGCCGGCCGAGGCTGAGCCCGGCGTTGTGCCGGCTGGCCAGCACCGACAGCAGCTCCGGCGACGGCGTGGGGCGCTCGACGCGGGCGGCCGCGCCGGGCAGCTGGACCGGCGGCGGCATGCCGATCGACGTCCACTCGTTGGTGAGCCCGGCGGAGGGGTCGTACGGCGTGGCCCGCAGCGCGGCGAGCGAGCCGCCGGCGGCCTTGTGCCCGGTGGTCATGCCCCGCGTCCAGTCCGGGAGCTCCGGGAGCCGGGGCTCGGGCGGCGCCGGCTGGAGTGGTCGAGGCAGTACGCCTGGGTGAGCGGCGGTCGGGTGCGCTCCGGCGGCATGCCCGGCCGGGTCCACCAGCACCGGCCCCGAGCGGGCCGCCGCGATGCGGTGGCGCAGCTCGGCCGCGTCGTCGGGGCGGCCCTCGGGCGTCTTGGCGAGCAGGTCGAGGACGATCCGGTCGAGGAACGCGGGCAGTTCGGCGCGGTGCTCGCGCAGCGGGACGGGCGGGGTGTCGCGATGTCCGACCAGTACGGCCCAGGCGTCGTCGAGGTCGAAGGGCGGCACGCCCGTGGCGATCTCATAGAGCACGCAGCCGAGCGAGTACAGGTCGCTGCGGTGATCGACCTCGGAGCCGCTGATCTGCTCGGGCGACATGTAGTGCGGCGTGCCCATCGCGATGCCGGTGCCGGTGAGGCGGGAGGTGAAGCCGATGTCCGCGCCGAGCCGGGCGATGCCGAAGTCGCAGATCTTCACCGCGCCGTCGGTGAGCCGCATGATGTTCGCGGGCTTGAGGTCGCGGTGCACGATGCCCTGGCGGTGGGTGTACGCGAGCGCGTCGGCGACCTGTTCGGCGATGTCGACGACCTCGCCCACGGGCAGCGGGGCCTGCTTGTTCTCCTCCAGGAGCTGGCTGAGGTTCTGCCCCTCCAGGAGTTCCATGACGAGGAAGAGCACCCCGTCCGACTCGCCGAAGTCGTGCACGACGGTGACGCCGCGGTGCTGGAGGGAGGCGGCGACCCGGGCCTCGCGGCGGAAGCGCTCGCGGAGCACCTTGACGAAGTTGTCGTCGCTTCGGCCGTGCTGCGGACCGAGCGGTTTGAGGCACTTGACGGCCACGCTGCGGCCGAGGGACTCGTCGGTGGCACGCCACACCTCGCCCATGCCGCCCCGCCCGATGATTTCGAGCAGCCGGTACCGGCCCTGGATCAGCCTGGTGTCCGCCATCGCGTGCTGTCGCCCCCGTCGCTTCGCTGCTGCGCCCCTCCCGGCCCGTCCAGTATGGCGGCCTGTCTGTGCAGTTTGAACGGGGCGGGCCGTGTGGCGGGCCCGAGTCGCGCCATCGCGTTCAAGATGTGACCGGGCGGCAACCTCCAGCGCAGCCGGGCGGGGATGCTCCGGAGCGCGTTCGCCGTGGCTACGAGCCGGTGGGTGACGGTCTCGGGCGGCGGCGCGGGCCGGCCGTACAACTCATGGGCGTACGGGGGCAGGGTGTCGTACGCGAGGGCCGCGACGTGCCGCCAGATCAGGGCGCGGGCGGGCCCGAGGAGCGGTGGGACCGGGGGTCGGCGCAGGAAGTCGTCGACGACGTGGGCGTCGGCGCCGGCGGCGAGCTGCGGGCGCACGGCGGCGAAGTAGGCGTCGAGTGCGGCGACGGTGGCCGGCGTCTCGTCGGGGTCGAGGCCGACGAGCCGGGCGGAGGTGCGGTGTTCGTCGATGTACCGGTCGGCCTGGGCGTCGGTCAGCGGGATGCCGGAGCGGCGGGCGACGCTCAGGTACGAGTCGACCTCGGCGCAGTGCACCCAGAGCAGCAGCTCCGGGTCGTCGACGCCGAGCAGTCGGTGGATCTTGCGCACCCGGGCCCCGGCGGCCTCCGCGGCCTCGGCGGTGCCGTAGCTGATGGTGCCGACGAAGTTCGCGGTGCGCAGCAGCCGTCCCCAGGCGTCCCTCTGGCCCCTCTTTTCATTGAAAGCAGTGCTGTTGATCATGACCCCGCGGACGGCACGCGGGTGCAGCGCCTGAAGGTAGAGCGCCCGCACCCCGGCGATCCACATGACCGGGTCGCCGTGCAGCTGCCAGGTGACGGACTCGGGGCCGAAGAGCCCGGGGTCGGCGGCGGGGGGTGCGGTGGCTTCGGGGTTCACGTCGGGTTCCTTCCCTCGCGGGGGTCCCTCCACTCAGTACTTCGTCCCACGAATTTCCGGGGCCGAAATGTTACCGTGCCCAGGTGGGAAAGCATGATGACGGCCGGATGGCCATGGCGACCGCACTGGTGCGGTCCACGTTCCTGGTGAACGCCGTGTACGCGGAGTCGGCGCGGGAGCACAGCCTGACCCCGCAGCAGGGGCAGTTGCTGTGCGTGCTGATGGCGCAGCCGTACGGCATGGGCGAGTTGGGCGCGATGCTGCGCCTCGCGAAGTCGAGCCTGACCGGCCTGGTGGACCGCAGCGAGCGCAACGGGCTGGTCCGCCGCGAGCCGGACCCCGGCGACCAGCGCGCGGTGCGGGTCGCGCTCACCCCTCAAGGGGCGCGGCTGGCGGAGGAGTTCTACGTCGGGACCTGCCGGCTGATAGAGGAGCTGCCTTCCGGGCTGAGCGCCGCCGAGCAGGACGCGCTCGTCGTCCTGCTCGGCCGCGTGGTGCGCGACAACGCGGTCCCGGAGCTCTTCGGGGAGCCCGACGAGGGATCGGCGGCCCCCGGAGGCCGGTGACCCCCGGCACGACGAGAGAAAGGTTGCAGTTCGCGTCACGAACTAATATGGTTCGTGACACGAACTGCAACTCTTGTCTGCATGGGGAGCGAAACAATGAGTCGTACGGTCGCAGTCATCGGCGGGGGCTACGGCGGGTCCGCGGTCGCCAAGGCGCTGGACTCCGAGGCCGATGTCGTACTGATCGATCCGCGGGACGCGTTCGTCAACGCGGCGGGATCGCTCCGGGCCCTGGCCCGGCCCGACTGGGCGGGCAACGTGTTCTTCCCGTTCGACACCCTGCTCTCGCGGGGCAAGGTGATCCGCGAGCGGGCGGCCTCGGTGGACCCCGAGGGCGTCACCCTGGCCTCCGGCCGCCGGGTCGAGGCCGACTACCTGGTCCTGGCCACCGGCTCCCGGTACGCGTACCCGGCCAAGCCGGAGGCGGACTCCGCCGCCGAGGCGCTGGACGACCTCCGCCGGAGCCACAAGGAACTGCAGAGCGCGGAGCGGGTGCTGATCCTGGGGGCCGGGCCGGTCGGTCTGGAGCTGGCCGGCGAGATCCGCGAGGTCTGGTCCGACAAGGAGATCACCGTCGTCGACCCGGCCGAGCAGCTGCTGCCCGGCTTCCGGCCGGAGATGCGCGAGGACCTGCACCGCCAGCTCGCCGAGCGGGACGTCCGGCTGCGGCTCGGCACGACGCTGACCGCGCCGCCGGCCACCGGTCCCGGCCTGGCGGGGACCTTCACGGTCGCCACCGCCGACGGCGACGAGCTCACCGCCGACATCTGGTTCCGCGCCCACGGCGTGCGCGTCGACAGCGACTACCTGGCCGACGGCCGGCTCACCGCCCGCACGGAGGACGGCCGGGTCCCGGTCACCGAGACCCTGCACGTCCGGGGCCACGCCCACGTGTACGCCGTGGGCGACCTCACCGACCTCGCCGAGGCGAAGATGGCCGGGTACGCGATGCAGCACGCCGAGGTCGTGGCGCGGAACATCGCCGCGCAACTGCGCGGCGAGGAGCCCACGGCCGCGTACCGACCCGCGCCCGACCCGATGATCCTGCTCCCGCTCGGCATGACGGGCGGCGTCGGTCAACTGCCCTCGCCCGACGGCCCGAACGTCGTCACGGCCGACACGGTCTCCGCGTACAAGGGCGGCGATCTCTTCACCGGCCGCTTCGCCGAACTGTTCGGCACCGCCGCCTCCTGAACACCCCCTGAACGGAAAGGCAGAACGATGTCCGGACACACAGTGCCGCCGCTCGCCTTCGGCTTCGGAGCGCCCACCGGCCTCCACGAGCTGCCCGACCTGCTGCGGATGACCCAGCAGGCCGACCGCGACGGGCTCGACCTCTTCTCGCTGTCGGACCACCCCTACCTCGGCGGCCGGGTGGACGCGTACGCCACCCTCGGCTTCGTCCTCGGCCGCACCGAGCGCATCGCGGGCTTCGCCAACGTCACCAACCTGCCGACCCGGCCGGCGCCCATGCTCGCGCGCATGGTCACCTCGCTGTCGGCGCTCTCCGAGGGCCGGTTCGTCCTCGGCATGGGCGCCGGCGGACTGTGGGACCGGATCGCCGACATGGGCGTGGAGCGGCTCTCGCCCGGCGACGCGGTACGCGCCTTCGAGGAGGCGATCGTGCTGGTCAGGGAACTGTCGGGCGGTGGCCCGCCGGTGACCCACGAGGGCCGGTTCTACCGGGTGGAGCGCATCGAGCCGTCGCCGGTGGCCGCGCCCGAGGTGTGGACCGGCGCCGTCGGCCCGAAGTCCCTGGCCGTCACCGGCCGGGTGGCCGACGGCTGGCTCCCGGGCCACGCGGCCGACTGGCTCAGCCCGCGGTACCGGGAGTCCCGCCCTCGCATCGACGAGGCGGCGGCCGCGGCGGGCCGCGATCCCCGCGACGTCCGCACGGTCTTCAATTTCCCGGGCCGGATCACCGACCGTCCGCTCGCCGCCACCCGCGACGAGCAGAGCCGTTGGGTCGGCGGCTCCGTCGACCAGTGGGTCGAGGAGCTGACCGGGGCGGTTCTGGAGCACGGCGCGTCCGGCTTCGTCCTCTTCACCACCGACCACGGCCACGCGGACCTCACGACACTCGGCCGCTGGGCCACGGAGATCGCCCCGGCCGTGCGGGAGGCGGTCGCGAAGGAGCGGGGGTAGCCCCGGAGCCGGCAGTCGGTCACCCGATCTCGACGACGCGGGCCCAGGCCGGCGGGCCCTTCGGCTTGTAGTCGGGATTGTCCTCGTCCCACGACCCGCGGCCCCTCGCCTTCCGCGGGAACAGGCCCACCACCGTCCGGCAGGGCGGTTGCGCCTCCGGCCAGGGCGTCTGGCCATCCGTCAGGACGACGACGACGTCCGGCCGGGGCGGGGTGCGGAGCGCGGCGGCGAAGCCGGTACGCAGGTCCGTGCCGCCGCCGCCCAGCAGCGGAATGCCCTCGGCCCGGCACAGCGGGTGGACGACCCGGGCCGCGGCGTCGCACGGCAGCACGTTGATCAGGTCGCGCCGACCGCCCACGGAGCGGGAGATCGCGGCCACCTCCAGGAGCGCGCTGCCGAGTTCGGCGTCGCTGACCGAACCCGAGGTGTCGATGATCACCGACACCCGGGGCGGCCTGCGCCGCAGGGCCGGCAGAACGACGCCGCGCAGTGCGACCGAGCGGCGCGCCGGCCTGCCGTACGAGTAGTCCTGACCCGCTCCGGAGCCGGAGGCGGCGGCACGGAACGCCGCGCCCAGCAACTGCCGCCACGGCTGCGGCGGATGAAAGGCCTCCTCCGCCCACCGCTTCCACCCCTTCGGCGTGTCCCCCGGGCAGCCCGTGATGCCCTGCGCCACCCGGAAGCGGACCGCGTCCTGCTCCTGCTCGCTGAGGGCGTGCGCGCCGTCCGGACCGAGGTCCCACTCCCGGTCCAGCCCGTCCGCGCCGCTGCCGCAGTCGAGCCAGGCGGCCATGTCGTCCAGCCACGGCCCGAGCCGGAACTGGCGCAGGTAGTCCTCCATGAGCTCGCCTTCGGGCAGCCCCAACGTCCGTGGCAGCACTGCCCCTTCGGGCCGTGCGAGGCCGTCGCCGTACACGTCGTCGTTGATCTCGCAGTCCGCCGCGATGTTCATCCGCAGCCGGTCCCCCGCGCCGGTCAGCCCGCGTTGCCTGGCCACCCTGTCGCCGCGCCCGTGATGGTCGCGCAGCAGGTGCGACACCTCGTGCACCCACACCCCGGCGAGCTCCTCGACCGGCGTCCGCGCCACGAAGTGCGGCGAGACATAACACCGCCAGTACCGGTCGACGGCCATCGTCGGCACCCTCCGCGACTCGACGGCGTGCAGGGCGAACAGCGCCGTCGCGAGGTAGGGCCGGACCTTTACGGCGTGCAGTCGGGCGGCGAAGAGCTTGTCCCAGTCCATGGGGGTGCTCGCGTGGTGCCCGCCCGTGGCGATGCTCGCCTCGTCCCCGTCCATGGCGGTGCTCGCCTCGTCCCCGTCCATGGCGGTGCTCATCGGCCCACCGTGGCGGGGCCCGCCGCGGCCACGCGGGCCACCGAGCGGTCGGCGCGGCGGGACAGCGAGACCGCGCCCGCGAGCCGCTCGATCGACTCCGGGACGTCCCACTCCTCCTGGCGCAACGAGGCGAGCGTGGTCGCGGGGACGACCACCAGGTCCGGGGCCCCGGTCTCCAGGGCCCGGACCAGCAGCTCCCATGCCGCGTCCCAGCGGGGCTTGTCGGGCCGGGCCTTGACCGCCTCCACCACGCCTTCGAGGGTGGCCTGACGGCGGTCGCCCCGTTCGGGCAGCTCGGCGTTCGCGGGGTCGGCGAGCAGCAGCTCGGGGTCGGGCAGGTCCATCCGGTCCAGGCAGGCGAGCAGTTCGAGGCCGGGCCCGTCCCCCACGGTGCCGCGGATCAGCAGCGAGAGCACGTCACGGTCGGAGCCGGCCGCGGTGGCGAAGGCGATGAGACACACGGTCATGTCCCAGCTCCGGGGCGACGGCCAGGCCCCGCCGCGCCTGGTCTCGGTGGTGGGCAGCCGGTGGACGAGCGCGGGCCGGGCGGTGAGCAGCCCGCACACCGCGCGACGGGCTCGGTCCACGGCCTCCGGCAGCCGCTCCGGGTCGAGCCGGGGCAGGGTGGCGCGGGGCCAGGTCCCGCCGAGGCCGCGTACGACGACCTCGTGGTCGTGGGTCCACTGCAGATGCACGAAGCGGTTGGCCAGCGGGGCACTCAGCTCCCAGCCGTCGGCGGCCGAGGACCGCGGGTTGGCGGCCGCCACGATCCGCACTCCGGGCGGCAGTTGGAGCGAACCGATCCGCCGCTCCAGGACGAGCCGAAGCAGCGCCGCCTGTACGGCCGGGGTCGCGGTGGACAGTTCGTCCAGGAACAGCAGGCCCCGCCCTGCCCGTACGAGACGGACGGCCCAGTCCGGCGGGGCCAGCGGCACGCCCTGCTGTGCGGGATCGTCACCGACGATGGGGAGGCCGGAGAAGTCCGACGGCTCGTGCACGCTGGCGATCACCGTGGTCAGCGGGAGGTCCAGGGCGTCGGCGAGCTGGTTCAGGGCCGCGGTCTTGCCGATGCCGGGCTCGCCCCAGAGCAGCACGGGGAGGTCGGCGGCTACGGCGAGGGTCAGGGCCTCCAGTTGGGTGTCCGGGCG